>JAPOKJ010000071.1 GCA_029977705.1 Burkholderiales bacterium | reverse complement strand
GGCCGAAGACGCGCAATGAGGCCTTGGCTCGCGGTTTTTGCCGGAATCGTGCCTGATCCTGCCTCAAACCCCCGCAAATTGGCCTTCATTTGCCGGTTTCAGGCTTTCCGCTAGAATCGCGAAATTATGCGCACCATCAAGAAGTATCCGAACCGCCGGCTCTACGACACCCAGAGCAGCACCTACATCACGCTCAGTGATGTGCGGCAGCTGGTGCTGGCCAACGATGAGTTCACGGTGGTGGACGCCAAGTCCAACGAGGACCTGACCCGGCAGATCCTGCTGCAGATCATCCTCGAGGCCGAGGCGGCAGGCTCGCCCCTGTTCTCGGCGCCGATGCTGTCGCAGATCATCCGTTTCTATGGCCAGGCCACCCAGGGCATGATGGGCGCCTACCTCGAAAAGAGCATGCAGGCCTTCGTAGAGATTCAGGCCAAGATGCAGGACGCCTCCAAGGGCTTCTATGACAACAAGGGCATGCCCAATCCGGAGATGTGGACACAGTTCATGTCGATGCAGACGCCCATGGTGCAATCGATGATGTCCAACTACATCGAGCAGAGCAAGAACATGTTCGTGCAGATGCAAGAGCAGATGCAGCAGAACTCTCGCTCGATCTTCCAGACCTTTCCCTTCCCCCCGCCCACCGGCGGCGAGCGCCGCTAGTTGGCGTCCGGGCGCGCGGTTCGTCCGGGCGCGGCGCCTGATGCTTCCTGCCCGGTGCAGGACCCTACCTTTCCTCAGGATTTCGAATGGCTTCCGTAGGCTTTGTCTCCTTGGGCTGCCCGAAGGCGCTCGTCGATTCCGAACGCATCGTCACCCAGCTGCGCGCCGAGGGCTATGACATCGCGCCGGATTACAAGGGCTCGGATCTGGTCATCGTCAACACCTGCGGCTTCATCGATGATGCGGTGCGTGAGTCTCTCGATGCCATCGGCGAGGCCCTCAATGAGAACGGCAAGGTCATCGTCACGGGTTGCCTGGGGGCCCGCAAGGGGCAGGCTGGTGATGCCGCCGACGGCGGGCTGATCCGCGAAATTCATCCCAGTGTGCTGGCCGTGACCGGCCCGCATGCGCTCGACGAAGTGATGGGCCATGTGCACCAGCATCTGCCCAAGCCGCATGATCCCTTTTCCGATCTGGTGCCGGCCGGCGGGCTCAAGCTGACGCCGCGACACTACGCCTACCTGAAGATCTCCGAGGGCTGCAATCACCGCTGCTCGTTCTGCATCATTCCCTCGATGCGGGGAGATCTCGTCAGCCGCCCGATCGGCGAGGTGATGCGTGAGGCCGAGGCCCTGGTCAAGGACGGGGTCAAGGAGCTGCTGGTGATCTCTCAGGACACCAGTGCCTACGGGGTCGACGTCAAGTACCGCACTGGTTTCGTCGATGGCCGGCCGGTGCGCACCCGCATGACCGAACTGGTGCGCGAGCTGGCCCAGCTCGATGTCTGGGTGCGCCTGCACTATGTCTATCCCTATCCCCATGTCGACGAGATCCTGCCCTTGATGGCGCAGGGCAAGGTGCTTCCCTACCTGGACGTGCCTTTCCAGCATGCCCATCCGGCTGTGCTCAAGCGCATGAAGCGGCCCGCCTCCGGCGAGAAGAACATCGAGCGCATCCAGGGCTGGCGCAAGGCCTGTCCGGAACTGACCATCCGCAGCACCTTCATCGCCGGCTTTCCGGGCGAAACCGAGGCCGAATTCGACTACCTGCTGCAATTCCTGCGCGAAGCGCAACTGGACCGCGTGGGCTGCTTTGCCTACTCGCCGGTTGAAGGGGCGACGGCCAACGATTTGCCGGGGCAATTGCCCGAGGCCCTGCGCGAGGAGCGCCGCGAGCGTTTCATGGAAGTGCAGCAGGCCATCTCGCGCGAGCGTCTCGAGGCGCGCGTGGGGACCGAGACAAAGGTCCTGGTCGATGCCATTGGGGAGGATGAGGATGGTGCGGTCCGCGCCGAATGCCGCTCCAGCGGCGAGGCGCCGGAGATCGATGGCCTGATCTACCTGTATCCGCAGACGGCAAAGGAAGCACGCGCCCTGAAGGTGGGGCAGTGGATCGATGCGCAGATCGTTGCAGCCCGCGAATACGATCTTGAAGCAGTGCGCGCCGGTTCGGTCTCATGATGTGAGGCCCCCGGTGCCGGTCCCGGCCGGCCCGTGTGATCATGGGCGCCGTCACCCCCAGCCCCGAGATCGCCCATGACCGAAAGCACTGTCCCTGCCTCCCCCTCGCGCTATCAGGGCGGCATGCCCGATGTCATCACCGGCCCGAATGGGGCGCTGGCCGATCGTTCACTGATCGCCCATTCGGACCGCCTGACCAAGGGCATTTATCCAGCCGGTGACCGGATCTGGTCGGCGGTCGGATTCGGCATGTCCAATGCGGTGATGATCAAGGCGCCGGAAGGCCTGATCATCGTCGAGACCGGGGAAGGCATCGAGGAGTGCGAGGAAATCCGTCAGGCCTTTCGCGCCATCCGCACGGATCCGCTCAAGGCGATCCTTTATTCCCACTCGCACTATGCCCACGGCACACCGGCATGGCAGCAGGAGCCGGTGGCCGACCTTCAGATCTGGGGGCACGTCAACATTCCCAAGAACCTGGCCGATACCGCCTCCGAGATCGGACCGGCCTACTCGCGCCGGGCACGCGCCCAGTTCAGCTTCTACCTGCCCGAAGAGGGGCCGGATGCCATGCCCAACCAGGGCCTGGGGCCGGTGTTCTTCCACAAGCATCGGCCGACCACGCGCCGCTTCGTGACGCCGACCCACTGGATCCGCGAAGAGATGAGCACGCGCATCGCCGGCACCGAGGTGCGCTTCGTGCCGGCGCCATCGGACAGTGATGACACCGTGATCATCCACTTGCCTGAACTCGATTGCGTGGTCAACAACCACATCTGGCCGGTGCTGTTCAACATCTATACCCTGCGGGGCGAGGCCTATCGCGATCCGCTGCAACTGGTGCGTGCCATCGACCGCATCCGCGAGATGGATCCGATGCACCTGGTGGGCGTGCATGGACAGCCGATCTCGGGCAAGGCCAACACACGCCGTGCATTGTCCGACTATCGCGACAGCATCCAGTTCATCTGGGACCAGACGGTGCGAGGCATGAATGACGGCCTGAGCCTGGAAGAAATCGTTGCCCGGGTACGGTTGCCGGCACGACTGGCCGCCAGTCCCTTCATCCCGGAGCATTACGGCGAGGTGGCCTACCATGTGCGTGCCGTCCATGGCGGCCTGCTCGGCTGGTACGACATGGAGGCCAGCCACCTGCATAGACTGGCGCCGCAGGACGAGGCGCAGCGCATGGTGAAGGGTTTCGGCGGTCGGGCGGCGATGCAGGCGCAGGCCGAGGCCGCGCTGCAGGACCGCGAAATTTCATGGGCCCTGCAATTGGCGGACTATCTGGTGCGCAGCGAGCCGCAGGAGCCCGCCGGACGGGCCCTCAAGGCCCGTGCGCTGCGGGCGATGGCGCAGGCCACGACGGCAGCCAATACCCGCAGTGTCTGCCTGACCCAGGCTCTCGAGCTGGAAGGTCGCATCGATCCCATCGGCCAGTCGAGCTGGCGTTCCAATCGCTTCCAGATCCTGAACGCACCGCCGCTGCGTTTTCTGGAGGCCTTGCGTGTGCAACTCGATCCCGACAAGGCGGCCGGTGCCGATATCGCTTTCGAGCTGAGCCTGAGTGACAAGCAGGTCACCGGGACCTTGCACGTGGTCGATGGGGTGGCGCGGTTTGCAGCGGGTCCGGGTCCCGCCGGCTGCCTGAAGATGAGCACCACCCATTCGGTCTGGGCGGATCTGTACAGTGGCAAGCGCAATCTGGCCGAAGTGCTGGCCTCGGGGCAGGCCAGTGTGTCACCGGATGGCGGCGCGCTGCTGCGCTTTTTCAGGCTGTTTGATCACGTGCGCCTGGACTAGGTGCCGATCGAGGCCGCCCCCGTCGGTCCGTCAACCCGGTGCCCGCGCCGGCCGGCGCAGCGTGGGGCTCAGGACGCCTGGCCAGGCGCTGCCAGCGGGTTCAGCCCACACCAGCGCGCCATCAGCACGGCCAGCACCGCCGTGCACTCCATCATGCTGTCGATCGACACCCATTCGTCGATGCCGTGGATATCGGCGCCGCTGGGTCCGTAGCAGGTGCAGGGAATGCCGCCGTAAAGATGGAAGAACTTGACGTCGGTGGTGCCGGTGAAGGGATTGCGCCTGACGGGTTGACCCGAGACGCTCTCATGGACGCCGATCAGTTCGGTGATCAGCGGCTGTTCCATGTCCACGACCAGCCCTTCGGCCTGGAACCCCTGGTAAACGATCTTGTATTGCAGATTGCCGGCCTGGGGATGCTCGCGGTGCGCCTTCTCGAGCAGGGCCTCGACCTCGCGACGCACCTGGGCTGGCTTGATGCCCGGATAAAAGCCCAGGCGCAGATCGACGCGGCATTCGGTAGGAACCGATGAGGCCCATTCGCCGCCCTGGATCTTGCCCAGGTTGAAATTGACCGGATGATCGAATTGGCAGAAGTGCGGATGACGCTGCGCCGGTTCGTTCCAGTGGGCTTCGAGTTCGCGCAGTCGGGTCACCAGGTACTGGGCGAATTCGATGGCGGCGACACCGGTGTGGGCGTAGGCGGCATGCACTGGCAGGCCCTTGGTCTCGATCGCCAGCCAGATCACGCCCATCTGGCCGGTCATCACGCCGGCGACCGGTTCGGTGATCAGGGCGCCATCGGCGGTATAGCCTTCCACCAGGCAGGCCAGGGCACCATTGCCGGTGCATTCCTCTTCGACCACCGACTGCAGGATGACCCGGGCGGCTGGTTCATAGCCCAGGCTCTGCAAGGCCTTGAAGGCCATGGTGTAGGCGACGATGCCGGCTTTCATGTCGGCCGAGCCGCGACCGTAGAGCCGATCGCCCTCGATGCGGGGCTCGAAGGGGGGACGGGTCCAGAGCGAGGCGGCGCCCACCGGCACCACGTCGATATGCCCGTTCAGGATCAGGGACTTGCCACGGGTGCGGCCGCGCGGCTCATGCACTCCCACCACATTGGGCCGCCCCTCGTAGGACACGATCGAGGGAGACCAGGCCTCGTGCTGCTTGAGCCGGGCCTCGTCGATCAGGAATTCATTGACCTGCAGGCCCAGATCGGCAAAGGCCTGCTTGACGAGCCTCTGGGCGCCGGCCTCCTGGCCGAGCAGGGAGGGCTCGGCCACCAGTTTCGACAGCCAGTCCACAGCCTGTGGCCGCAAGGCCTGAACGGCTGCGAGGATCTGGGCTTCGGTGGCGGTGACGGCGGTATCCATGCGTGCTCCGGAGGTCTTGAAGGGCTTGGCAGGCTCGAGCGCAAGGCTCAGGCCGGAGTGGGAACCGCCTCCCGGGCGGCTGCCGTGATCTCGAGCGAGCGCAGCCGCAGGTCGGGATCGAAGACATCGGAGACCAGGATGAATTCGTCGGCCTGGGTGGCATTGGCCAGGGCCTGAAGGCCAAGCCTGACCCGTTCAGGACCGCCGATGACGGCAGCGGCCAGGAAGTCGTCGATCGCGTCGCGCTCCTGCGGATGCAGCCGCTCGCGCAACTGGGGCACCGGTGGCTGCAGCTTGCGGCGCTGATTGGTGAGGATGCCCAGGATGCGCTGGTAGGTGCTGCTGGCCAGGAATTCGGCCTCTTCATCGCTGGGGGCGGCGATCACCGGCACACCGATCATGACGTAGGGCTTGTCCAGCACCGCCGAGGGTCTGAACAGGTTGCGGTACAGGTTGATCGCCTGCATCAGGAAGCGCGGCGCGAAGTGCGATGCAAAGGCATAGGGCAGGCCCTTCATGGCGGCCAACTGCGCCGAAAACAGGCTCGAGCCCAGCAGCCAGATCGGTACCTCGGTGCCCGCGCCCGGGCATGCCACGATGCGCTGGCCCGGTTTCGTCGGCCCCAGCAGTTGCTGCAGTTCGGTGACATCGCGCGGAAAGTCGTCCTCGGTTTCCACGCGGTCGCGACGCAGGGCCCGCATGGTCCATTGGTCGGTGCCCGGAGCGCGCCCCAGTCCCAGGTCGATCCGCCCGGGGTAGATCGAGGCGAGCGTCCCGAAGGCCTCGGCCACCACCAGTGGCGCATGGTTGGGCAGCATGATGCCGCCGGAACCGATGCGGATGCTGCGCGTGGCGGCGGCCAGGTGACCGATGAGCACGGCGGTGGCCGAACAGGCCAGGCCGGGCATGTTGTGATGCTCGGCCAGCCAGTAACGATTGAAGCCCAGCTGCTCGACATGGCGGGCGGTACGCACGGCCAGGGCAATCGCCTCGCCGGGCGTGTGCCCCTCGCGGACAGCCACCAGGTCGAGCATGGACAAACGGACGGATTGAAGGTCTTTCATGTCAGCTATTATCTGCTGAATCTGGGGCGATGGCATGTCGCCGGTATGGCTGTCCGAGACAGCCTGGGCAAGCAACACGAGTGGTGAGTGGTTTGGTGGCTGGGACGGGGCAGGAGGCTGGCAGGCAAGCGTTGCGTCGGCGGATGGATCGGATCGGTGCATGTCTTGCTGGGCCGACGCTGGCGCTGACCCTTTGGCTCGTGCCGTCCGGCGCGATGCCCGCAACGCCCGAGACACCCGTGACCCCCGCGACGCCTGCGCTGCCCGCAACGCCCGCCATTGCCGACAGCATGGCCCAGCGCATGCTGGCCTGCACCGGCTGTCATGGCCGCGAGGGGCGCGCGACCCAGGCCGGCTATTTCCCGCGCATTGCCGGCAAACCGGCGGGCTACCTGTTCAACCAGTTGCAGCACTTTCGCGACGGCCGTCGCAGCAATCCGGCCATGGCACGCCTGCTGGCACCCCTGACCGACGATTACCTGCGCGAGATCGCCGCCCATTTTGCAGGGCTGGATCTGCCCTATGCGCCGCCGCCGCCCCTGCAGCAGGATGCAAAGGCGGCGCGCATTGCCCGGACCTTGATCCGTGAGGGCGATACGCGCCGACAACTGCCAGCCTGCGTGCAGTGCCACGGTGAAGCGATGACCGGCCGCCTGCCGGCTGTGCCGGGTCTGCTAGGCTTGTCTCGGGACTACCTGGCGGCGCAGTTGGGTGCCTGGCGCAGCGGGCAGCGCGTGGCCGCCGAACCGGACTGCATGGCCGGTATCGCGCGACGACTGCAGCCCGATGAAGTGGCCGCCGTGATCGACTGGCTGGCCAGCCAGACCGTGACGGCATCGGCCAAGGCCGCCCAGCCTTTGTCGCCATCGGCGCAGGCCGCCCTCGCGCTGCCCTGTGGCAGCGGCTTTCGATGAGGCCGGGGTCCCGCATGCGCCGCCTGCTGCTTCGATTGCTCGCACTTTCGGTCCTTGGGCTGCTGATGTTGGGCGGCTGGGTGGTCTGGCTGAACCGGATGCCGCCCCTTGAGCCGGGCGGGTTGCCGGCCGATGCTGCCCAGGCCAGGCTTCGCGGCGCCTATCTGGCCCGCGCCGGCAACTGTGCCGCCTGCCACACCCGGCCGGGCGGCTTGCCCTATGCCGGAGGGCGCGCCATCGAGACCCCGTTCGGCACCGTGTTCTCATCCAATCTCACCCCGGATCGGATTCATGGCTTGGGCGCCTGGAGCGCGGATGACTTCTGGCGTGCCCTGCGGCACGGCCAGTCGCGTGATGGCCGCTGGCTCTCGCCCGCCTTTCCCTACACCAGCTACAGCCTGATGCAGCGGCAAGACAGCGATGACCTGTATGCCTTCCTGTCTGGCCTGCCCGCAGTGGCGCAGGCCAATCGGCCGGCCGCCTTGCGATTCCCCTTCGATACCCAGGCGGCGCTGGGGCTTTGGCGCGCCCTGTATTTCAGGCCGGCCACCCTGGCGACCCGGCCCGACAAATCGCCTTCCTGGAACCGGGGCGCCTACCTGGTCCGGGCCCTGGGCCATTGTGGTGATTGCCATTCGCCACGCTCGGCGCTGGGCGGCATTGCCTCGGACGATCTGCTCGATGGCAGCCTGATGCCGATGCGTGACTGGTATGCCCCTTCCCTGCGGGCGCCGCATGAGGCCGGGGTGAGCGACTGGCCGCGTGACCAGGTCTTGGCCCTGCTCGGTACCGGCATGGCGGCGCGCGGCTCGGTGCTTGGTCCGATGGCCGAGATCGTGCAGGGCAGCACCCAACACCTGAGTGCGGACGACCGGGCGGCGATGGTCGACTATCTGCAGGACCTGCCGGCCTCACGCCAGCCCAGGCCTGCCCAGTATCGTCCGGCCGCGCCGGGCCTGCTGGCCCGGGGACAGGAGGTCTATGAGCAGCATTGCAAGGACTGCCACGGCGCGCAAGGGCAGGGCGCGCCAGGCGCTTATCCTCCGCTGGCTGGCAATCGGGCGGTCGAGTTGAAAATTCCCCAGAACCTGATCAAGGTCGTCATTGAGGGGGGCTTTGCACCGGTGACCACCGGCAATCCCCGTCCCTACGGCATGCCGCCGTTCAGCCACCAGCTGGACGACGGGGATATCGCGGCCGTGCTCAGCTATGTTCGGCAAAGCTGGGGCAATCGCGCCGATGCCGTCACCGCCAACGATGTGGCGCGGGCACGCTGAGCGCGCCGCAGCCGCTCAGGCGCCGGCGCCAGCTTGAGCCGGCACGGCGGGTCGACGCGGCTCGATGAAACGCAAGGCGGCATCCAGGCCATTGTGGTTGATGGCATAGGTCGCCTGGCCCTGCACGATCGGCTTGGCCCGGTAGGCGATCGAGACACCGACCGCTGCCATCATCTTCAGGTCGTTGGAGCCATCGCCGCAGGCAATGGCCTGCGAGGGATCGCAGCCGATGGCCTGACAGGTCTCGAGCACGGTGCGCCGCTTGATGTCGGCATCGACGATTTCGCCGACGACTTCGCCGGTCATGCGGCCGTTCTCGATGCCCAGCTGATTGGAGCGGACGAAGTCCAGGCCGAGCTCCTTTTGCAGCCGGCCGGTGAAGTAGGTGAAACCGCCTGATACCAGCAGGATCTTCAGTCCTGCCGCCTGGCAGGCCTGCACCAGCTCGCGCGCGCCGGGCGTCAGGCGCAGGCGCTCCTCATAGACCTGAGCCAGCACCGTCTCCGGCAGGCCGGCGAGAAATTTCACGCGGCGGCGCAGGCTCTCGGCATAGTCCTTGATCTCGCCGCGCATGGCCGCTTCAGTAATGGCGGCGACTTCGCTCTTCTTGCCGCAGAAGTCGGCGATCTCGTCCAGGCACTCGATGGTGATCAGGGTCGAATCCATGTCGAAGGCGATCAGCCTGAAATCGCTGAGCTTTCGCTGGGCGGGCGCCAGGCCTGCATCGACCTGATTTTCAGCGGCCAGGGCCCGCACCCGTTCGGCGGTGATCTCGGGCTTGTCCTCGATGCCGTGCCAGCGGGCATAGGTGGTGCCGATGGCGCGCGGCGGCTCGCCCACCATGCCATTGAAGCCTGGCATGATGTCGTAGTTGATGTTCGGGTGCTGCAGGACCAGGTCGATCATGGGTCGGCGTCTGAGAGGGGTTGGGTGAAGGGATGGATGAGGGGATGGATGATGGGATGGGGGAAGGCAGGCCGGGGTAGTCCTCAGGCCGGCAGTGCTGGCACGGGCATCATGACAAGGCCTTGAGCACCTCGCGCACCCGGGTCACGCGCTGGGCCAGGTCACTGACCGGCATGCTCAGGCGCAGCTTGTCCGGACCGGCCAGGCGCGCATCCTTGCGGCTCTGGATGAACTTGATGATGCGGGCCGGGTCGATCGGTGGATTGGGCACGAACTGGATCAGGGCGCTTTCCTCGTTGGCATCGATCTTGGCAATGCCCAGCGGTTTGCCCAGGATGCGCAGGCGATGGCTCTCGAGCAGGGCGCGCGCCTGGTCGGGCAGCTTGCCAAAGCGGTCGACCAGCTCTTCCTGCAGCCCCTCCAGGGCATCCAGGCTCTCGGCATTGGCCAGCCGCTTGTACAGGCTCAGCCGCTCGTTGACATCGCCGCAGTAGTCATTGGGCAGCAGGGCCGGCACATGCAGGTTGATGTCGGTGGTCGAGGGCAGTGGGGCGGCCAGATCGGGCTCCTTGCCGGCCTTCATCGCCTTGACGGCCTCATTGAGCATCTCGCTGTACATGGTGAAGCCGACCTCTATCATCTCCCCGGACTGCGAATCACCCAGTACCTCGCCGGCGCCGCGGATCTCCAGGTCGTGCATCGAGAGGTAGAAGCCTGAGCCCAGCTCTTCCATCATCTGGATGGCTTCCAGGCGCTTCTTGGCATCCTTGGTGATCGCCGATTCATCCGGAATCAGCAGATAGGCATAGGCTTGATGATGCGAGCGGCCGACCCGTCCGCGCAATTGGTGCAATTGGGCCAGACCGAACTTGTCGGCGCGGTGCATCACGATGGTATTGGCGCTGGGCACATCGATGCCGGTCTCGATGATCGTGGTGCACAGCAGGACGTTGTACTTCTGCGCATGAAAGTCCTTCATGACCCGTTCCAGGTCGCGCTCGGGCATCTGGCCATGGGCGACCACGATGCGCGCCTCCGGCATCAGGGCCTCGAGGGCCTGGCGGCGGTTCTCGATGGTCTCGACCTCGTTGTGCAGGAAATAGGCCTGGCCGCCGCGCTTGAGCTCGCGCAGCAGGGCCTCGCGGATGGCACCGGCACTCTCGCGGCGCACGAAGGTCTTGATGGCCAGACGCTTCTGGGGAGCAGTGGCGATCACCGAGAAATCACGGATGCCCTCCAGGCTCATCGCGAGGGTGCGCGGGATCGGTGTCGCGGTCAGGGTCAGGACATCAACCTCGGCACGCAAGGCTTTCAGGGCTTCCTTCTGGCGCACCCCGAAGCGGTGTTCCTCATCGATGATCACCAGCCCCAGGCGATCGAACTTGACATCGCCCGAGAGCAGCTTGTGGGTGCCGATCACGATGTCGATGCGGCCGGCGTTCAGACCCTCGATCGCCGCCTTGACCTCCTTGGCCGAGCGAAAGCGCGACAGCTCGGCGACCTGCACCGGCAGGTTCGAGAAGCGGTCGCTGAAGGTCTGGAAATGCTGCTCGGCCAGCAGGGTGGTCGGGCACAGGATCGCGACCTGCTTGCCATCGTTGACGGCCACGAAGGCCGCGCGCAGGGCGACTTCGGTCTTGCCAAAGCCCACATCGCCGCAGACCAACCGGTCCATCGGCTTGCCCGAGGTCATGTCCTGCACCACGGCATGGATCGCCGCCAACTGGTCGGGGGTTTCCTCGAAGCCGAAGCCCTCGGCGAACATCTCGTAATCGGCCGGCGCGAACTTGAAGGCATGGCCCTGGCGCAAGGCGCGTCGGGCATAGAGGTTGAGCAGCTCGGCGGCAGTGTCGCGCGCCTGTTCGGCCGCGCGCCGCTTGGCCTTTTCCCAGGCGCCTGAGCCCAGCTGATGCAGCGGGGCATCTTCGGGGTTGGCCCCGCTGTAGCGCCCGATCACATGCAGCTGCGCCACCGGCACATAGAGCGTGGCATCGCCGGCGTATTTCAGGTGCAGGAACTCGGTGCTGCCTTCGCCCAGGTCCAGGTTGACCAGGCCCTGGTAGCGGCCGATGCCATGCTGGGTATGCACCACCGGATCGCCGATGCGCAGTTCGGACAGGTCGCGGATCAGGGCATCGACATTGGTCTGTGCTTCGCGCTTGCCGCGCCGCGCACGCCGGCCGCTGCTGGCAAACAGCTCTGATTCGGTGATCAGGATCAGGTTCTCGGCCTCGAGCAGGCAGCCCAGCTGCAAGGGGGCTGCGCCCAGGGCCATCTGTTGCTGACCGGCACCCGGGGGCGTCAGGCTGCGCTGGAAACTGTGCCAGTCGGTGACATGCGGCAGCTTCAGGCCATGCTGCTCGAACAATTGCGTCAGCGTCTCGAGGCGGCCCTCGGACTCGCCCAGGATCAGCACATGCCGGTCGGTGCGCGAGAGCAGGCCCGCCAGCCGGTTGAGTGGCTCTTCGGCCCGCCGGTCGATCGCCACGTCGGGCACGCTGAAGGCGATGGCATCGGTGCTGCCGCCGTCGCTGTCGGCCGGCCGCAGGCCCGGACGCAGGCTGAAGCGGCCGAAGCCCTTGCAGCCGATGAAAAAGGCCTGCGCATCGATGAACAGCTCGGCCGGCGTCAGCAGGGGGCGCTCGGGGTCGTGGCTGAGAAACCTGTAGCGCTGCTCGACATCCTCGGCAAAGTGGCGCGCGGCGTCTTCGATGTCGCCATGGGTCAGGACCAGTGCCTGGGCGGGCAGGTAATCAAAGACAGTGGCGCATTGCTCGTGAAACAGGGGCAGGTAGTACTCGATGCCGGCCGAGGCGATGCCCACGCCCACATCCTTGTAGACCGCACACTTGCTCGGATCGCCTTCAAAGCGCTCGCGCCACTTGTTGCGAAAAAATTGCCGGGACGGCTCATCGAGCGTGAACTCCCGTCCCGGCAGCATGCGGACCTGGGGCTGCGGGAACAGGCTGCGTTGATTGTCGGGATCGAAGCTGCGGATCGATTCGATCTCGTTGCCGAACAGGTCCAGCCGCAAGGGCAGGGGGGCGCCCATCGGATACAGGTCGATCAGCCCGCCGCGGACACAGAATTCGCCGGGCCGCACTACCTGCGACACATGCTCGTAACCGGCCGTTGCCAGCTGGGTGCGCAGCGCCGCTTCGTCAAGGGTCTGGCCCTTGCGAAAGAAAAAGGTGTTGGAGGCCAGGAAGGAGGGCGGTGCAAGCCGGTGCAGGGCGGTGTTGGCCGCCATCACGACCAAGTCGAGTTGTCCCTGGCCAAGCTGGTATAGCGTGGCCAAGCGCTCAGAGATCAGATCCTGGTGGGGCGAGAACTGGTCATAGGCCAGGGTTTCCCAGTCCGGGAACAAGGCCAGCCGATGCTGCGGGCAAAACCAGGCGATCTCCTCGACCAGACGCTGGGCGTCGACCGGATTCGCAGTGACCAGCGCAATTGGCCCCTGGCGACGCTCATCGAGCAACAGCTGCGACACCAGCCAGGCATCGCTGCTGCCCATGCCACCGGGCAGGCCGACATGACGGCCGAGCGCTGGCCACTCGCGGGCACGCCAGCTTTGGCGGGGCAAATCACTCGGGCCGGGGGTGGGGGCGGCAGCAGCGGCAGTGGCGGTGCCTTCCACACGGGCACCGGACTTGGGGGGAAGAATGGCAGACACCACTACAATTTTACTTGTGAATCCGACAAAGCCTCCACAAGACCTCCCGGAACCGGTGTCCACCGGCCCCGGCGGTGATGCTTCGCACCCGCGCCGGGAGCGTGACCGCGTGCTGGCACTGATCCCGGCCGGTGGCGTCGGGACGAGGCTTGGAGCCGCCATCGCCAAGCAATACCTGCCGGTGGCAGGGGGGATCAGCATGCTCGAGGCCAGCGCCCGCGCCTTGCTGGCGGCTCCCTGGATCGATCAGGTGCTGATCGTGGTGGCGCAGGACGATCCCCTGCAGGGCCCGATCCAGCAGCGCCTGCAAGGCGAATTCGGCGGGCGGATCGCGGTGCTGGCCGAGGCCGGTCCGACCCGCCGCGATACGGTGCTGGCCGGTCTCGAGCATCTGCTGCGCCAATGTGACGAGGCTGCAACGACCTGGGTGCTGGTGCATGACGCTGCGCGGCCCGGGCTGCAGGCGCAGGATCTCGAGCGCCTGCGCGCGGCTGTGCTGGCCGACCCCTTGCGCAGCGGTGGCCTGCTGGCGCTGCCGATCAGCGACACGGTCAAGTCGATCGGCGCTGGCACGGACAGTGCTGGCCTTGCTGCCGATGCCATCACGACCAGCGCACCACGCAGTGCGCTGACGCTGGACCGGCGACTGCTGTGGGCGGCCCAGACGCCCCAGATGTTCCCGCTGGCTTCACTGGCCCGGGCCCTGCGGGCGCAGGAGGCGGTGACCGATGAGGCCAGCGCCATGGAACTGGCGGGCGTCCAGCCGCTGCTCGTCGAGGGGAGCCGGCGCAATTTCAAGGTCACCACCCGCGAGGACCTCGACTGGATGCGCCTGCTTCTGGACGCGGCCGCGGACCCTTCCCGATGACCTTGCCCCTTGCGACAGGCCCATCCCGGCCCTTATGGAGATCCCATGACCGTTGACTCAAAGGCCGTCGCGCCGCCCGCGTTGTTGTTGAATCAGCGCATCGGTCAGGGCTACGACGTGCATGCCCTGGTCCCCGGTCGCAAGCTGATCATCGGCGGGGTGCCGATCGAACACAGCCATGGCCTGCTCGGCCATTCCGATGCCGATGTGCTGGCCCATGCCATTACCGATGCCTTGCTTGGCGCGGCCGGACTGGGCGATATCGGTACCCATTTTCCGGACACCGATGAGCGCTACAAGGGGGCCGACAGCATGGTCCTGCTGGCAGAGGCGATGCGCTCGGTGCGGCAGGCCGGCTACGAACTGGTCAACCTCGACGCGACCGTGGTGGCCCAGGCGCCGCGGCTGCTGCCCTATCGCCTGCCGATGCAGCAGCGCCTGGCGCAGGCCCTGACGGTCGAGGCCGGCCGCATCAACCTCAAAGCCAAGACCAGCGAGAAGCTGGGCTTCGTGGGCCGGCAGGAGGGTATCGAGGCCATGGCCATCGTCCTGCTGTCGGCGCGCAGTATCGTCTGAACTCTTTCCTTCTTCTGCCATCCTTCCTTACCGGGTGATTCCCAGTCCATGAGCAACGATCCGATCAGCGTCCCGCAACTGCATGAGATACAGGCCAACGGCACACGCCTGGCTTATTGGGAGTGGCATGCCGAACGCCGCGGCGAGGTTCCCACCCTCCTTCTGGTGCATGCCACCGGCTTTCATGGCCGCGTCTGGGACGAGATGATCCGGCACCTGCCGCCCTGGCATATCGTGGCGCTGGAGCAGCGTGGCCATGGCCGCAGCGAAAAGCGGCCGATGACGAACTGGGTCGACTTTGGCGAGGACCTGGCCGATGTGCTGCGCCGCCTGGACCTGCGTCCGGCATTGGCGATCGGTCACAGCATGGGAGGCAATGCGCTCATCCAGGCGGTGGTCCTGGAGCCTGGACGGATTGCCCGCATGCTGTTGTGCGATCCCCTGGTGCTGCGTCCCGAGGCCTATGAGTCGACACCCCAGGTGTCCTCGTTTGCCAATCCGGCCTCGAAGCGGCAGAACCATTTCGATTCGCCCGAGGCGATGATGGCGCGCTTTCGGGACCGCATGCCGTACGCGGTGTGGAAGCCCGAGTGCCTGCGCGACTATTGTGTCCACGGCCTGTTGCCGGATCCGCAGGGCCCGGGCTTCGTGCTCGCCTGTCCGCCGGCCACCGAGGCCCATGTGTATCAGACCTCGCGCGTTGACATCGGCATCTTCGAGACCATCGGCAAGGTCGACATTCCGGTGCTGGTGCTGCGGGCCAAACCGCCCACCAATGATGCCAAGGTGCCGGATTTCGGCGTCTCGCCGACCTGGCCGCAGATCGCTGCCGCCTTCCCGCAGGGTCGCGACCTGCAATGGACCGAGCACACCCACCTGATTCCGATGCAGGACCCCGAAGGCGTGGCAGCGCTCGTGCGGGCTGAAATGGATCTGGCGCTGCAGGGCGGGCGCTGAGCCGCCACCCGGCGACACGCTGCAGGGCGGGCGCTGAGGCCGCCATCGGGCGATACGCTGCCGGGCCTGGCGCAGGCCGTCGCTGCGGCTATTCCGGCTTGATGTTGGCGTCCTTGACCACGCGGCTCCACTGGGCCAGTTCCTTGCGCAGGACCTGGTCCAGCTCGGCGGGTGTGCTCGCCGAGGCCTGCATGCCCAGCCGGGCAAAGCGCTCGCGTACCTCGCTGCGGGCAAGGATCGCCGCAGTGTCGGCCTGCAGCTTGTCGACCACCGGCCGTGGTGTCCGGGCCGGCAGGAAGAAGGCGATCCAGATGGTGGTCACATAACCTGGCACGCCCTGCTCGGCAATCGTCGGCAACTCAGGCCACTCGGGGTGCCGCTTCGGGCTGGCAATACCCAGTGCGCGAACCTTGCCAGCCTTGACGTTCGGATAGGCCGAGTTGTAGGCATCGAACATGACTTGAAGGTGCCCGGCCAGCAGGTCCTGGGCCGCCGGCCCCTGGCCCTTGTAGGGCACATGGTTCAGTTGCAGGCCGGTCATGCTGGCGAACATCTCGGCGCCCAGGTGGTAGGTGCTGCCGATGCCTGATGAGCCATAGGACAGCTTGCCGGGATTGGCGCGGGCGTAGCGAATGAATTCCTGCACGTTGCCGGCTGGCACGGCCGGATGGACTACCAGCACATTGTCGATGGTCGCCACCAGGGTCACTGGTACGAAATCGCGCAGCGGATCGTAGGACAGCCGGGGCGAGAGCGCCGGGTTGGCGCCCATGATGCTGCTGGTACCGAACAGGATGGTGGAGCCGTCCGGTGCCGCGCGGGCCACCGCCTCGGCGCCGATGCCCCCGGTCGCGCCGACCCGGTTTTCCACCACCACCGGCCGGCCCATGGCCTCACCCAGCAGGGGGGCAATGACGCGGGCCGCGATGTCGGTCGGCCCTCCAACCGCGAAGGGAACGATGAGCCGCACCGGCGTCGAGCCCTGCGCGGCAATGCCCAGCGGCAGGCCCGCCAGCAGCCCGGCGCCGGCCTGTGCGAGGCGGCGCCGTGACCGGGAGATGCCTGGCGGCCGGGACGGTGGGTGAGCAGATGGCGTGGTCTGAGGGGCGCGCTTCATGCCCCTGACTTTACGCCAGATCCTTGACCAGGGCGGCGCGGATATCGTCCGGCAGGCGGGCGTGCTGGATTTCGTACTGGGGATGGTCGATGCCCATCGCCAGCGACACGCCGTACTTGAGGGCTTCGGCCATGTCCTTGTTCAGTTCGAAGCGCACGAAGTGGACCGCCGAGGTCTTTTCCTCGTTCTCGCGCTCCAGATCCTCGTCGGCAATGGCATAAACCTTGGGTGAGCCCTCGACCTGCAGCCAGACCTTGCGCTCGATGCCCTTCAGGCGCACCAGGGCCTTGGCGCGCTCGCCGGGCTCGGTGTACTCGATCATCATCGTGGCCTTGAAGTTGCGGCCGTCGGGGACCAGGGGCGCATAGCTTTCCAGTTCGTGCTGGATGCCTTCTTCTTCGAAGATCCTCTCGATGCGCAGCATTTCCTGAATCTGGTAGCGGATCGTCATCTCGTCCTCGAACAGCAGGGTCACGTGCTCGCCCAGATGGACGGTGCGCAGTTTTTTGTGCGCGATGACTTGCTTGCGGAATTCAGGACGCTTGCGGGCGTAGGTCTCGAGGGTCCAGAGGGAGTCTCGGGTGATGGTGGCCATGGTCATGTGTTGTCTTTGGAGGAGGGAGGTTGCAGATCAGGCAGGCAGGCCATAGGCCATGCGCAGCAGGGTCAGGGGGTGGGCCATGTCGGTCTCCCCCAGCTTCCCGGCTTCTTCCATGCCCTGTTCGATGTGATGGCCGGCCAGCTGGCAGTCCGAGGCGATCCAGCGCGTCTCGCCCTTGGGATGCTCGGCCATCTGCCGGAACACCGGTCGTCCGATCTTCATCGCGGTGGCGTGGAATTCTTTCTTGACGCCCCAGGTGCCGGCATGACCCGAGCAGCGTTCGACCGTGTTGACCTCGGTGTCCGGCACCATGGAGAGCAGTTCGCGGGTCTTCTGACCCACGTTCTGCACGCGCAGGTGGCAGGCGATGTGGTACGAGACATTGCCCAGGCCGCTCTTGAAGTCGGTATCGAGCAGGCCATCCTTGTGTCGCGCCACCAGGTACTCGAAGGGATCGAACATCGCCTTCTGCACCGCCAGCACATCGGCATCGTTCGGGAACATCAGGGGCAGTTCCTGCTTGAACATCAGGCCGCAGGAAGGTATAGGTGCCAGGATGGCGTAACCCTCGCGCGCCAGGCGGGCCAGCTGGGGGATGTTCTTTTCCTTGAGCTTTGCGACGCTTTCCAGATCGCCCAGCTCGAGCTTGGGCATGCCGCAGCAAGCCTCTTTTTCGGCCAGTACATGTGGAATCCGGTTGTGATCGAGCACCTTGATCAGGTCATGCCCGATGCCCGGCTCGTTGTAGTTGATGTAGCAGGTCGAGAAGATCGCGACCTTGCCCGGCGTGCGCTCGCCGTTGCGCACCGGGTGGGCGGCGGAGGCCGCCGCGTTGGGACGGAACTTGTGCGGGGCGAATTCGGGCAGCCAGGCCTTGCGGTCCACGCCCAGCTGGCTTTCCATCAGGCCGCGCACCGCCGGCATCTTGTTGACCTTGTTGACCACCTGGACGACCACCGGGATCGAGGCCAGCTTGCCATTGATATCGGTGTTCGAGAGCAGCTTGTCGCGGCCCTGGGTCGGTGTGCCCTGCTTGAACTGGATCGCTTTGCCGCGCAGCATCAGGTGCGGGAAGTCCAGGTTCCAGGGGTGGGGCGGCACGTACGGGCACTTGGTCAGGTAGCACACGTCGCACAGGTAGCACTGGTCGACGACCTTCCAATAGTCCTTCTTGTCGACGCCATCGACCTCCATGGTCTTGCTCTCGTCCACCAGGTCAAACAGGGTGGGGAAGGCGTTGCACAGGCTGACGCAGCGGCGGCAGCCGTGGCAGATGTCAAAGACGCGCTCCATTTCCTTGAGCGCAGCCTCTTCGTTGTAGAACTCGGGGTTGAGCCAGTCGAGCGGATGCCGGGTCGGTGCTTCCAGCGAGCCTTCGCGACGGTCTTGGAGGGGAGCGGACATGGTGCCTTTCGGGGAGGTCGGTTGTTTCGTTTGGGAGAATCCGGGGGCGCCAGTTGAAAGGGGGAGCCACGCTCCCCCTTGTCAGAGCCGTGTGAGGG
>JAPOKJ010000107.1 GCA_029977705.1 Burkholderiales bacterium | reverse complement strand
CCTTCTCCTACGCCCTGATCAACGACCCGGCCCAGGCCTTCAGCATCGATCCCAAATCCGGCACCCTGTCCCTCACCGCACAGGGCCAGGGCCTGCTCAACTCCGGTCAAACCCATGAGCTGACCGTCGCCCTCACCGACAGGGCCGGACTGCAGATCGCCAAGACCTTCGCCATCAAGATGCCGGCCTATATGCCCATGCAGGACGGCGGTGGCGGGTCTGGTGGCGGCAGCGGCTCGGGCGGGACCACGCGCAATACGGGTACGGGCGGCGAGGTGACAATCATCTCCGGAACCGACGCCAACAGCGGCTCGCAGGGCGGCACGAGTACGGCAACATCATCCTCGCAAAGCATCCAGGCACGCTCCAAGGCGATCATCGCGCAACTGCAATTCCTGAGCGAAACCTCCTCACAGAGCAGCATGAGCCCGATCCTGGGCGAGGAAGTGGCAAGGACATCGAGCACCCCTTACCTGATGCCGGTCAGTACCAGCAACCGCTCCTCGCAAAATGCTGTTCGAGAAAGCGGCATCGAACTGCCTCGCGAGGGGGTGTCCCAGGTGCTGAACACCAACAACCCGGCGCCATCGTCGACGCTTGACCCCTTGGGTATCGAGCAGGGTGTGAAGGGGCTGAGTCTCGGCTACCGCTCGAACCCGACGGGCAGCCGGTCCGAGCTCACTGTCCAGTTGCAGACGGACGATGGACAGCTTGAGGACGGCCGCTCACATGGACTGGTGCAGATCATCGGCCGCGAACCACTGTACATCGCCAGTGCCATCATCGGTGCCGGTGCGGTCTGGTGGGCCGCCCGCGGCATGGCCTTGATGACGGTGCTGGCCGCAGGCGCACCTGCCTGGCGTCAGGTGGACATGCTGCCGATCGTGATGCATGGCCATCAGGCCAGCCTGCTGCAGGAGGACGACCCCTCTGCCGAAGAACAGGAGACCCGGGCCACCACCGCCTTTTTCGCAGAGGCCGCAATGGACCTGGAGGAACAGGCCATGGGCAGTCTTTTCGACAAGCCGGTGTCCACCATACAAGGCTGATCGGTCACCGGCCGGGAGCCGGGTGTAGACTGGCTCATTCTATTCTCGCCCCTGACCATGCTTCGAGCCCTGGCCCTGAAAGCCTTTCTGTGCAGCGACCTCGATGACAAGCTGCAACAAGTCGACAGCCTCCCCCACGCGCCCGCAGAAACGGCCCGCCTTGCCCCCGAAGAAACCCCAGTCGCAGGGCTGACATGCATGGCCGAGCCGGCACGGCCCGGGCGACCGGACAAGCCGAAGCTGGTACCCCCTCAAGACGTCCCGCGACGCGCTGCAGGTGGCGTGCAGGGCCGGGCTGCGTTGCTGCATGCCCTGGCCCATATCGAGTTCAATGCCATCCACCTGGCACTCGATGCGGTCTGGCGCTTCGATGGGCTGCCTGCGCGCTTTTACCTGGATTGGGCGCAGGTCGCGCGCGAGGAGGCGCTGCATTTTCGCCTGCTGCGCGATCATCTTCGATCAATGGGGGTGGACTACGGCCACTTCCCCGCCCATGATGGCCTTTGGGAGATGGCCGAGCGCACGGCCGATGATGTGCTGGCGCGGCTGGCCCTGGTGCCGCGCGTGATGGAGGCGCGCGGCCTGGACGCCTGTCCGCCGATGCGCGACAAGTTGGCCCGGGCGGGCGATGAGACTGCCGCGCACATCCTGGACATCATCCTGCGCGACGAGATCGGCCATGTGGCCATCGGCAACCATTGGTATCGCTGGTTGTGCGCGCAGCGCGGCCTGGACGTACTGGCCTGCTTCGAGGACCTGAAGCGGCGCTACCGTGCGCCCCGGCTGGTCGGCCCCTTCAACCTCGATGCCCGCCGCATGGCCGGCTTCAGCGAGGAAGAGTTGCAGGCGCTGTAAGGCTGACCTGCCCGATGCCACCCAAAGGCCTCATGCCTTCCGAAAAGTCGCCCCGACTGACCCGCCGCCTGCTGCGCGCGCTGGGCACCGCGCTGATGGTGCCGGTCATCCTGTTCGAGGAGTGGGGTTGGCGACCCCTGGCGCGCCTGATGGCGCGGCTGGGTCGGCTGCCCGTCATCCGGCAGTTGGAGGCCCGTATTGCCCGCTGCAGCCCGACGGTGGCCGTGCTGCTGTTCCTCGTGCCGGCCATTGCACTGCTGCCCTTCAAATTTGGTGCGCTGTGGCTGATCGCCCAGGGGCAGAAAACCCTGGGCATCCTGCTGATCCTGCTGGCCAAGCTGCTCAGCACTGCGCTGCTGGGGCGGCTGTTCGTGCTCACCGAGACACAGTTGATGAGCATCGCCTGGTTTGCCCGCGCCATCGTCTGGTGGCGCAGCACGCGCGAGCGCGTGATGGGCTGGCTGCGCAGCAGCGCGGCCTGGCGAGGGGCGAAGGCCCTGTCGCTGTGGTTGCGGCGCCGCCTGCGCCACTGGTGAAGGCTGAGTCTTGTTGACGCAGGTCAACAAAAGCGGGCGCGGGGGTACTTGAACAGCAAGGCTTTGGCTTAATATCAAAGGGACATGAACCGGATCAGATCATCGCTCCTTGCCTGCGTCGTGCTGCTGGCCCTGCTGCTGCAGGGACCGGTGCAGGCCGCCGGCCTGCTGTGCCAGATGGGGCACACACCAGTCTCGATGATGAGTCATGCCGGACATGATCCCGCCACAATGACCGTGGCCGATCACGAGGCGGGCATGGCAAGCCATGCCGGGCATGATGCAAGCCCCGATGCCGATGACTGTGCCCGACCCGCCCCCTGCTGCCAGGGCGCAGCACTTGCCTGCGCCACCTTGCCGGCATGCACACCCTGGCCCTCGCTGGCCCTGGTTGCCGAGACGCCGACACGTCCGCTCGCCGCCTTGATCGCCCGGCTCGATCGCCCCCCCATCCCGTCCGCGCGCTGATCCGGCCCGGTGCCCCGGCTGCGGGCGCCGGCTCCTGTTCACTACGGCGATCCGGTGCACGCTGCTGCACCGGCTTGCGCCGTGCCGAGGGATTTTTCATGTCTTCACTGTTCGACCACAAGGGGCGGAGGCTGCGCGCGCGGCCTGCCGGCCTGATCCATCCCCGCCGCCGTCGCACCGCATGGGCCTGGTGGCTATTGCTGGTGGGTGTCATTTCCCTGAGTGCCCAGGCACAGGCAGGTGACGAGGCACAGACCCGCTACCGCCTGAGCTACCGAAGCGTCTTCGAGCAGGACAGCCCGCAAGCCTTTCCGGGCCTGCAGTCATGGCCGCAGAGCAACCGGACGGTACAGGAGATCGGTGGCTGGCGCAGCTATCTGAAATCAACCCAGCCCGACGCCGCGAACGCCGCAACGGCAGATGAACCCGCGGCCCAGGGCGTCGCAGCGCCGGGCAGCATCGCCCCGGCCGGCCAGTCCCCGGCCTCGCCTGCGGACCGGCACGAGGCCGGGCACCACCGCCATCATGCGCCCGCACCAGCCAAAGGAGGCCAGCCATGAAACGCGCCATGTCTTCGTCCGCACGACGCCTGGCATGGCCGGGCCGAGCCCTGCTGCTGGGGCTGCTCGGCCTTTCCGCCTGCAGCAGCTTCGACCCCCAGCGCAGCATCGAAAGCCAGAACCAGGCCTTGTCGGCCTTCACGCAGGGTCGCCTGCAACTGCGTCCGCTGAGCGTCCGTCCGGACAGCGCCCGTCCGGATAGCACCCTTCCGGATCGCGAGGCGAGCGAGGTGAACACCCTGCTCGCTCGCCCCCTGTCCCAGGAGGATGCGGTCCGCGTGGCCTTGCACAACAGCGCGGCCTTGCAGACCCTGCTGGCTCGTCACTGGGCCGAGGGCGCCGCGCTCATGCAAGGGGGCCGCGCACCGTCGCCGGTACTGGCCTTCGAGCGCACCCGCATCGGCGGTGAACTCGAAGTGGCGCGACTGTTTGCCTTCGGCTTGCTGGACCTGCTGACCCTGCCGACGCGACGTGCCATCGCGGCCGAGCGGCTCGATCAGGCGCAGGTACAACTGGGCGCAGAGGTGGTCGAGCAGCTGACCCGTGTGCGCCAGGCCTGGGTACGCGCCGTGGCGGCCGCGCAGAGTTTCCAGTATGCCCGGCAGGTGCAGGAAGCGGCCTCAGCCAGTGCTGAACTGGCTCGTCGCATGGCAGCGGTGGGCAACTTCAACAAGTTGCAATGGGCACGCCAACAGGTCTTCCTGGCCGATGCCGCCAGCCAGGCCGCATTAGCCCAGCACAGGGCCCTGGCGGCCCGCGAGGACCTGGTGCGCCTGCTCGGGCTCGATGAGGCGCAGGCGACCCGCCTGCAACTGCCCGACAGGCTGCCCCCCCTGCCCGCAGCACCGATCAGCCCGGAGCGCGCCGGCGCTGCCGCCAGCGGCACAAGGCTGGACGTTCGCATCGCCGAGGCGGCCCTGGTGGTGCAGCTGCGCGCTCAGGGTCTGACCCGCATCACCAGCCTGACCGATATCGAGTTGGGGCTGCGCCATGACTCAGTCTCCGACAGCACCACCGGCAGTGCAGCGACGCGCCGCGGCTTCGAGGTGGCGGTCCGCCTGCCGGTGTTCGATAGCGGGCAGTTGCAGCGCGACCTGATGAGTGCCAGCACGCTGGCGGCAAGCCGGCAACTCGAGACCACGATGCGTGCCGCCGGTTCGCAATTGCGTGAAGCCTATTCGGCCTACCGTACCGCCTGGGACCTGAGCCGCCACTACCGCGACGAGGTGGTGCCGCTGCGCCAGCAGATCTCGGAGGAGAACCTGCTTCGCTACAACGGCATGCTGATCGGCGTATTCGAGTTGCTCGCCGACAGTCGCGAACAGATAGCTGCGGTGATTGCAGCGATCCAGGCCCAGCAGCAGTTCTGGCTGGCCGATGCCGCGC
Organism: Burkholderiales bacterium; assembly: GCA_029977705.1. Classification (GTDB taxonomy): domain Bacteria; phylum Pseudomonadota; class Gammaproteobacteria; order Burkholderiales; family Burkholderiaceae_E; genus JAPOKJ01. The sequence continues at coordinate 3,513 of JAPOKJ010000107.1, read as the reverse complement.
TTCAGGCCTCGATCGTCGGCCGACCGATGTCACTGCCCCTGCAGGCCTCGGGTCTTGCCCCGGCTCCTGGCGCCGCGCACTGAGGCGCGGACACGCAACGAGCCAACCAAAGGATCCTCGATGAAAACCTCTCCGTCCTCCCGCCGCGCCTTCCTGCAAGGCGCCGCGGGCAAGTCCCTGGGGCTGGGCACCCTGGCCGTGGCCGCCTCGCCGGTCAGCAAGGTCGCCATGGCAGCATTGCCCGAGCCCGTGCTGCATCAAAGCAGCACGACACTGCCGCCGCTGCAACCGCCCAGCGGCCGGCCCTACAACCCGGTGCTTACCCTCAACGGCTGGACCCTGCCCTGGCGCATGAACAACGGCGTCAAGGAGTTCCATCTCGTGGCCGAGCCCGTGGTGCGCGAGATGTGCAAGGGCTTCAAGGCGCATCTGTGGGGCTACAACGGCCAAAGCCCGGGCCCGACCATCGAAGTGGTCGAGGGCGATCGCGTCCGTCTCTTCGTGACCAACCGCCTGCCCGAGCGCACCAGTGTGCACTGGCACGGCCAGCGCCTGCCCAACGGCATGGATGGCGTGGCTGGTCTGACCCAGAAGGCCATCGAGCCGGGCAAGACCTTCGTCTATGAATTCATCGCCCGCCGGCCCGGCACCTTCATGTACCACCCGCATGCCGACGAGATGACGCAGATGGCCATGGGCATGATGGGCAGCTGGGTCACGCATCCACGCACGCGCCATCCGCTGATCGATGAGGTCGACCGCGACATCGTCTTCCTGCTGGCCAGCTACGACATCGATCCGGGCGCCTACACCCCGAAGATCATGACCATGCTCGACTTCAACATCTGGAGCTGGAACAGCCGTGTCTTTCCCGGCATCGACAGCCTGAATGTGCGCCAGGGCGACAAGGTGCGGCTGCGCATCGGCAACCTGACCATGACCAACCACCCCATCCACCTGCACGGTCACGAATTCACCGTCACTGGCACCGATGGCGGCCCGATTCCCAGGACCGCGCGCTGGCCCGAGGTGACCACCGACATCGCTGTGGGCCAGATGCGCCAGATCGAGTTCATCGCGGATGAGGAAGGTGACTGGGCCCTGCACTGCCACAAGAGTCATCACACCATGAATGCCATGGGTCATGACGTGCCGACCATGATCGGTGTCGACCATCGCGAGGTGGTCAAGAAAATTACCCGCCTGATCCCGGACTACATGGTGATGGGCGAGCGCGGCATGGGTGACATGAGCGAGATGGAAATGCCCCTGCCCGACAACACCGCGCCGATGATGACCGGACAAGGCCCGTACGGTTCGGTCGAGATGGGGGGCATGTTCAGCGTACTCAAGGTGCGCCGTCAACAAAAGGCCGGCGACTACAGCGATCCCGGCTGGTATCAGCCACCGCCCGGCACCGTGGCAGAGGAATTCAAGGCCCCGCTGCCCACGCCATCGCAAGGCCCCTCGGACCAGTCCCAGGCCATGCCGGTCGGGCGCATGCCCGCGCGCGAGGTCGAAGTCCAGGTACGCAAACCCGGCCAGGCGAGCACTGGCCACCGTCATTGAATGCAAAGGAAATCGCCATGACCCTCAAGCCCCACAGCCTGCTGGCCGGTGCCCTGCTGGCCGCCCTCTCGATCCCCCTCCAGGCCCAGCCGGGCGCCACGGCCCCCGCCGCCGGGGCGGCGGCTCCGGCCAGCCAGAGCGTGTCGCCGGCGGCCATGACGCTGGGCGAGGTGCGCCGCCTCGACCGGGAGGCCGGCAAGATCACCCTGCGCCACGAAGCCATCCTGAACCTGGACATGCCCGCCATGACGATGAGTTTCCAGTTGCGCCCGGCCACGCTCGCCGATGCACTGAAGGTGGGAGACAAGGTGCGCTTTGTTGCCCGCAAGGAGGGCGGGCTGTTTCTGGTCACCGCGATCGAGCGCGCGGACTGAGGGGCAGGCTGCAGCCACGGCAGTTGCATCTGGCGCTGCAGTGGCTGCAGCCCGCACCGAAAATCCTGCAGTTCGCGCCGCGCGGCCTGCATTTCGTCGCAGGACCCTGGCGGCCGGCGGCGTTCATGCCGACAATGCTCCCATCGCCAAGCCACCGGAGCCCGCCATGCAAATGACCCCGATCATCGCCGTCCACATGACCGCCGCCCTGGGCGCCCTGGTCACGGGACCGGTCGCGCTGTGGAGCCGCATGAGCCGCCACAAGCGTCCCCGCCTGCACCGCGCCTTTGGCTACGCCTGGGTCACGCTGATGGTGCTCACCGCCGTGTCGGCACTGTTCATCCGGGACTTCCGCTTGCCCAACCTGGCCGGCTACACCCCGATCCACCTGCTGATTCCCTTCACCCTGGGCGGACTGTTTTTTGCCTTCCAAAGGCTTCTGGCGGGGGACATCAAGCGGCACCGTCAGATCATGCAACAAACCTATGCCGGCGCCTGCGTGGTGGCGGGAGGCTTCACCCTGTTGCCCGGCCGCTACCTGGGAGACCTGGTCTGGAAGCAATGGCTTGGGCTGCTGTGAGGCCGCCTACGCCAGCATCAGCGCCTTTTTCAGGCAAACTCTGGTCCAGGAAAACAATCGTCCATGAAAACCATCTGGCGCCAGCGCGCCGAACGCGTGGTGATCACCTGGCTGTTCTGCCTGCTGATCGCCCTCCTGCACTGGGTCTTCCGCCCCCAACTCGGGTTCATGCCGGCACTGGTTTATTCCATGGCGATCGGTACCTGCTCGATCCTGCTGCTCTTCCTGGCCAGTCATTTCCTCACCCCCACGCGCGATGAGAGTGATTGGCCGCGAGGGGTGCGCGGCGTGCTGCTGCTGATTCCCGTCCTGCTGCTCGGATTCGTCTGTGGCATCTGGCTGTCAGACGGGTTTTTCGGCTGGTCCAGCTGGGGTTACGACAACATCATCGAAAGCTCGGTGGTCGTGTCCCTGCTGGCCGGCATGATCATCACCTATTTCTTCAACAGCCGTACCCGTCAGGCCAGGCTCGAGGCCCAACTCAAGGCCACTGAGTTGCAGGCCAGCGAGGCCCGCCTGAAACTGCTCGAGACCCAGCTCGATCCTCACCTGCTGTTCAATACCCTGGCCAACCTGCGCGTGCTGATCGGCATCGATGCCGACCAGGCGCAGAAGATGCTCGACCACATGATCGCCTACCTGCGTGCCACGCTGAGCGGCTCACGCAGCAGCGAGCACGCTCTTGGCGAGGAATTCGAGCGGCTGCGCGACTATCTCGAGCTGATGCAGATGCGCATGGGCCCGCGTCTGAGCTTCGCGCTGGACCTGCCCGAATCCTTGCGCTCGCAACGAATTCCCAGCCTGCTGCTGCAACCCCTGGTGGAAAACGCGATCAAGCATGGCATCGAACCGAACAAGGCGGGCGGGCGCATTGCGGTGCGTGCCTCGCGCTCGCAGGACGTCCTCCATATCCTGATCGAGGATACCGGCAAGGGCATGGACGCGGCGCCCGAGGCGGCCGAGAGCACCGGCTTCGGACTGGACCAGGTG
>JAPOKJ010000025.1 GCA_029977705.1 Burkholderiales bacterium | reverse complement strand
GACCAAGGAACAAGAGGAAACCAAGTCCAAGCAGGAACCATCAGAATCAGGGCAAGCAACTGATGCGCAGGAGGTTCAGGAACGGGTCTTGTAGAAGTTGCCCTTTGTTGCTCATTTGAGCTCCGATTTTTGTAGGTTATGGGTGAACGCCCCCCGCAAATGGGTACGAAGCGAACTTTTTCAATGTTACCCAAGAGTCCCGGTCGCGCCAAGCCGCGAAACCGGAGCATTGGGGCCAGCATGCCACATACGGACGCCCATCCCCGGCAAAAAAGACGGCAAATCCGCGGGCTATTTCTGGCCTGAAAACCCCACAAGCAGGCCGACAGACGCTATTTCTCGCTGATGTAGGGGTTGAGCGTGCTGCGGAATTCGATGCGAAGCGGCGTACCGGTCAGCGAAAATTTCTCGCGCAAGGTGCTTTCGAGGTAGCGCCGGTAAGGCTCCGCGATGTAATCGAGCGAATTGCCATGGATCACGATGATGGGCGGATTGGAGCCACCCTGGTGGGCATAGCGCAGCTTCGGGCGGAACGGCCCATGCCGCGGCGGGGCCTGCTTCTCGACTGCATCGATCAGGGCGCGGGTCAGCTTGGGCGTGGACAACTTCTTGTAGGCCGCTTCGAAAGCCTCATCGACCGAGCGCATCATGGCACCCACCCCGAAGCCCTTCAGGGCGCTGGTGAAATGAGCCCTGGCGAAGGACAGGAAATGCAGCTTGCGAAGAAAGTCGGCCTTGACGCGGGCTTTCTGGCCTTCGTCGAGCTTGTCCCACTTGTTGATCGAGATGACCAGGGCACGGCCGGCCTCAAGGATGTAGCCGGCAATGTGGGCATCCTGGTCGGAGACATCCTGGCTGGCATCGAGCATCAGGATGCAGACATTGCAGTCCTCGATCGCCTGCAAGGTCTTGATGACCGAAAATTTCTCGATCGCCTCGGAGACCTTGCCACGCTTGCGGATGCCTGCTGTATCGATCAGCACATAGTCGCGGTCACGATGCCGGAACTCGATCTCGATGGCATCGCGGGTCGTGCCGGGCTGGTCATAGGCCAGTACCCTCTCCTCGCCCAGCAAGGTGTTGATCAGGGTCGATTTGCCGACATTGGGACGCCCCACGATCGCCACCCGGGTCTGGCGGGGCGGCGCAATCTCACGACGCTCCTCCGCTTGCGCGCCTTCGGACGCTGCCGCCGCAACGGGCGGCGTCGCAGCCATCGGCTCGACCAGCTCGGCTGGCTCGTCAGCACTGGCGGGGGACGCCGGCCCGGTCGGCCAATCCCAGTCGGCAAGCAGGTGGTCGACCAGTTCCCGAACGCCATCGCCGTGGGCGGCCGAGATGGCGATCGGATCGCCCAGGCCCAACTCGTGGAATTCAGCGGTGACCTGGGCGCGCTGCATGCCTTCGGTCTTGTTGACCGCCAGCAGGGGCTTGGCCGTGGCACGCCGCAATTCGACGGCGATTTCCTGGTCGCGACGGGTCAGACCTTCGCGGCCGTCGACCACGAACAGCACGAAATCGGCCTCGACGATCGCCTGCCGGGTCTGGCGCGCCATTTCGGCCGCGATGCCGTCCTTGGCCACCGGCTCGAAGCCCCCCGAATCGATGACGATGAAGCGGTGCTCGCCCGAGCGGCCACGTCCATACTGCCGGTCGCGGGTCAGTCCGGGCAAGTCGGCCACGAGGGCATTGCGGCTGCGCGTCAGACGATTGAACAGCGTCGACTTGCCGACATTGGGTCGTCCCACCAGCGCCAATACGGGCAATCTCGACATGTTCGCTGGGGTCCCCGGGGTGGCGATCAGCGAACGCTGATCGCGAGCAGCTCGCCAGAGCTGGTCTGGAACACCGCCAGCTCACCGGTGCTCACGCCGCTTCCGACCACGGCGGAGCCATCGCCCGCCAGCCGCCCCACCAGGGAGCCGTCGGCGCTCGACATGCCATGGATGAGGCCGGTGTTGTCGCCCACCAGTACCAGACCCCCGAGCACCATCGGGCCGGTCAGTTCTCGGCCCTTGAGGCTTTCCTGGGTCCAGACCGGATTGCCGGCTGAAGCGCGCGACATGCAGCTGACATGGCCACGGGCATCACTGGCGTAAAGGTTGCGGGCATCGAGTTCGACACCGCCCACCGCCTGCCACTCGCGGCTCCACTGCGGGCGACCGCTGGACACCTCGAAGCAGCTGACCCGTCCCTGGTAGCTGGATGCGCAGATGTCGCGCCCGGAGATCAGCGGTGTGCCCAGGACATCATTGATACGTTCGATTTCAGTGGCGCCGCGCGGGTTGGAGACGGCAGCCTCCCAGCGGACGGCGCCATTTTGCAGCGACAGGGCCACCATGCGACCGCCGGGCAGGCCGACGAAGGTCGAGGCGCCGTCAATGGCCACGGAGTGGGTCTGACGCACCACCACAGGGGCATTCTGACGCGAAAAGATCCAGCGCCGGCGACCGCTTTCAGCATCCAGGCCGATGGTCTTGTTGTCCGAGGTGCGCACCACCACCACACCGACCGCCACGGCCGGCACACTGGCCGCTTCCGTCGTGAGCGCATGGGTCCAGCGCGCCTTGCCCTGCCCGTCAAAGGCCAGCAGACGGCCATCACGCGAGGCCACCACCACCAGTTCGCCATCGGAGCCCACGCCCGTGACCAGGGGCACGCCGGCATTGATGCTCCAGAGCAGCCTGCCACTGGCCGCATCGCGGCGGCTGATCACGCCATCGCGCCCGGCACTGAAGATGCTGCCGGCAGCAAAGGCCGGCGTCATGCCGAAACCTCCGCCGTTGTGGGGGGCCCGCCAGGCGATCGCCAGCCGGTTGCCGGCCAGTGCCGGCAATTCCGGCAGCTTGGCCTTGCTGGAGGAGGGAAACAGGCTGCAACCGGAGGCCAGCGCCGCGCCACCGGCCAGGGCGCCCAAGCCCAGGCTACGGCGCAGCAGTTGACGACGAACCAGGGGCCGCTCGGGCGGCTGGACGATCAGGGAGGTGTTGACCATGAGGGCCTGGATTGACGAGTGGGTTTCGGGAACGGCAACAGGAGCGGGCAGGCGTCTGGCGGGCGCCGGCATCAGGCACCTGCACTGGACAGGGCGTCAAGCTTGATCTTGACCAGCGGCCGTACCGGGCTGGTTTCGACGAGCGCCTCGAGGGCCTGCTTGTAGGCGGCCTTGGCATCGGCGAGCTTGTTCTGGGCCACCAGCAGGTCGCCCCTGACATCGGCAAACTCGCCGGCAAAGGCCTTGGGGACCGGACCGGCCAGTTGGCGCGCCGCCTCTTCGAAGGCCTTTTCATCGATCAGGATGCTCGCCAGGCGAAGACGGGCCGTGACCCGGAACTCTTCGTCGCGGGCTTTGCCGGCCGCCCACTCAAGCGGCGGCTTGGCGGCTTTCAGGTCGTTGGCATCGAAGTAGACCCTGGCCGCCAGCAAGGCGGCCATCTGTCCGTAGGCGGTATTGCCGAAGCGCTCGAACAGGTTGCCCGAGGTCTCCTTGACCTTGGCCACATCCTTGGCATTGGCGGCAGCGCGCAGTGCGTCGTAGAGGGCGGCGGCCTCTGCGGACTGGCGGGCTTCCCAGTAGTTCCAGCCACGCCATCCGGCGATCGCGAGCAGGACGACGGTAAGCGTCGCCATGAGGAAGTTGCCGTACTTGCCCCAGAATGCCTTGAGACTCTCGACTTCGTCCTGTTCCTGAAGATTCAATGCCATGCTGTAGGTTCCAATGCGTTGGCAGGGCCGATGCGGTCCTTGCCCTATGTCTGTGATGGGGTTACTGGCCGAGCATGCGCTCGCGGATGTAGTCGGCCACCTGCGCCATGGGGACGCTCACCTGTGCGCCCGAGGCGCCGGCCTGCCCCCCTTCCCGCAAGGCCTTGACGCTGGCCACACCCTGGGCAACCTCATTGTCGCCCAGAATGATCGCATATGCGGCACCGCTGCCGTCGGCACGCTTCATCTGCGACTTGAAGCTGCCGCCGCCGGCATGCATCTGCACCGAGACCGCATAGTCGCGCAGGCGCTCCGCGCATTGCAGGGCGGCCTCCAGGGCTGCCTCGCCCTGCTGCACCACATACACGTCCACCGAGGGTGCCGATTGCTCCTGGCGGCGCAGGATCTCGAGCACCCGTTCGACGCCGATCGCAAAGCCGACGCCCGGCGCCGGCTTGCCGCCCAGCATCTCGATCAGCGGATCGTAGCGGCCACCGCCGCAGATGGTCAGGCCATCGAAGATCCACTCGAAGACGGTGAGGTTGTAGTAGTCGAGGCCGCGTACCAGGCGCGGATTGATCCGGAAGGGAATGTTCTGCGACTTGAGCAGCCTTTGAAGGCCCTCGAAATGGGCCAGCGACTCGGCGCCGAGGAAGTCGATCAGCTTGGGCGCGCTGTCGGCAAGACCCTGCATGGCCGGGTTCTTGGTATCGAGGATGCGCAGGGGATTGCTGTGCAGGCGACGGCGGGCATCTTCGTCGAGCTGGTCGGCATGGGCCTCGAAATGTGCAATCAGGGCAGCCCGGTGGGCGGCACGCTCGGCCGCCTGGCCCAGGGTGTTGATCTCCAGCGTGACGGGCGGCAGGTCGAGGTCATCCCAGAGCCGCTGGCACAACAGGATCAGTTCGGCATCGATGTCGGGGCCGGTCAGGCCCATCGCCTCGGCACCAACCTGGTGGAACTGGCGATAGCGTCCTTTCTGGGGCCGCTCATGACGGAACATCGGGCCGGTGTACCAGAGCCTGCGCGGGCCGTCGTACAGCAGGTTGTGCTCGATCACCGAGCGGACCACGCCCGCCGTGTTCTCGGGGCGCAGGCTCAGATGCTCGCCATTGAGGGCATCGGTAAAGGAGTACATCTCCTTTTCGACGATGTCGGTGACCTCGCCGATGCCGCGCACGAACAGCCGCGTGTGCTCGAGAATGGGGGTCCGGATGCGCCGGTAGGCGTAGGCGTTCATGACGCCGGCCACCGCGTCCTCGAAACGCTGCCACAGTGGCTCGTCAGCCGGCAGGATGTCGTTCATGCCGCGCACACCGCGCAGCGGCTCGTTCTTGTTGCTTGCCATCGGTTTCAACTGCCGTAGCGCCGGGCCACATAGGCCTCGACGATGCTCTGGAATTCTTCGGCGATGCGATCGCCCTTGAGGGTCACGGTGCGCTCGCCGTCGACGAACACCGGGGCCACCGGCGCTTCGTCAGCGCCCGGCAGCGAAATGCCGATATCGGCCTGTTTGCTCTCGCCCGGGCCGTTGACGACACAGCCCATGACGGCCACCTTCATGTCCTCGACCCCCGGGTAGCGGCTGCGCCAGTCCGGCATGCGCTCGCGCAGGTGGGTCTGGATGCGCTCGGCCAATTCCTGGAAAAAGGTGGAACTGGTCCGTCCGCAGCCGGGGCAGGCAATCACCATTGGGGTGAAGGCGCGCAGGCCCATCGTCTGCAGGATTTCCTGCGCCACGATGACCTCGCGGGTCCGGTCACCGTTGGGCTCGGGCGTCAGGGAGACGCGGATCGTGTCGCCGATACCCTCCTGCAGCAGCACACCGATGCCGGCGGTCGAGGCGACGATGCCCTTGCTGCCCATGCCGGCCTCGGTCAGACCCAGGTGCAGGGGATAATCGCTGCGCGCCGCCAGGGTGCGGTAGACCGCGATCAGGTCCTGCACCAGGGACACCTTGGCCGACAGGATGATGCGGTTGCGGGGCAGACCCAGTTCCTCGGCCCGTACGGCGCTCTCGAGTGCCGAGGTCACGAGCGCCTCGCGCATCACCTGTTGTGCCGTCAGGGGCTGGCTGCTGGCGGCATTGGCATCCATCAGCCGGGCCAGCAAGGCCTGGTCCAGGCTTCCCCAGTTGACGCCGATGCGCACCGGCTTGTCATGCCGGCAGGCAACCTCGATCATCTGGGCAAAGTTGTCGTCGCGACGCTTGCCGGCACCGACATTGCCCGGATTGATCCTGTACTTGGACAATGCGCTGGCGCATTCGGGAAACTGGGTCAGCAGCTTGTGGCCGTTGTAGTGGAAATCGCCCACCAGCGGCACATCCAGGCCCATGCGGTCGAGTTGCTCACGGATCGCCGGCACTTCCCGCGCGGCTTCCGGCGTATTGACCGTGATGCGGACCAGCTCAGAGCCCGCCAGCGCCAGGGCCTTGACCTGAATGGCGGTAGCAATGGCATCGGCCGTATCGGTGTTGGTCATCGACTGGACCACCACCGGCTGGGCACCGCCGATCCGGACCGTGCGCCCGCCCCACTGGACGGGCACCTCGGTGCAGGCCCGCTTGGGCGCTGCACCGGCATCGATCGGTGGAGGGGAGGAATTCATGTGCAGGCCTTACTGGAGCGTGAGGCGGGCCACGCCCTGAGGCGTCTCGGCCGGCATCGCCACCGGCTGGCTTTGCCCATCAGCAAGCAGTCGCTGGATCCGCACCTTGGTGGCATTGCCCACCACCACTGAAAACGGCGCCTTGCCTTCGAGCGGACGCAAACCGCCAGCCTTCTGGATGCCGGACAGCACCACCTGCCCGCCCGCATCCTTGACCTCGACCCAGGCATCTTCGTCAAAGCGCAACTGGAAACGGGCCGCGCCGCCAGTGGCCTTCCCGGTCATTGCCTCGCTGCCGGATGCGGCCGGCGCAGGCAAGGGATTGGCCGAGGCTGGAGCGGTGACAGGCGGCTGGATGGGCGCACTGGATGCCGGTGCAGGCGATGGGGGGACAGGAACCGGGACGGTTTCGGTGCGGGCAGGAGCGGCGGGCTCGCTGGGCGGCTTCTTGGGCATCCAGTTGTCGACATCCTTGCCAAAAAACAGGGCCAGGGCCACGATCGCCGCAGCCAGCAGCAAGGCCCAGGCCCATTTGCTGCCGTTGCCCCCTTCACCGAAGCCGAGCGCGGATGTCTCGGGCAGCTTGCCTTCCAGGCGGTGGGCAGGCCGAACCTCGGTCTTTTCAACCTGGGCATCGAGGCTGGCGATCAGGGGCGCGAGATCGACGCGCATCAGCTTGCCGTAGGCACGCAGCACCCCCTTGATGAAGGCCAGGCCAGGCAACTTGTCCCAGGCGCCCTGCTCCAGCGCCTCGATCTGGCGCGGCGCGATCCGCAGTTGTGCGGCAGCAGAATTGATGGTCATGCCCAGCGACTCGCGAAGCGCCACCAGTTCGGCAATCGTCGATACGGTTCCCGGCCGGGTCATACCGCCACCACCCTGTTGATCAGTCATCGTACCGTCCTTGGTCAAGTTTCTCGGTTTCCGGCGAGGCCGGGTACAGGCGCCGCAGACGCGCCTCGAGCGAGGCTTGTTCGTTTTGGTTGCCGCGCAGGCGCTCGATACGCAAGGCCAGCCACAGCATCTGGGCATTGGCCTCGTAGTTGCCCATCAGGCGCTGCGAGTAGAAGCGGGCCTTGTCGGCATCTCGCGCCTTCAGGTAGATCTCGCCCAGGTTGTACATCGCAATCGGGCTGTTCGGGTCGACCCGGAAGGCCTGCAGCAGGAAACTTTCGGCACCCCGGATGTCGCCGATCTTGCGCAGGCACACCCCGGCATTGTGCAAGGGTTTGCCAGGCGTGGTGTAGAGCGGATTCTTCGCGGCACGCTCGAAAAAGGGAATCGAGGCGCGTTCCTGTCCGTTCTGGCAAAGGAACCAGCCATAGCTGTTGTTCAAGTCCGGATCCTGAGGGGCAATCTTCAGGGCACGCAGGAAACTGTCGCCCGCCTTGTCGTTCTGGCCCAGGGTCATGTAGACGAGACCGAGCATGCCGTAGGCCGAGGCATAGTTGGGGTCGGCCAGCAGTGACTGGCGCAGTTCCTCCAGGGCGATGTCGTACTTGCCGCTCTGGAAATAGTTCGAGGCCAGTTCGAGGCGGATGCGCGCACGCTGACGGTCCACCGAATCGTCAGGTGCCGCCGGCAGGACCGAGCCCGCCGCCTTGGCATTGTCGCCGGCATTGCCCCCCTGCCCTGCGCCTTCCCCCTTGCTGGCACAGCCGGCCAGACCGAAGACCAGGAGGCCGGCGATCAGGAAGCCCGCAACGCCCCTGATTCGCGAGGACCTGGCCGGGAGGTGGGATGCAGAGGTCAGGGTCATCGTGCCTCCTGGGCGGATCGGGTCAGCATGATGGTCTTCGGACGGCCGCTTCGTTCAGCCAGCCGGGTGCGGTCCTGTACCTCGCCCGCCAGCTGTCCGCAGGCGGCGTCGATGTCTTCGCCGCGCGTCTTGCGCACGGTGGTGACGATGCCCGCGTCGAGCAGGATCTGCGCAAAGGCCTTGACCGCCGCCGGGGAGGACTTGATGAGACCCGATTCCGGGAAGGGATTGAAGGGAATCAGGTTGAATTTGCAGGGCAAGCCGCGCACCAGGGCCAGAACCTGCCGGGCATGCTCGGGCGTATCGTTGACACCATCGAGCATGACGTATTCGAAGGTGATGAAATCACGCGGTGCGTGGGCCAGGTAGCGATGGCAGGCCGCCATCAGTTCAGCCAACGGGTACTTGCGGTTCAGGGGCACCAGGTCATCGCGCAGGCGATCATTGGGTGCATGCAGCGAGACCGCCAGCGACACCGGACAGTCCTCGCGCAGTCGGTCCATCATGGGGACCACCCCCGAGGTCGACACGGTGACCCGGCGACGCGACAGCCCGTAGGCATGGTCATCGAGCATGATGCGCAAGGCGCTCAGGGTGGCAGCGTAGTTCTGCAGGGGTTCACCCATGCCCATGAACACCACATTGCTGATGACACGGTCAGGCTTCAGGCCGGCATCGGCCTGATAAGCCCCCAGTGCATGATTGGCCTGCCAGAGCTGGGCGATGATTTCACCGGCATCGAGGTTGCGCGAGAAGCCCTGCTTGCCGGTCGAGCAGAAACGGCAATTGACCGCGCAGCCCGCCTGGGTTGAGACACACAAGGTGCCGCGGTCAGTCTCGGGAATGAAGACCGTCTCGATGGCATCGCCGGCGCCGACATCGAACAGCCACTTTCGCGTGCCGTCTGACGAGGTGTGATCACGGACCACCTCGAGCGTGCGGACGCAGGCCTGCGCCTCGAGGTGTCCGCGAAAGCTCTTGGCCAGGTCGGTCATGGCCGAGAAATCGGCCACCCCGCGCTGGTGCAGCCAGCGCATCAACTGGGTGGCGCGAAACGGCTTTTCACCCCATGACAAGGCCGCCGCCTTGAGGCCGGCGGCATCGAGTCCGAGCAGATTGAGGGGCCGTGAGTCCAAAATGGATGATCAGTGCAGCGCCGCCCCGCAGGCAGGTCAGCGCGAGTGGATGTTCATCGCCGGGAAGAAAAACGCAATCTCCTGGCGGGCAGTCTCGATGGCATCCGAACCATGCACCGCGTTGGCGTCGATGCTGTCGGCGAAATCGGCGCGGATGGTTCCCGGCGCCGCCTTCTTAGGATCGGTCGCGCCCATCAGGTCGCGGTTCTTGGCAATGGCGCTTTCGCCTTCCAGGACCTGCACCATCACCGGACCGGAGATCATGAAACTGACCAGGTCCTTGAAGAAGGGGCGCTCCTTGTGGACGGCGTAGAAAGCACCGGCTTCGTCGGGCGACAAATGCATCATGCGGGCAGCGATGACCTTCAGGCCGGCTCCTTCGAAGCGGCTGTAGATCTGGCCAATGACGTTCTTGGCAACGGCATCGGGCTTGATGATCGAGAGGGTACGTTCAATCGCCATGTTTATTCCTTGATTTTATTGAGAATTTCGGAGTTTTTTCCGGTTAGCCCTCCATTCTACCAACATGGACAAAACCATGCGACTTGTGGAAATCTGCGCCCGCCCCTACATTAGCCTCACTTGAACAGAAAAACTTTCCAAGGAGACCCCCTCATGGCATTCGAAAGAGACACCACCAGCCTGTCAGGCTTTGGCCAGTCGGCCGGCGTCCTGGACGTGGTCCGGCGCAACCGCGTGCTGCGCAACACCTACCTGCTGTTGGCCATTTCACTGCTGCCCACTGTCATGGGCGCCTGGCTGGGCGTGAGCACCGGCATGATGCGCGGCATGGGCGGCGGCATGATGGCCATCGTCTTCCTGGTCGGTGCCTTTGGCCTGATGTTCGCCATCGAGCGCTTCAAGAACAGCCCGGTAGGCGTCCTTCTGCTGCTGGTCTTCACCTTCTTCATGGGCCTGATGATGTCGGGCCTGCTCAGCTCGGTGCTGCGCCTGTCCAATGGCGCCCAGCTGATCACCCTGGCCTTCGGCGGTACCGCTGCCGTGTTTGGCGTGATGTCGACCATTGCCACGGTCAGCAAGCGCGACTTCAGCGGGATGGGCAAATGGTTGCTGGTGGGCTTCCTGGTGATCTTCATCGCCTCGATTGCCAACATCTGGCTCCAGTTGCCAGCCCTGTCGCTGACGATCTCGGCACTGGCGATCTTCATCTTCTCGGCCTTCCTGCTGGTCGATGTTCAGCGTGTCATCAACGGCGGCGAGACCAACTACATCAGCGCCACCCTGTCGATCTACATGAGCCTGTACAACATCTTCACCAGCTTGCTGCAACTGCTGGGCTTCTTCGGTGGCGATCGCGACTGACCGCTCGCCCAGGCGGCGTGCCTGAGGGCACGCCGGGCTGCCTCAAAGGGGTCGGGAAACCGGCCCCTTCTGCATTGCAGGCCAGGCCACCGTTCGCCCCCACCCGGTCCGGGCTCAGACCGGTGCCGGCTCGAATACCGAGATCGACTCCACATGCGAGGTGTGCGGGAACATGTTGACCGCACCGGTGCTCCTGAGCACCCAGCCGCCCTCATGGCACAGGATGCCTGCATCGCGGGCCAGGGTCGCGGGATTGCAGGAAACATAGACCAGCCGGCGCGGTTTGACCGGGTCTTCGGCCAGTACCTTGGCCAGCGCCAGTGCCCCCTCGCGCGGCGGATCGATGAGCACCCGGTCAAACGGCCCCAGCGCCTGCCACTGCGCCGTGCTCAGTTCAAACAGGTTCTGGGTGACGAACCGGGTCTTGTCAGCCAAACCATTGTGGGCCGCTGCCTGACGCGCCCGCTCCGAGAGGATCGGCGAGCCTTCGATGCCCACCACCTGGGCTGCACGGGTGGCCAGCGGCAGGGTGAAATTGCCCAGACCACAGAACAGGTCGGCCACCCGGTCAGAGGGCTGGGGATCGAGCAGCCGCACCGAGCGCCCCACCATGACGGTATTGATGCCGTGGTTGACCTGGGTGAAGTCGGTGGGACGAAACGGCATGTAGACGCCGAACTCGGGCAAGGCATAGCCCAGCCGGGAGGTCTGCCCGGTGACATCGGCACGGCCTTCCCGGTCGCAGAACAGGTAAATCGTCTCGGGTCCCTTGGGCTGGTACCAGATCTCGACATCATGCTCACGGGCAAAGGCCTGCAAGGCCTCTTCATCCTGCGCGCTGGGTGCCTCGAGGATCCGGAACACCAGGGCCACCACGGTTTCGCTGGCCATTGAGGGCTGCGCCGGAGTCTGGCCGACAGCCACCTCGATCTGGGGCATGCAGTTGCGGATGCTCAGCCCTTCCATCAGCAGGCGCAGCGGCATGATCAGGCGCGCCACCTTGGGCTCGAGCACCTTGCAGTCCTGCATCTCGGCCACGTAGCTGGAATGCTTTTCATGAAAGCCCACCAGGACACGGCCCTTCTTGACGACATAGCGCACCGAGAGCCGGGCACGGAAGCGATAGCCCCAGGCCGGTCCGGCGATCGGTCGCAGCAGCGTCTCGGCCTTGACCCGGCCCAGGTGCCAGAGCTGGTCTTCGAGTGCCCGCTGCTTGATCGCCAGTTGCGCCTGAGGCGTCAGGTGCTGCATCGTGCACCCGCCGCAGACGCCGTAATGGGGACAGGCCGGCGTCACACGTTGACTGCTCTCCTGAAGCACTTCGAGGGTCTGGGCCACATCGTAACTGGCCTTGCTTCGCACGATCTGGGCCAGGACCCGCTCGCCCGGCAGGGCGCCGCGAACGAAGCACACCTTGCCGTCGACCCGCGAGATGCCATTGGCCTCAAGGTCGATGGATTCGATCGGCCATTCCCGAATCACACCGTCAGCCTGCTCCCTGCGGACACCTGCCTGCTTGCTGCGCGCCATCTGGACGGTCCTGATCAGCGCGGCGGCAGGTAGGGCCGCGGGTCGACCGGTTTGCCCTGGCGACGGATCTCGAAGTGCAGTTGCGGCCGGTCGGTCCCGGAATCGCCCAACTCGGCAATCTTCTGCCCCTTCTTGACCGTCTGACCGTCCTTGACCAGCAGGGCCTTGTTGTGGGCGTAGACGGACAGCAATTCGCCGTCGTGCTTGACGATGATCAGGTTGCCGAAACCGCGCGGCCCTACCCCGCTGAAAATCACCTTGCCATCGGCGGCCGACAGCACCGGATCACCGATCGCGCCGTCGATCGACAAGCCCATCTGACGTGGCTCGCTGAAGCCTGCAAGAACCTTGCCCTTGCCCGGCCAGGCAAATGTGACCGAGCCAGCCTTGGCATCTGACTTGCCATCTGACTTGCCATCCGCCTTGGGATCGGCCTTGGGATCGCTCTTGGCCTCAGGCCTGGCGTCGGGCTTGACCTCAGCCTTGGCATCCGGCCTGGCCGAAGCCGCCGGAACAGCAGCAGGTGTCGTCGCGGCGCCCGCACCGGCAAGCTCCGCCTGGCGCATCTCGGCCAGCGTGGCTTCGGAATAGGGTCGTTTGGAGCCCCGGGGACCCGACTTGACCGTCACCGCGGACGGACTGGCGGCGCCTGAAGCAGGCACCGGTGCAGTCGCAGGCGATGCTGGCGTTGCGGTGGCCGCCGGTGCGGAGGTTGTCGCAGGCGTTGCAGGGGGACTGGTCAGGGGTCGGGACTCGGCACTGCCCTGCTTGATGGCTCCCGTCTGGGGGGCCTGGGCAGCGGCAGCCTTGTCCGCTGCCGCTTTGTCAGCAGCTGCCTTTTCAGCCGCGAGCTTGTCGGCGCTCGGGCGGCTGGGCGATGCCGGGGTCACGCCAGCGGCTGGCGTCTCGTCACGTCGCGCCACATCGGGACGTGCGACCGGACGTGCCTGTTGTGGCGTGCGCACCTCGATGGGCGCCGACTGCTTGCTGCTCGAGCAGGCCGCCAATCCGGCCGCCAGTGCCAGCACGGCAAGAGTCAGTCGCAGCCCGGAGACGGGCGTCGCCATCGCAGCGCGCAGGGAGAGATTCGACAACATGATCTTCTTCTTCAAACAGCCGGGCGCGGATCAGCGCGTCCCATCCACCAAGGGCACGAATCGTACCGCATCAAGCGCCGTCATCTGGTAATCGTCGCTGCCCACGCGGTCGATCACCTGAAGGGCCTGCCGGTCGTCACCTACCGGAATCACCAGGCGGCCACCGACACGCAACTGCTCGAGCAGGGCCTGCGGCACCTGGGGTGCCGCCGCCGCCACGATGATGGCATCGAAAGGCGCCACGCTGGGCACTCCCTGGTAGCCATCACCAAACACCAGCCGCAGGTTGGCCAGGCGAAGCGTGCGCAGATTCTGGCGGGCCAGCTCATGCAGACCCTTGACCCGCTCGATCGAGTAGACCTCGCCAAACAGGCTGGCCATGCAGGCCGCCTGATAGCCGCAACCGGTGCCCACTTCGAGGACCTTGGCCTTTCGTCTGAGCGCTGGCTGCATCCTTGCACCCATCAGCTCAAGCATGCGTGCCACGGTACTCGGCTTGGAGATCGTCTGGCCAAAGCCGATTGGCAAGGCCTCGTCCTGATATGCCAGGCCGGACAGCCCGTCATCGATGAACAGATGCCGGTCGATGTCGAGCAGGGCCTGCAGGACCGAGGGGTCTCGAACCCCACGCTCTCTCAGGGACTGCACCAGCCGTTGACGCTGGGCATCGACCGCGAACGCTCCGCCGGGACGGCTTGCCGGCTGGAACGGCAGACTTGCACCCGCACTGCGCGGGCTGGTCCGGGCAGGTGCCGGTGCCGGGGGGACAGCCACAGACCCGGCACGCCGGGCAGGTTGGGGTCTTTTCGGCGTCGGGAAACTGCGCATGGGCGCCGATTCTACCCTTCGGCCGGCCAATCGCGAATGTAGGCCTTGAGCATGCGATTTTCGAAGCCCTGCTCCTCAAGTACCGCCCGGGCCACGTCATGGAAAGAGATCACGCCCAGCAGCACGCCACCATCCATCACCGGCAGGTAACGCTGTCGGGTCTCGAGCATGACCCGCCGCAGTTCGTTGACTTCCATGTCGGGCTGAACCACCAGGGGTTCAGGGTTCATGACCTCGCGCACCCGGATTTCAGCCACTGGCGGCGTGGGCCCGACCCGGTGCTCCTTCTGGCGGCGCGCCAGCGTGCGGATGACTTCACGGAAGGTGAGCATGCCGGCCAGCTTGCCGCGCTCCATCACCACCAGCGAGCCGATATCCTGCTCCGCCATCGCGATGACGCTGTCGGAGAGCATGTCCTCGGGTCCGATCGTATAGAGGGTGCTGCCCTTGACCCGCAAAACTTCATTGACTTTCATGGCTGTTCCCTTCCGCCTCGGTCGGCTGTTCACAGCCCGGTATGCTCGACTTGAGCTGCCGCCCTGTGTTCAAACCGGGCTGCTGCACTATCCTAGCGCATTGCGCCCCAATCAGCCACAGGGCTGCCCGCCAGCGCCGGATTGATGCCTGCGGCTGCCTCAGAACCGTTCGCCAGGGCCCGGCTGGCTGGGCACCCGGATCAGGACGGTCGTCCCCCTGCCCGAGAGCGTGCGCAGGCTGATCGTGCCGCGCAGGCGCTCGATACTCGCGCGCACGGCATCCATGCCCACGCCACGCCCGGAGATCATGGACACCTCGGGCCGGGTACTGAGGCCGGGCGCGAAGATCCAGTCCGCCACCTGTCCGTCATCGCTCAGGGCGGCCTGACGGGCCGTCACCAGACCCAGGGCCACGGCGCGCTCGCGAACCCGCATCAGGTCCAGGCCCGCGCCGTCGTCCTGAACCCGGATTTCGACCAGATCCGAGGCCGGACCGTCGCCCCCGCCCGTGCGCCTGAATGACACGAGGATGCAACCGGCGGCCGGCTTGCCCTGCGCCAGGCGGATGGCGGGGACCTCGATGCCATGATCCACCGCGTTGCGCAGCAGGTGCCCGAGCGCCTGGGACAATTCTCCGAGCACCCGGCCATCGAGTCTGATCGGTGCATCCAGTTTCAACTCGGCCTGCTTGCCGCTGGCCAGCGCCGCCTGCCGGACGCACTGATCGAGCCAGGGGCCAAGAAATTCAGCCGCACTCACCTGAAGCCCGGGGTGAGCAGCGGGCGCGCCTGCATGACCATGACCGGGTACCGGCGCCCCATCGAGGTCTGGCGACGATATCAGCGAAGGGATCATGCGGGAATGAGGACGTTGCTGGGGCCGCTGCTGGCTGAGGGCACGACGATGCACCTCGGCATCGAGGGCGCGTACCATCTGCGCAAATCCTTCGGGCGCGGGGTCGGCCGAGGGCAGCCGGTCCACGATCTGCAACAGCATCCCGCAGGCCTGAGACAGCGACTGTGACAGGCGCGGATCCGAGGCCAGCCCATCACGGTCCAGGCAGATGAGCAGGTCCTCGATGGCATGGGCAAAACGCGCGAGACCTGCAATGCCTGCGCCCTGGGCCGCGCCCTTGATGCCATGGGCACAACGCAGGCACTCCTGCATCGGCGCGCTGCCAACGGCCATGGCCCGAGCCAGGTGCGAGTCCAGGCGCCGGGCCAGGGTATTGAGTTCGAGCAGCAGGGGCTGCTGCACCCGGCTGTCCAGCTGCGCAGGCCACGCCAGGCTGAGGGCTTGCTCATCAGCTGCCTCGGGTCGCAGGCTGAGTTGGCGGCTCTCGATGACCTGCAAGGCGAGCAATTCGATGCGGGCGTCGTTCAATGCGCCGTGCGACAGTCCCCCAGCCAACAGGCCGGGGGCTTCCAGCGAAGCAACAGCCTTCCAGAAGGCATCCGGGTCACAGGATTCGAACGCCGACTGCCAGAGCCTGGCCACCTCACGCCAATGCACTGCCCGTTGCCGCTCAGACAGTCCCAGTGGCAAGACCTGCCCAGGGCTCGGCTGCATCATCTGCACCTGCGAAGAAAGATCGGCAAGGACCTGCGAACAAGCCTGCAGGCCCATCACTCCGACGGCATCGGCCATCAGGGCGAGCCGGTCTGCCAGCGCAAGCCACGAAAGCGGGTGCGAGACCGCATTCGTCCCGGCGAGTCCATCAAGTGCGAGATCGGACGGGGTCGGTAAGTCCTCATCGCAAAGCGTTGCCAGCAGCTGCGCACACTCGCCCCATGCCTGTGCCACCAGGGCCATCTCGTCGAGCGCCACGGTCTTGGTGCCGGTGCTTTTTCCCCGGACCTCCTCATCGTGCGCAGCCCCCAGGCCGCGACGCTGGGCAAGCATCTGGCTGTCCTGGATCAGTGACTGCGCCACCAGCCGCTTGACGGCATCGGGCAGGGGCGTGAGGGGGCGGACCCACTGTGACACCAGGTCCAGCATCTCGCCGCTTTCCTGCGCATCCAGATCCCCGCACAGGAAGCTGAACAGCAGGGCCGTCAGGCCATGGGCGTGTTCGAGGTCATCTGCGGCGACCGACTGCCGCAGGTAAGGGCCCAGCAGTGCCGCGATGTGCCCGACGCTGCGAATGCCGACGCTGCCGGCGCTCTGACCGGCAGCCTTCAGGGTGTCATGAAAGCCATGGCGCCAGGAACGGACACCCTGCACCGCATCGGGCTGAAGTCGGGCGGCCTGTGCTTCCTGGAGGACGTCGAATAGCATGGCAATGGGCGTCAACAACCCATCGAGTTCCTGCCCCGGCATCCTGACCTGCATCGACCACCACCCGAAAAACCGTCATTCCGGCAACTTTTGCACCTGTGCCTTGTGCATCAGGTTCTTCGCGTAGTCTACTAGACGTTTGGTCTCGCTGGCCTGCGACTGCATCTGGCGCAAGCTGTCCAGACCGGCGTCGCGGATGAGGCGGTCTGGGTCCTGCGACAGGCCTGCAAGCGAGGCCGGATCACTGACCTGAGCCAGGGAACGGATGCGCTGGCTGAGCCGATCTGCCTCGTCGCGGGTGCGCAACACGTCATGGTTGACCTGATCGGCCAACTTGCTGATCTCGGCCAGTTGTTCGGCGGCCAGCCGGATGACGCCACCCCGCTCATCGACCCCGCCCTGTATGGCACTGGCCAACCGTGCGATGAGGCGGGTCGACTCGCGCGCCGAATCGGACAGGCGCCGCACCTCATTGGCGAGCAGGCCGAAACTGCGCCCCGACTCACCCGCAGCGGCCGCATGAATGAGCGCATTGAGGGCCAGCACATTGCTGCGCTCGGCGATCGCCTGGATGATGGTGACAACCTGACTGATCGCTGCCGCCTGCCCGGACAGTCTTGCCAGGCTGGGCTGCGGGACCGGTCCCTCACCGCCTTGCAAGGCCTGCAGGGCCAGTGAATATTCCGCCAGCTCCTGGGCAACCACCCCCACGGTATTCAGCACCCGGCCGGTTTCGCTGGTCAACAAGCCCAAGGCATCGGACAGGGCGTCGGCCAGCTCCGCTGCAATCGGAATGCGAGGTTCCTCGGCGCTGGCAACGTTGCCGGCCGGCGCTGAAGTCGCCGGGCTGGGGCCCGCGCCCGGCGGCAAGAAAAAGTCACGGCCGCTTCGGGCCCGGCGTGGCGGGCGAAGCGCCGGCTTGAGGCGATCCCCTGCCAAGGCAGCCTCCGGGCGCCGTCGTGACCACCGCCAAGCCATGGCGGTGGCCAGCAGGCTGAGCAGAAGCCCTGCCCCCAAGACCGAAGCGCTCAGGGACAGCAGGCCTTGGGTGGCCTCCTTCACGTCCAGGCGTGCCAGCACGTGCAACAACTGGCCCTGCAGGGTGACGGGCGCAAAGGCCACCACCTGGGGACGTTGCTGTATCTGATACACCCCGGATCCACCCCCATCGGCCTCGATGGCAGCGAGCAAGGTTGCAGGCAGCGGCGTTGCGGTGACTCGCCCGGCCGATCGCAAGGCACCGTCACGACCGATCAGGACGACCTCGCCCGAAGTTCCCAGTCCGGCCGCCTTCGCGCGCCCCGAGCGGCCGAGCAACTCGTTGATGCGATCAATCGGCTCACGGGCGATCAGCACCGCCTGCAGGTTGCCGCGCTCGACGATCGGCGTGGCGGCAAAGGCACTCGTCTCGTCGAGCGAGGGCAGGTGCGCGGCCCAGTCACTGATCCAGATCTGGCCGGCCTTCATCGCACGGGCATGACGGAAGGCCTCGGCCAGGCCGGTAGCCGACCAGGGGCCCTTGTCCAGCGAGGTAGCGAAATCGGGATTCTTGAAGAGACTGAAAACCACACGGCCGGTAAGCGCATCGACCAGATAAAGATCACTCAGATTGAAACGCTCCTGGATGCCGCGTAGCAGGATCTGGGCACGAGCATGGACGCGGCTGTAGTCGGAGCCATCGCCGGCATCGACCAGGTCCGCCTTGCGGGCATAGGGAAAGCGGTTCTGGGCCAGATAAAGCAGTTGCGCCGCAAGGGCATCCTCGGCAGGCTGCAGGTTGGCCAGTTCAGCAGGCGTCAGGCTGCGCCCCTGCCGCCGCTCGAACGCCGGTGCCAGATCTTTTTCCAGGTACTGGCTCATTTGCGCACGCGCCTCCACCGGATCGGTGCGCAGGCGCAGGCGTGTGAAATCCTCGGTCAGCGGCCGAACCAGGGCCTGGACCTCGGGCATCTGCGCTATGGCCAGCAACAGATGCCCCTGGTGCGTCATCTGTGCTTCCAGGGCCTGGGCCTGCATGCTGGCCACAATCCCCAGACGCCTTGCCGTGTCCTGAACCATCATGCGCTGCCCTATCCAGTGCACAAAGCCAGTCAGAGCCAGGCTCAGCAAGACCATCAACACGGCCGTGAGGGGGACCATGCGAGCCGGGTAATGCATGCCGATTCGATCGCCGGCGGGCCCCGTCGATGAGGTCACAGGTTCGTCGCCACAATGGCGGATCGAGCCGATGTCGTCGGCTGAGACGAGTCACCGATGGGGGTCTGCCCGCCGGATGGCGCATCGGACGTGGGCAGGGGCGCTTGAGCGGAGCATGATGGAGGCGACGTAGTCGATGACAGCTGCGTCACGCCCGCAGCAGGCGCCGCATCGCCGTGGCCGGTATCGCTGGCACCCGGCAGTTCGGGCACGCGGGCCTCGATCAAGGCCTTGGCGCGGGCCGTCAGTCCCTGCGCCACGGTATCGCGCAGCTGCTGCATCGAGATCGGCTTGCCCAGGTAGCGATGCACGCCGGCGAGCGCGCCGCGCATCCGCCACAGGGCCGAATCGTTCTGGCTGAGAATCACCACCGGCAGGGCTGGATCACGTCCGCGCAAGACACTGGCAAGACTGAAACCGTTGCGCCCGGGCAGGCGGATATCGACCAGGGCCAGGTCCCAGGGCTGCTCGGGAAGCATCGCCAGCGCCTCCTCGGCGCTTTCTGCGGTATCGCAGGCCAGATCCATGCTTTCGAGCGCACGCTTGAGTTGCCCCCGCACCAGGATGCTGTCGTCGACCACCAGCACGCGCGGCACGGCTGCACGCACACGGCGATTCAGGCGAAAGGCCAGCGCATCGGGCAGGCCGTCAATCAGGTTGCCGCTTCTGTGCTCCGGTGCCGCCTGTGCCAGAAAGGCCGGGACGGCAGGCTCGCGAGCGCCGGCCTGAGGCACTGGTGCAAGCCGGGCCACCACGTCGTTGTCGGTTTCAAAAAGCACAAAGGCGGCCAGTGCTTCGGCTTCTGCCGAACCGTCAGATACGGGCTCAGCGACCGGTCGCGAACCTTGCTGGGCCGCCTCGGCATGCAAGGCCTGCAGGCGACGGCGGGTGGCCGCCGCAAACGCACTCATCGTGGACTCCGGCAGGCGATAGCCTTCCCGGTCGAACTGATCCTCGATCACCCGGTTCAGGGTTGGCAGCAGTTGCAAGGTCAGGCGCTCCAATGCAATCGCATAGCGCGAGCCGGGCGAGGCATTGCGGGGCACCACCGAGACCACCGGCACATCCTGGCCGCCCGCCCGCAGACGGGCCAGGGTACGAAGGCCCTCGGGGTTCATGGGATTGACCAGCAGGATATCGGTGGCGTCGAGGTCCAGGCAGGCCTGAAGCTCGAACTGGATCGCGTTGTACTGGCTGTGCCGAAAGACGATCTCGATCAGCCGGACGTCGCGGGGATCGATCCCTCCGACACCGACGACGAGTCGCTTCTTGGGGCTGTTCATTGCAAAGTGGGGATGCTGGGCGCCTGGTATCGCTCCGACTCTAGGCCAAAGAAACCGGCCCCCCGGACACCACCTGACCAACGGCGCGCCCGGTTCAATGACCGGCAAGCGTCCACTCTTCAGGCCGGTACTACTGTGGCCTGCAGGTCACCGGTCAGGGCAAAGGTTAAGATGCTGCCCCAGGCCTTTCCCCACCCCTTGCGCAAGAGACAAGCCCATGTCCTCGAAAGATTTCCTCGGCTTCGACACGCTCAGCGTGCATGCCGGCGCCCAGCCCGATCCGACCACCGGATCCCGGGCTACCCCGATCCACCTGTCGACCGCCTTCGTGTTCCGCGACTCCGACCATGCGGCGGCGCTGTTCAACATGGAGCGCTCGGGGCATGTGTACTCGCGGATCAGCAACCCGACCGTCGCCGTCTTCGAGGAGCGCATGGCCGGACTGGAACGCGGCGTGGGGGCCATCGCCACGGCAAGCGGCCAGGCCGCCCTGCATCTGGCGCTGGCCACGCTGGCCGGTGCCGGCAGCCATATCGTGGCCTCGCGGGCCATTTACGGCGGATCGCACAACCTGCTCGACTACACCATGCGCCGCTTCGGCATCGAGACCAGTTTCGTGGATCCGCGCGACCCGCAGGCCTGGAAGGACGCCTTGCGTCCAAACACGCGCCTGCTGTTTGGTGAAACGCTGGGCAACCCGGGACTGGACGTGCTCGATATTCCCGTGATCGCTGCCATTGCCCATGAACACGGCGTGCCGCTGCTGGTGGATTCGACCTTCACCACCCCCTGGCTGATCAGGCCCTTCGACCATGGCGCCGATCTGGTCTACCACTCGGCCACGAAATTCCTGTGTGGACACGGTACCGTGCTCGGCGGCGTGCTGGTCGATTCCGGACGCTTCGACTTGTTTGCCTCCGGCAAGTTTCCGGAGTTGACCGAGCCCTACGCCGGCTTTCACAACATGGTCTTTGCGGAAGAATCGACCGTGGCCCCCTTCCTGCTGCGGGCGCGCCGCGAGGGCTTGCGCGATTTCGGCGCCTGCCTGTCTCCCATGAATGCCTTCCAGATCCTGCAAGGCCTGGAGACCCTGTCTCTGCGCATGGACAAGCATGTGGCCAATGCCCGCAAGGTCGCCGAGTACCTGGCCAACGAGCCCAATGTATCAAGGGTCTCGTATCCCGGTCTGTCCAGTCACCCGGACCACGCCCTGGCCGCGCGCCTGATGCCTCGCGGCTGTGGTGCCGTCTTCAGCTTCGATCTGGCCGGTGACCGGCAACAGGGGCGCCAGTTTGTCGAAGCCCTCCGGCTGTTCTCCCACCTGGCCAATGTCGGCGACGCCCGCTCGCTGGTGATCCACCCGGCCTCGACGACGCATTTCCGGATGGACGATGTCGCCCTGCGCGCTGCCGGCATCGGCGAGGGAACCCTGCGACTGTCGGTCGGCCTGGAAGATGCCGATGACCTGATCGCTGATCTCAAGTCCGCCTTCCGGGCAGCCTTCAAAGCGCCCCGCAAATAAGGTACGCGCCATGCTCTTCAACTGCCGTCAACAACCTGTTTACGCCTACACCGGGGGCAAGGCCTTCGATGCCGGCAAGCCCTGCATCGTCTTCATTCATGGCGCGCAGAACGACCACAGCGTCTGGATCCTGCAATCGCGCTACCTCGCCCATCACGGTCACGCGGTGCTGGCCCTGGACCTGCCCGGCCATGGCCGCAGCGCGGGACCGGCTCTCGAGAGCATCGAGGCCATGGCCGACTGGGTGCTGGAGGTCCTGACCACGCTTCAGGTTCCCAAGGCCGTGCTGGTCGGGCACAGCATGGGCTCGCTGATCGCCCTGGAGGCGGCGAGCCGCTCACCCGCGCAGGTCTCGGCCATCGCCCTGCTCGGCACCGCCTACCCGATGAAGGTCTCCGATGCCCTGCTCAAGGCCTGCGCCGAGGACGAGGGCGCAGCCTTCGACCTGATCAATCGCTTCAGTCACAGCAGCCTGTCGCACCTGCCCGGCAGCCCGGGTCCGGGCTTCTCGGTGTTCTGGCAGGGACGACGCCTGATGGAGCGCCAGATACCCGGGGTGCTGCTCAAGGACTTTGTTGCCTGCAACGGCTACCAGGGCGGCGACAAGGCCGCCGCCGCCGTCCGCTGCCCGACGCTGCTGCTGCTCGGCGAGAACGATGCCATGACCCCGCCGCGTGCCGCCCAGGGGTTGCGCGAGGCCCTGCAACCGGCGCTGGGCCAGGCACTGACCCAGGTTGTGATCCCCGGCTGCGGCCATGCCCTGATGGGCGAGCGGCCCGACGACACCCTGAACGCCCTCAAGGTATTTCTGGCACGGTTGAGCTGAACCTACTTCATGCGCGAGGCGACCAGCGCCCCGATCAGGATCGCCAGCCAGGCCAGGTAGACCCAGACGAGGAACAGCGGCAGTGCCGCAAAGGCCCCGTAAATCACCTTCAGGGTTGGCACCTTGATCAAGTAAAGGGCAAAGCCGCGCCGGAACAACTCCAGAAAGCAGAGCGTCAGGGCCGTACCGACCAGGGCATGGCGAGGCTTGACCTGGGTATTGGGCACGTAGCGATAGATCAGGTACAGGCCAAGGCCTGTCGAGAGCCAGGGGAAGACGGCCAGCGAAAAGCGCCGCAGCCCGGTCGTCGGCCTGCTGGTCAACCAGTCCCCGAACAGCAGGCCATTGACCGCCAACCCCGCGCCGATCACGAAGGGGGCCAGAGCCAGCACACCGCAATACAGCACGACCCGACGCAGCACCGGACGCGGCTTGCTCACGCCCCAGATCCGGTTGAGCGTGCCATCGATCGTGATCAGCGACATCAGGGCACTGCCGGCAAACAGGGCTGCACTCCACAGCGACAACTCCTCGGCCTGGCTGGCGAAGCGGTTCAGGTAGCCGATGACGATGTCGGCGGACCCGGGCAGGAGCAATCCCTTCTTGAGAAACGAAAACAGGTGGGCGCGCAGGGGCTCGAACTCGGGCAGGACACTCAAAGCCGTCACCGCGAACGAGAGGATCGGCACGATCGCGAGCACCGTCAGGAAGGCCAGGCTGCCCGCAGTCTGGGTCAGGCGCAGGCTGCGAGCCGCTTTCACGACCTCGATGAAAAAACGTATCATCCCCTACCCTTTGAAAGTCTCCATGGCCCGACGCCTCGTCCTTGTCTGCTTCATCGCACTGATCCTGCTGGGCCTTGCCTGGGAGTTGTGGCTGGCCCCGCTGCGGCCGGCACCAGCGGCCATCGCTGCTTGGGCACCGGCCTTGCTCAGCGGCTTGCCCGCCAGCTGGCTATTGTCGCTCAAGGTCCTGCCCCTGGCGGTGAGCCTGCCCGGCCTTCTGGCCAACCGGATCCGCCTGTTCCAGGGCTGGTCGATGGGCATCCTGCTGTACCTGACCGAGGGGCTGGTGCGCGCCACCAGCGACCCCGGGCCACGACGCTGGCTGGCCTGGCTCGAGGTGGTGCTGGCGGCAATCGCCTACGCCGCCATCCTCGCCCATGTGCGCCAGGCACGCCTCATGTCCACGAAGCAGCCACAGGCCGCGCACACGGGCAACTGACCTCAAAGGTAGGCCAGTTGGCTGCGCGCCTCATCGAGCAGGGCCACGTCGTTTCGCGCCAGCGCCACCGGATCACTGAGCACACGCCGCCAGGCCTTGGCACCGGGCACGCCATTGAACAGGCCGAGCATGTGCCGGGTGATGGACTTGAGCGGCACCCCGCGGGCCTGCTGTCCGATCGCATAACGCTGCATCGCCTCGATCACCTCGCCGCGCCCCGGCTGGGCCTGCTCATCGCCCCCGAAATAGCGATGGTCGACCTCGTGCAGAAACCAGGGACTATCGTAGGCCATGCGACCGATCATGACGCCATCCGGCGCATCCGCGACAGGCTGCAGCTGCTCGACGATCTGGCCGTGACTGGAAAGGCCGCCGTTGAGAATGAAGCGGCACTGCGGGAAGTCCCGCTTCAGGCGCCGCACCACGTCGTATCGAAGCGGCGGCACCGTGCGATTTTCCTTGGGGCTCAGGCCCTTGAGCCAGGCATTGCGGGCATGGACGATGAAGCGGGAGCAACCGGCCTCGGCCAGGGCGCCGACGAAGTCACGCACGAAGCCGTAGTCCTCCTCCTTGTCCAGGCCGATGCGATGCTTGACCGTCACCTCGACCGATACCGCATCACGCATCGCCTTGACGCAGTCGGCCACCAACGCCGGCTCAGCCATCAGGCAGGCGCCGAAAGCCCCGCGCTGGACACGCTCGCTGGGGCAACCACAATTCAGGTTGATTTCGTCATAGCCCCACTGCTCTCCAAGCCGCGCACAGCGTGCCAGATCCTGCGGCTCGCTGCCGCCCAGTTGCAAGGCCAGCGGATGCTCCGCCGCATCGAAGTCGAGATGGCGGGCCTGATCGCCGTGCAGCAAGGCCCCGGTCGTGATCATCTCGCTGTACAGCAGGGCCTGCCGGCTGATCAGCCGGTGAAAGTAGCGGCAATGCCGATCAGTCCAGTCGAGCATCGGGGCCACGCAAAAGCGCGCACCAGGCACTGGAGGGGATGTCGGCAAGGTCATGGGGATCGATTCATCAAGGGCTGCAGGGGATTCAGTAGCAGACAAAAGTCACTGGCCGGAGGATTCATCCATCGGGCTTACTTTACAAGCGCGAGGTCGACCATTAGTCTTTATCCATGGGGGCGGACAAGCCGCCACCCCAGGAGGGATCATGACGCTTCAGCAGACATCCATGCCCGCGCTCTCTCAGCCCCAACCGGGAAGCGCCCCCACAGCAGAGGCACACCAGGCGGTTCAGGTCGAGGGCAATGGCAAGCGCATCCTGATCATCGACGACCACCCACTCATGCGCGGCGCACTGGCCGAGACCCTGCGCCACCTCGACCCTGACTGTCGGCTGCAATTTGCCGACTCCTGTGCCGAGGCCCTTCGCAGGCTGGCCATGGCCGACCCCTGTGACCTCATTTTACTGGACCTGCGCCTGCCCGACAGCCAGGGCCTGGATGCGCTGATGGCGGTTCGAGAGGTCGCGCCTGAGACCCCCCTGGTCGTGTTGTCCGGCGAAACCGCCCGCGAGACCATCCTGGAGTGCATCGAATATGGCGCCATCGGCTATGTCCCCAAGACCCTGGCCAGCGGCGGCGTCAGTCAGGCCCTGCGCATGGTGCTCTCCGGCCACATCTATGTGCCGCTGGACCTGATCGCCACCGCCCAGGTGTCCTCGAGTGCGGCCAAGGCCCGTCGCCCGCGGCACGGCGACCCCTACGAGTTGGGGCTGACGCAGCGCCAGGTCGATGTCCTCAAACTCATCCTGCAGGGGCTGCCCAACAAGGTCATCTGCCGCAAGCTTGATCTGGCAGAGGGCACGGTCAAGGTTCATGTCGCGGGCGTCTTGCGCTCCCTGGGGGTGAACAACCGGACCCAGGCCGTGGTGGTGGCCAATCAGTTGGGTCTGCGATTCAACTAGGGAAGGTCCGCAAAACCTGTCGTGCCCGCGTTTCGCCCTCAATGGCGATGATCGCGCGGTCGATCCGCCCAGGGTGATAGCGCGGGCTATCACCCTGGGCGGGCGAGCGTGCGAGGGCGCCATTGGGGCCGAAACCCGCATGGGGCGGGCCTTTGCGGGCGCGAGAGGTTTTGCGGACCTTCCCTATCCCACAGCGGCGGCCAGTCTTCGCCGCAATTCGGGCAGCTTGCGACGCATCGCTGCCGCCCCCTCATCGATCGCCAATTGGCGCTGCGCAAACCCGGTCGAGGAGATGTCCCCGATCTCGGGCGTCACCACCACATCGGCCAGACGCAATTCGCCCGCAGCCAGGTTCTGCCCCATGATCGCAAAGGTCTGCAAAAGCACCTGCGGCAGGGTATCTGTCGGCTGAAAGCTGGGCTTGGCCGAGATATCCACCGCCAGTACCACCTGCGCACCGAGCGCACGGCAAACCGATACCGGCACGGGTGAACTGAGCCCGCCATCGACATAGTCGCGACCATCGATCGCGACCGGTGCAAAGACCGAGGGCACCGCGCTCGAGGCGCGTACGGCCAGACCGGCATCGCCGGTCAGCAGGATGCGCATGCTGCCATTGAACAAGTCGGTGGTCACGGCCGCAAAGGGTCTGGGAAACTGCTCGATGCGCCGCCCCTGGACGGCCTTGTTGACGAGGTTCTGCAAGGCATCGCCCTTTACCACGCCGCGTGCGCCCAGGTTCCAGTCGCCCAGGGCGGCCTCATCCATGGTGGCCGACATCTCCCGCAAGGCCTTGGCGTTCATGCCACTGGCATACAAGGCGCCGACCAGGCTGCCCGCACTGGTGCCCGTGATCAGGTCCGGGATCAGGCCTTCCTGCTCCAGCACCGAGATGACCCCGACATGTGCAAAGCCACGTGCAGCGCCGCCCCCCAATGCCAGCCCGAAGCGCTGCTTGCGGCCCCGCACTGCGGCCGCGGCGCCGCCTGAAGGCGTCTGCTGGGCGGCCGCCCGGGCACCCGGCAATGAAACAGCGCCGGCCAACAGCAGGGCACGCAGCAGCGTGCTTCGACGCGCCATCCGAGTCCCCGGCGTTTGGCCCTTGCCTGCTTCAGGTGAATTCGTAATGCGAACCATTCTCATTCGTGATATCATTCAAGGAGTTTCAACTTTCCGGCAAAGCTTTCCATGATCCCCCTGCGCCTGGCCCATCTCCTGATCCGCCCTGCCCTGGTCGTCCTGACCGGATGGGCCCTTGCATCCGGCGTGAAAGCCGCAGAAGAACCCGTGCTGAACCTGTACTCCGCCCGCCATTATCAGACCGACGAGGCGCTCTACGAAAACTTCACGCGGCAGACCGGTATCCGCATCAACCGGATCGAGGCCGGAGACGAGCCCCTGCTCGAGCGCCTGCGCAACGAAGGGCGCAACTCGCCGGCCGACGTGCTGATGCTGGTTGATGCGGCGCGCCTTTGGCGCGCCCAGATCGACGGCCTGTATGCCCCGACACGGTCCAAGCTACTCGAGAGCCGCATCCCGGCGCACCTGCGTGCCAAGGACGACGGCCAGGGCAGCGCCTGGTTTGCGGTGTCGACGCGGGCGCGCATCATCGTCTACAACAAGGCGCGCCTGAAAGCCGCCGACATCGCCCAGTATGAAGACCTGGCACAGCCGAGGCTAAAAGGCATGGTCTGCACCCGTTCGTCTTCGCACCCCTACATGCTCTCCTTCATCGGCGCGATGAGCGAACACCTGGGCCCGGCCGCTGCCGAGACCTGGGCGCGCGGTGTGGTGGCCAATTTCGCGCGACCGCCCCGGGGAGGTGACACTGACCAGATCAAGGCCGTGGCGACCGGTGAGTGCGGCGTGGCCCTGACCAATACCTATTACCTGGTACGCCTGATGCGCTCGAACAAGGCCGAGGACAAGGAAGTCATTTCGCGCATCGGCTTCGTGATGCCGAACCAGGCGAGCTTTGGCACCCACATGAACATTTCGGGCGCGGGCATCCTCGCCAACGCGCCGCACAAGGCCAACGCGCTGCGATTTCTCGAGTATCTGAGTTCCGATGAAGCCCAGGCCTACCTGGCCGAGGGCAACAACGAGTGGCCGGTGGTGCGCTCGGTCAAGGTGCGCAACCCTGAGCTCGAGTCATTGGGCAGCTTCAAGCAGGACACGCTGCCGATCGCGCAGATCGGTCGCTCGCAGATCGAAGCCGCCAAGATCAGCGACCGGGCCGGCTGGCGCTAACGACGGGGTCGGCAGGCCGTTGGCTGTCAGGCGCCGGGTGGTCAGGCGCCGGGCGGTCGGGCGGCAGGCCCCCCGAAGCGCGCCAAGACAGCCCCGTCTTCGCCGATCGCACTCAGCCCGCTGCGACGACCTTGATCTCGACCTTGTAGGCTGGTGCGGCCAGTTTGGCCTCGACCGTGGCCCGCGCCGGTGTATGGCCCTGGGGCACCCATGAATCCCACACCGAATTCATCGCGGGGAAGTCCTTGATGTCGGCCAGGAAGATCTGCGCCTGCAGAATCTGGGTCTTGTCGCTTCCACATTCCTCGAGGAGACGGTCGATGGCCGCCAGAATCTGGCGTGTCTGGTCAGCGGCGTCCTTGGAAGGGTCCTGGGCAACCTGCCCCGCGAGATAGATGGTCCCGTTGTGGACAACGGCTTCGGACATGCGGGCACCGATGTGCAGACGCTTGATGCTCATAAATTAAACTCCTGTTTTTGCAACCCGAATCGTATCAGCTATGACCCAAGCGACGACCCCTGCCCTCCCGGCCTCAGGCGACCTGGCCGGCCTTCCCCGCACTCTCAAAGGCAAGGTGGCCTTGGTCACCGGTTCGACCAGCGGCATCGGCCTGGGCATTGCACGCGCCCTGGCGGCGCGAGGTGCCACCCTCATCCTCAATGGTTTTGGCGATGCCGCCGAGATCGAGGCCCTGCGTGCCGGCATGGCAGCCGCCTTCCATGTCGAGGTCGACTTCGAGCCCGCCGACCTGTCGCGCACTGCCGAGATCGAGGCCCTGGTCAAGCGGGTCGAGGCACGCCATGGCGCAGTCAACATCCTGGTCAACAACGCTGGCATCCAGCATGTGGCGCCGATCGATGCCTTTCCGCCGGATCGCTGGGATGCCGTGATCGCGCTGAACCTGTCGGCCGTATTTCACCTGACCCGCTGCGTGCTGCCGCGAATGAAGCAGTTTTCCTATGGTCGCATCATCAATATCGCCTCGGCGCACGGCTTGGTGGCGTCGGTCGAGAAGGCCGCCTATGTCGCGGCCAAGCATGGGGTGGTCGGCCTGACCAAGGTGACGGCCCTCGAGACCGCACGCAGCGGCATTACCTGCAATGCCATCTGCCCGGGCTGGGTCCTGACCCCGCTGGTGCAAAAGCAGATCGATGCCCGCGCTGCGGCGCAAGGCATCAGTGTGCAGGAGGCCAAGCTGGCGCTGGTGGGCGAGAAGCAGCCTTCGATGGAGTTCGTGACACCGGATCAACTGGGCGAGCTGGCGGCCTTCCTGTGCAGCGACGCTGCCTCACAGGTCCGAGGCGCTGCCTGGACCATGGACGGCGGCTGGACGTCTCAGTAGGGTCACGCGAGACCCGCGCGACGGTGCCGGCAGGCACCAGACGTCTCGCCCGGCCCACCGCCGAAGCGTTCGCTTTGCCTGCCCCGTATCGCGCAGCGTCGCGCCGTGCTGCGCCATGTTGCTCCGTTTTGCGCCGCTCCAAGCGCAATCCTTGCACTAACCTTTGCCCGTCAACCCTGCGGATGGATCGCCTCCGGCTTGCGGCCTGCCCGGCAGCCGCCAGTAAGGCGGATCGCGCAGGCGCCAGCGGATGACCTGCGGGTCGCGACCCGGAGCAAAGCGCATCTGGATGAAGCCATGGTGATCACTGCGCAGCACCTCGACCGAACGGGCCTGGTAACGCAACAGCACCTGATCATTGGGATGACGGAACCGGTTGCGATACCCGACCTGAAAGATGGCCCAACGCGGCGCTACCGCATCAAGAAAGGCTGCCGAGGACGAACTGGCGCTGCCATGGTGGGGCGCCAGAAGGACGTCAGCGCGCAAGGACCCCGACCCATAGGTCTCGAGCAGCCGCTTTTCCTGTGCCTTTTCGAGATCCCCGGGCAACATCAACGAGACCAGCGGATGCTGCAACACCAGCACACAGCTGCGCGCATTGGTGCTGGAGCGCACCGCCGTGGTATTGACCTCGGGCGGATGCAGGAACCGGTAAGCCCCCTGGCCCCATTGCCACTGCTGCCCCTCGCGGCATGGCAGATGCTCGCGTTCGAGGAAGGGTCGTTCGACCGAGCTGGCGATCCAGTCTGGATGCAGCTTGCGAGTCACTTCCAGTGCCCCTCCGGAGTGGTCCTTGTCCAGGTGAGAGACCACCAGCGCATCGACATGGTCGATGCCCCGGCTGCGCAGGTAGGGCAGGATGATCCGCGTGGCGGCCTCTGAATCGCTACCGTGACTGGGGCCGGCATCGTAGAGCAGTCGCCGGCCGTCGCTTTCGATCAGCACCGCCATGCCCTGGCCGACATCGAAGGCGCTGAGCCACAGCTCGCCCGGTCGCGGATGCTCGCCTGGCGTGCTCAGCAGCGGTACAATCCCGAGCGCGAACAAGGGCCGCCCCCTCAGTGGCATCGGCGCCAGCAAGGCGACACAGGCCAGGCTGGCCAGCACCAGGGTCACTCCCGAGGGGCGCGCCAGGGGCCAGGCGGCCATCGGCCAGGTGGACATCCACTCGAGCACATGCAACATCCACGCCGTCGCCCAAAGGGCCGGCAGGAGCAGCCAGGAGGCCAGCGTGGGCAGGACCAGGCACAACAGCGCGCAGCCCAGTACATAGGGGGTCAGCAAGGCGGACACGAAGGGGATGGCCCACGCGTTGGCCAGCGGTCCGACCACGGAAAAGGCGCCAAAAAACAACGCCCCCATCGGGGCCAGCGCCAGGGTTGCGGCCACCTGGGCCCGTACAGCCTCGCGCCAGGCGGCGCCGCGCTGCAACTGCTCACGCCCTCCGAACCAGACCAGGGCGGCCACCGCTGCAAAGGAGAGCCAGAAGCCCGGTGCCATCGGCGCCCAGGGATCGAGCAGGGTGACCATAAACGCTGCCAGGGCGAGCACCCTCGACAGTCGCTTGCTGCGACCGCTGTTCAGGGACCAGGCTGCAGCTGTCAGCATCCAGCAGGTGCGCTGGGCCGGTATGCCCCAGCCAGCGATCAGGCTGTAACCCAGGGCTGCGGCCACGGCCAGACTCCAGCGCAGGCGAACCGGTGAAAGGCGCAGCCGGTGCAGCGCCCTTGCGACGATGCGCACCTGGCAAAGCGCCTTGAGCGCAGCAAGCATCAGGCCGGCAAACAAGGTGATGTGCAGTCCGGAGATACTCATCAGGTGACCGACACCGGTCAGGTTGAAGATGGTCCACCAGCGCCCCGGAATCGCATTCTGCTCGCCGACCACGAGGGCTACCAGGGTAGCGGCCGCCACTGGACGCAGGCGCTCGAACACGGGCTCTTGCTCCTCCCGGGCTTCCTCGCCCGCCCTGCCCTGTCGCTTTGCCAGCCGGTCGGCAGCCCGCAAAGACGGGGTACTCAGGCTCCTGACCAGGCGATCGCGCAAACGGGTACGCAGCCACTCGATGCCCGTCAGCAAACGCGCCGGCACCTGTTCCCAGGCGCTGGCCTGCAAGGGCCAGGCCGTCTGCGGACAGGGCACCGTGGCGCGCAGACTGCCAATGGCAACCACCCCTTCCTCGAGCGCCCTCAGTTCGGCATCGAAGGCATCGGGATTCAGCGGCGCCAGAGGGCGCTTGAGGCGGGCCGAAAGACAGATCGGGCGCCCCACGGGCAAGGCGGCCAACGGTGCAGGGGGTCCGGCGCTGCGGCCCTGCTGGGCATAGGCATTGAGCCGTAACGTCTGCCCGACCGGGCAGTCGGGGTCCTCGCAGGCCTGAACCCAGAAGCGGTAGCGCCACCCCTGCTCGAATCGCGACGGCATGGCGCTGACCCAGCCGTGCAGGCGCAGGGGCCGGCCCTCCAGCGCGGGGTCGAGACGGCTGTCGACACCGCGCGCAGCCTGCAGGCCTGCCCAGCACAGTCCGAACAACACTGCGGCCAGAAAACCGGTGTGAAGCCTGCGCTCCCAGGCGGGCAGTCCCACAACATGCGACGGGACGGTCCCTGCCGCAGGCCAGCGGACCTT
This sequence comes from Burkholderiales bacterium, assembly GCA_029977705.1. Lineage (GTDB taxonomy): Bacteria > Pseudomonadota > Gammaproteobacteria > Burkholderiales > Burkholderiaceae_E > JAPOKJ01. Next base: position 17,337 of record JAPOKJ010000025.1, on the reverse strand, counting down.
TGCCAGGGCAGCTCCCAGACCTGAGCCAAGGAGCAACAGCCCCGCACCCGCAAGCGCAAGCGCCCAAAGCACTGCAGGAGGCCACAGACGGCCCTGCAAATGAAACGTCAGCGCCCCCAGCGAAAAGCCCAACAGGGGCGGCAGCGGCCCGAAGGGGGTACGCCGCCACATCATCCAGCGGGGGAAAGCAGCTGCGAAATTCACCCGACAAGGCTAGCGGCCAGCGCCGGCATCCGCCATCGGGCATTGGTCCATCACCTGGGGACTAGGCCCTCGGGTCAGGTTCGCGAGGCCATCCAGCGCTTCAGGCGGGGCAGCACCCGCCAGGTGTTCTCGGCGCATTGGCCGATAACCTCATCGACCGGCACGCCACGCAACTGCGCCAGGCATTGCGCGATGCCCGGCAGCATGGCAGGCGTGTTGCGCATCAGGGCACGCCCTTGCGCCGATGCGGCCGTCAGCCCGGCATCGCGCATCGCCTGATGCAGCCATTGCGGGGCAATGTCCGGCGCATCGGTCTCCAGCACCATGCCTTCGGCATCGCAGGCGCTGGCCAGCCGGCGGATCTGCAAGGCCCTCGGGTAGGTCATGGCACCACCGAAGCCCAGACAAAAGCCCAGGGCGCGGAAGGATTGCGCCTGTTGCTCGCTGCCGTTGAAGGCATGGGCAATGCCGCCGTTCACCGGCAGGCGGCGCAAGCCTTTGAGCAGATCATCCTGCGAGCGGCGCACATGAAGGATCACCGGCAGGTCGTGGCGTCGGGCCAGGCGCAGCTGCGCCTCGTAAAACCGCCACTGGCGTTCGCGGGCCGCCCCGCTGCGGCTCTCGGGCACGAAGTAATCCAGCCCGATCTCGCCAACTGCCACCAGTTGCGGATCACCCGCCGCGTCATCGAGCGCCTGCTCGAGCGCATCGAGGTCCTCATCGGCGGCGCGCTGCACATACATCGGATGGATGCCCAGCGCATAGACGAGCGAAGGATGGCGGTGGGCCAGGTCGCGCACGACAGAAAAATTGGCCCGCTCGACCGCTGGAACGACCATGGCCGCAACGCCGGCCTGGACGATCACCTGCTCGCGGTCATGATCGAACTCGGCAGCATCCAGATGGCAATGGCTGTCGATCAGCATGCCTGGGCCCTTGCCCTTCAGGCCGGCTGCAACTGTCCGTCCTGCAAGCGCAGGATCCGGTCGGTCTGGGATGCGATGTCCATGTCATGGGTCACGATCACGAAGGCCACGCCCTTGTCGCGAGCCAGGGCCGACATCAGCTCGAAGACCTGACGCGCCGTTGCCCGATCGAGATTGCCGGTCGGCTCATCGGCCAGCACGCAGGCCGGCTCGGTCACCAGGGCCCGTGCCAGTGCCACGCGCTGGCGCTCGCCGCCCGACAGCTCACCAGGCCGGTGCTGGGCGCGTCCGGCAAGACCCACCTGGCTCAGCAGGTCCAGTGCCTTGCGGCGCGACTGATCAACCGGCTCGCGCCGGATGCGCAGGGGCATCGCCACATTTTCCAGCGCACTGAATTCAGGCAGCAGGTGATGAAACTGGTAGACGAATCCCACCAGCCGGTTGCGGGCGGTGCCACGTGCCGCCTCGCCCAGACGATCCAGCCTTTGGCCAGCAATCTCGACCTGCCCCTGGTCGGGCTGATCGAGCCCTCCCAGCACATGCAGCAAGGTGCTCTTGCCCGAGCCGGAGGCACCGACAACGGCCACGCGCTCGCCCGCCAGGACCTGCAACGAGGCCCCGCGCAGCACCGACACGGCGAAATCGCCCTGGCCATAGGTCTTGTGCACCGCCTCGGCCCGCAGCACGACATCACTCATAGCGAAGGGCCTCGGCCGGATTGATGCGCGATGCGCGCCAGCTGGGGTAGAGGGTCGACAGCAGGGCCAACAAACAGGCGGTCAGACCGATCTGGACGACATCGGGAATGCGCATGTCGCTGGGCAGGTAGTTGATGAAGTACACACCTTTGGGCAGAACCTGGAAGCCGAGCAACTGCTCGAGCCAGGCCACCACCGGCCCGACATTCAGGGCAATGAGGACGCCCAGCGCCACCCCGATGAAAGTGCCCAGCAGGCCAATGCAGGCACCCTGGGTGATGAAGACCTTCATGATGCTCCCGGGCGTTGCGCCCAGTGTACGCAGGATGGCGATATCGGCGCGCTTGTCGGTCACCGTCATCACCAGCATCGACACCAGGTTGAAGGCCGCCACCGCCACAATCAGGGTCAGGATGATGAACATCATGCGCTTTTCGATCTGCACGGCCGCAAACCAGTTGCGGTTCTCCTGCGACCAGTCCCGGATGTAGAGGTCCCCGTTCAGGCTGCGCGCCAGTTCGCCGGCCACCTGTGGCGCCTTCATCATGTCATTGGTCAACAGGCGCACGCCACTGACACCCTCGACCCGGAACAACCGGGCGGCATCCTCCATGTGCATCAGCACAAGACTGGAGTCGTACTCCAGGTGAGAGGACTTGAAGATGCCCACGATGCGGAATTGGCGCAGGCGCGGCACCACGCCCGCCGGCGTACTGGTGCCCTGCGGCGCAATCAGGGTGAGCTTGTCGCCGATGCCAAGCAGCAACTGCGAGGCCATCTCGTAGCCGATGGCAATGCCGAACTCGCCCGGCTTCAGGCTGTCCGGGCTGCCCGATGCAAAGCGGGCCGCAAACGGAGCCACCGCGGCCTCCAGGGACGGGTCGATGCCGCGCACCAGCACCCCGCGCACCGTCTCCTCATGAGTGAGCATCGCCTGGCCCGATACAAAGGGCGCACCGGCGGTCACGCGCGGGTTGAGCCGCGCCTGCTTGAGCACCGCCTGCCAGTCCACCAGTGGCACGCGTCCGGCCAGGACCTCGACATGCGAGAGCACACTGAGCATGCGGTCACGAACCTCCTTCTGGAAGCCATTCATCACCGACAGGACGACGATCAGGGCTGCTACGCCCAAGGCAATGCCCGCCACCGACAGAGCCGAGATGAAGGAGATGAAGCCGTTGCGGCGCCCGGCCCCCTTGGCGGCACGGGTATAGCGCAGTCCGATCTCGTATTCGAAGGGCAAACTCATGGGGTGCGAGTGTGCCACAGACGCCCGGCGGGGCCGGGCGGCCGCGCCGCGAGGCCTCGATATCCCGACAATGCGCAAGAGTGCGGCGGGATCGCGGATAATCGCGCTCCTGATGACTGCCTCTGCCCTTTCGCTGATCTGCCCGATGTCACTGCCGCTGGCCAGCGCTGATGCCGCCCAGCGGCAGGCCCAGTGGCAATGGCTGCTGGGGCTGCTGCGCCGCTGCGGCCTGCATCGCGCCCGGCGCCTGGCATCGATGCCGCCCGCGCCTGGTGCCGCCGTGCCCGAGGGCATGCCGCCGCTGGCCCATGAGCGCTGGCTGGCCAGCCATTGCCAGTTGGGGACCGTCGATGCGGCCGCCGTGCTGCTGCAAACCCGCGCCGCCTCGTTGCCTGCAAGGCCGGCGGGACGCCAGGCCTGGCTGCTGCGTCTGGTCCATCTGCATCTGGGGCGGGATCATCTGGTCCTGGGCCATGCCGAGCCTGGCCAGGGACTGGCCGCACAGGCCGCGCACTGGCAAGAAGTCTTGCAGGAAGCCCTCGAGAAGGATTGGTCATTGCAAGCCTGGTCGCCCGGGAACGCGCAGACTTTCCTGGTACTTGAGACACCTGCAGGAACTGACTGGCAACCGCGCTCGGGACTGCATGCGGCCGGACGCAGTATCGAGGCCTATCTGCCGCAGGGCAGCGATGCGCGCCAATGGCGACGTTTTCTGAACCATGCCCAGATGCTCCTGCACGAACACCCACTGAACCTGGAGCGCGCACATCAAGGCCTGCCGGCCATCAATGGCCTGTGGCTGGAGGGTCGTCTGGAAGCCTCGTTGACTGCGCCGCCGCAAGCGCTGCGCATGTCCGACCTGGGCCCGGTGCTGCAAGGCGATACCGCCAGGGCCGGTCCATCAGTGTGGTGGATCGACGACTGGATCGCACCGGCCAGCATGGGCGACGAGGCGGGCTGGCGCAGCGCCTGGGAGGCCTTTGCAGAAACCTTGTCGGCATGTCCGCCGCGCGCGGACGATGCGCCGAGGCACTGGCATTTCTTTGGCGAGGAAGATCACCTCGCCCTCGAGAGCCGGCGCAGCGATCATTGGAAGATCTGGCGACAAAACCTGCCCTCGCAGGCCTGAGAGGCATCATGAAAGCACGTCGCCTTCGTCAGCGCCAGGCACCCGCCGCGGCCGTACACGCCCTGACCTCGGCCGGCCAGCCCGAGTTGCTGGCCCGGGTGCTGGCCAGCCGCGGCATTGCCAGCGCGCAGGATCTGGAAACCGGTCTGGAACGCCTGCTCAAACCCGACATGCTCAAGGGCCTTTCCGAGGCGGTCGACCTGCTCTGCCAGGCCCTGCTCAAGCGGCAAAGGATCTGCATCATTGCCGACTATGACTGCGACGGGGCGACGGCCTGCGCCATCGGTCTGCGCGGACTGGGCGCCCTGGGAGCACGGATCGACTACCTCGTGCCCAATCGCTTCGAGCATGGCTACGGACTGCAACCGTCGATCGTGGACCTGGCCCTGCAACATCCGCGACTGGGCAGGCCCGAGTTGCTGATCACGGTCGACAACGGCATCGCCAGCATCGCCGGCGTCGAGGCCGCGCATGCGGCAGGCCTCAAGGTATTGGTGACCGACCATCATCTGGCCGGCGCACAGTTGCCGCGCGCCGATGCCATCCTCAACCCGAACCAGGGCGACTGCCCCTTCCCCTCCAAGGCGCTGGCCGGCTGCGGTGTGATGTTCTATCTGCTCATTGCCCTGCGTGCCCGCCTGCGCCAATGGCCGGGCACCGAGCCGGCAGACGAAGCCCTGCGTGCGGGCGCCCATCGACTGCGCCTGGATGCCCTGCTCGATCTGGTCGCCCTCGGAACGGTGGCCGATCTGGTTCCGCTCGACCGCAACAACCGTATCCTGGTCGAGCAAGGCCTGCGGCGTATCCGGCAGATGCAGATGCAGCCCGGCCTGCGCGCGCTGCTGCGCGTCAGCGGACGCGATCCCCGCCGCCTGCAGGCCTCCGATCTGGGCTTTACCCTCGGACCGCGCATCAATGCGGCAGGACGCCTGGAGGACATGAGCCTGGGCATCGAATGCCTGATCAGCGACGACGAGGCCGCCTGCGAGGCTATCGCGCAGCGCCTGGAGACGATCAACCGGGACCGGCGCAGCATTGAGGCCGACACGCGCGCCGCTGCGCTGGCGCAACTGCCAGTGATTGACACCAACCCGGCAGATGAGGAGCCGGGTCATGTCGCCTTCGATGCTGCCTGGCATGAAGGTGTGATCGGCCTGGTGGCCGGCCGCCTCAAGGATCGCCTGCAAACGCCCTGCATCGTGTTTGCCCGGGCGCAGACGCCGGCGGGCCAGGCACCCCGCCTCAAGGGCAGTGGGCGATCGATTCCGGGCGTTCACCTTCGCGATTGCCTGGACTGGGTCGAGAAGCAGGCGCCCGGCCTGATGATCGCCTTCGGTGGCCATGCGATGGCCGCCGGCCTGAGCCTTGCGGAGCAGGATCTGGGGCGCTTCACGGCCCTGTTCCGGCGGGCCCTTCGGGTCATCGCACCGGCCTCGGCCTTCGATGTCTTCATCGAGCATGACGGCGCACTGGATCCTTCCGACCTGACCCTGTCGCTGTGCCGGCAGCTCGAGGCGGTGCCCTGGGGCCAGGGCTTTCCGCCGCCACTGCTGCTCGGCCAGTTCGAGGTGCAGCGCCAGCGTCTGGTTGGCGAACGCCACCTGGCCCTGCAACTGAGGATGCCAGGCCTGCCAGGCCAGGTACGTGGCATCTTCTTCAACCACGCGGCCAGCCTGCCGCCGACCCTGCGCTGCCTCTACAGGCTGAGCGAGAACCAGTACCAGGGACTGAGCGAGTTGCAGATCCAGATCGAGCATCTGGTCGATGACCAGGGGCAGGCCCTGCCCGCGCAGGACTGAGTGGCGCACAAACCCCACACCTGAGCGGCCGGCAACGACCGCAGGCCCCCCCAGGACTGCCGCACAGGCGCCGGGGCCTCCGGATGAACGGTCGGCGCGGCAGAATTCGAGGGCAAGACGCCCTGCCTGAAGGCAAGACCCTCACCGCTGCCGTGTATCTCAAACATTTCGGTCTCAAGACCAAGCCCTTCCAGGTCACTCCGGAAACCGAGTCGTTTTTCACCGGAGGGTCGCGTCACGCCTTCTGGGAGTCGCTGCTCTACGTGCTGCGCAAGGAGGACGGCATCTTCAAGGTCGTGGGCGAGGTGGGCAGCGGCAAGACCACCGTCTGCCGGTTTCTGCTCAAGCGTCTGCCCAGCAAGCAGTTCAAGACGATTTATTTCGCAGACCCGACCCTGACCCGGGAACAGATGCTGTGGGCCCTGGCCGATGGCCTGGATGTGCCGCTCGAGCGCAAGTCTCCCGAAACAGCCATCCTCAAGCTGCAGAAACGGCTGGCGGAAATCTATGCCTCGCAGCGCCGCGTGGTCTTGCTGATCGACGAGGCGCATGCCATGCCCGAGCAGACGCTGGACCAGATCCGCCTGCTCTCACAGGTCGAGGCCAGCGGCAACAAGATCATGCAGATCGTGCTGTTCGGTCCCGAGGAACTCGACCACAACCTGGCCCTGCCCGAATTGCGACCGGTTCGCGAGCGCATCACCCAGAGCTTCCGGCTCAAGAAACTGGATCTCAAGGACATCTCCGAATACCTCGCCTTCAAGATGGCTTCGGCCGGCTATGAGGGACCCAACGTCTTCACCCTTCAGGCGGTCAAGGTAGTGGCGCGCCTGTCCAACGGTGTGCCCCGGCGCATCAACATCCTGGCCGACAAGGGCCTGCTGTCGGCAGCGATCGAGGGGCGATTCGATGTCACCGACAAGGACATCCTCATTGCGGCCCGTGAGATCAAACTGGAGAAGGCGCGCACCAGTGCCGATACCTGGCTGGTGGGGGTCGGTGCTTTCTTCGCCGGTTCGGCCCTGTCGGTCGCCGTCCTGGCCTTTGCCCTGAGCAAGGGCTGGGTCCACATCGATTCGCCCTTTGCCCCGCAGCCAGCCGCATCCGGCAGTGCGGCAAATGGCCCCCCCCTGTCGGTGCCGCTCGAGGTTCCCTCCGGTCCGCCCAGCAGCGCCGCGCCGGGCAGCGCCAGACCACCGGATCTGGCCCCGCTGCTGCCCAGCCTGGGCGGTGCAGCACCGGGTGTCCCTTCGGTCTCCCCGCCCGCCGGCCCTTCCATCGCACCCGCAGGAGCCCCTGCCGTCCCGACACCAGCGCCTGGTGCAGGTGGATCGCCCCCGGGACCGCCCCTTTCGGCACCGGGACCCGCCATCGCGCCGTTGCTCCCTTCGATTACACCGCCGGCCCCACCCAAAAGCGCCGTCGACCCGCAAAGCATCCTCTCCGGCGTCGTGGACCCAGACAGTCCCGCCTTTGCAACACCTTCGCCCGGCCCACGCAAGCCGGGCGCAACGCCGGCACCCGCCCGCTGACGCAAGCGCAGGCTACAATTACGGGTTTCCCGAAACCCGGCCTTCCGGCCTGACCCGCGCCCGCCGCGGTCCGGCGGAACTCGCCCCACCAGTCGACCCCGATCCGCCATGGAAGCTGAACGCCTCAACGCGCTGTCCGCGCACATCACTGGCCTCACCGAGCGCATCTCTGCGCTCAGGGGGTATCTTTGACTTCGATGCCAAGAGCGGGCGCCTGGAAGTCGTCGTCCGGGAACTCGAAGCGCCCGATGTCTGGAACGATCCCAAGCGGGCGCAGGAATTGGGACGCGAGCGTCGCAGCCTCGAAAACGTCGTCATCACACTGACCGATGCCGGTGGCCGGGCCGCCGACGCCCGGGAACTGTTCGACATGGCCCGCGAGGAAGCCGACGATGACACCCTGATCGCCCTCGAGCAGGACATGGCCAGCCTCGAGAAGGTGGTCGCCGATGTCGAGTTCCGGCGCATGTTCTCCGGCGAAGCCGATCCCAATCCCTGCTTTCTCGAGATTCAGGCCGGGGCCGGCGGAACCGAGGCCTGCGACTGGGCATCGATGCTGCTGCGCCAGTACCTCAAATACGCCGAGCGCAAGGGCTTCAAGGCCGAAGTGCTCGAGGAATCGGCCGGCGATGTCGCCGGCATCAAGGGCGCCACCATCAAGATCGAAGGCGAGTACGCCTACGGTTACCTGCGCACCGAGACCGGTGTCCATCGCCTGGTGCGCAAGTCCCCCTTCGACTCGGCGGGCGGTCGCCACACCTCCTTTGCATCGGTCTATGTCTACCCCGAGATCGATGATTCGATCCAGATCGACATCAACCCGGCCGACCTGCGCATCGACGTGTTCCGTGCCTCCGGCGCCGGCGGCCAGCACGTCAACAAGACCGAGTCGGCAGTGCGAATCACGCACAACCCGACCAACATCGTGGTCCAGTGCCAGAACGACCGCTCCCAGCACCGCAACCGCGACGAGGCCATGAAGATGCTCAAGGCGCGGCTCTACGAACACGAGATGCGCAAGCGCATGGCCGCGCAGCAGCAGGTCGAGGCCGGCAAGACCGACATCGGCTGGGGACATCAGATCCGCTCCTATGTGCTCGACCAGTCGCGCATCAAGGACCTGCGTACCAACGTCGAGATCGGCAACACCAAGTCGGTGCTCGATGGCGACCTCGACGAGTTCATCATCGCCTCGCTCAAGCAGGGCGTCTGACCCCCCAAGAGATTTTCATGAACAAACCCTCCGGCAAGGCGCCCGAAGCAGGCACCGAAGCGGCCGTCCCCCAGGACGAGAACCAGATCATCGCCGAACGCCGTCACAAGCTGGCCGAACTGCGCAAGAAGGGCCAGCCCTTCCCCAACGATTACCGCCCGGCCGACTTCGCGCAGGGCCTGATCGACATGCATCACGAAAAGAGCCGCGAGCAGCTCGAGGCCGAGAAGATCCAGGTCAGCATCAGCGGCCGCATGATGCTCAAGCGCGTCCAGGGCAAGGCCAGCTTTGCGACCTTGCAGGACACCACGGGCCGCATGCAGCTTTGGCTCAATGACGAAGGCGTGGGCACCGAGGCGCACGAGGCGTTCAAGCACTGGGACCTGGGCGACATCCTGGCCGCCGAGGGTGTGCTGTTCAAGACCATGAAGGGTGAGTTGTCGGTGCGCTGCGCCAAGGTGCGGCTGCTGTCCAAGTCGCTGCGCCCGCTGCCAGACAAGTTCCACGGCCTGGCCGACCAGGAAGTGCGTTATCGCCAGCGCTATGTCGATCTCATCGTCAGCGAGGAGACACGGCAGCGTTTCGCGATGCGCTCCAGGGCCATCAACGCGATCCGCAACTTCATGGTGGCCAATGGCTTTCTCGAGGTGGAGACCCCGATGCTGCACCCGATACCGGGCGGTGCGGCGGCCAAGCCCTTCATCACCCACCACAACGCGCTGGACCAGCAGATGTTCCTGCGCATCGCCCCCGAGCTGTATCTGAAGCGGCTGGTGGTCGGTGGCTTCGACCGCGTCTTCGAGGTCAATCGCAATTTCCGCAACGAAGGCATCAGCCCGCGCCACAACCCTGAATTCACGATGATGGAGTTCTATGCGGCCTACACCGATTACCGGTGGCTGATGGACTTCACCGAGGCGATCATCCGCGATGCTGCGCTGGCCACCAACGGCAAGACGGAACTGAACTACCAGGGCCACAGCATCGACCTGGGCAAGCCTTTCGACCGTCTCACCATCGTGCAGGCGATCGTCAAGTACGCGCCTGAGTACCAGGAGGCCCAGCTGGAGGAGATCGAATTCGTCCGCCAGCAGCTCAAGCGCAAGGGAGCCGACCTGAACGCACCCAATCTGCGCAACGCCGGCCTGGGCGCCCTGCAGCTGGCCTTGTTCGAGGAAACCGCGGAAAGCCTGCTGATCCAGCCGACCTTCATCATCGATTACCCGGTCGAGGTTTCGCCGCTGGCGCGTGCCTCCGACACGCATACCGAGATCACCGAACGCTTCGAGCTGTTCATCACCGGCCGCGAGATGGCCAACGGCTTTTCAGAGCTGAACGACCCCGAGGATCAGGCGCAGCGCTTTCACAAGCAGGTCGAAGCCAAGGACGCCGGCGACGAAGAGGCGATGTTCTTCGATGCCGACTACATCCGGGCCCTGGAGTACGGCCTGCCGCCGACCGGGGGCTGCGGCATCGGCATCGACCGTCTGGTGATGCTGCTGACCGACAGCCCGAGCATCCGGGACGTCATCCTGTTCCCGGCGCTCAAGAAAGAAGACTGAGTTACTGCAACTGGTAGCCGGAGTCGCGGATCACCGGGCCCCAGTGCGCGCTGGCCTGGCTGATCCAGTCCTGCAGTTCAGCGCCGGGCGCGTACGAGGCCACATTGCCCAGCTTGGCCAGACGCTCGACCACGTCCGGCTGGGCCAGCACCGAGGCCACCGCCCGCGAGAAGCGGTCGACGAATTCGCGCGGCATGTCCCTGGGACCGACGAAGGCCAGCCAGGGGTTCTTGTCCACGCCTTTCAGGCCCAGCTCCTGGAAGGTCGGGATGTCCGGTGCAGCCTTGGCACGGGTGGTACCCGAGACTGCCAGGACCTGGGCCTTGCCGGCGCGATGCAATTCGATGTACTCGGTCAGTGAACCGAAGGCGGCTGGCACCTGCCCGCCCAGCAGGTCCTGCACCAGCGGCGCACCACCCTTGTAGGGCACCACCACCGGATCCTTCACACCGAGCGCCTTGCCCACGATCAACGAGGCAAACTGCGGGACGCTGCCCGCAGCCGGCACGCCAAAACTGACCTTGGCAGGATTGGCCTTGACCCAGTTGCCGAACTCACCCAGAGACTTGACGCCCAGCGTGCCCGAGACAGCCAGCACGTTGTAATAGCTGGCCACGCCAGCGATCGGCGTGAAGTCCTTGAGGGGATCGTAGCCCGGCGACTTGAAGGTCAGGGGAATCATCACATGGGTGTGGTCGATGGTCAGCATGACCACCGAACCATCGGCAGGCGAGGCCTTGAGCTGTTGCGTGGCGATCATGCCGCCGGCGCCTCCCTTGTTCTCCACGATCACGGGCTGACCCAGCACATCCTTGAGCCGGTCGGCCAGGGTGCGCGCCACCACATCCGTGGCACCGCCTGGCGGAAAGCCGACCAGCACCTTGACGGTGCCGGTGTAGTCGGCGGCCTGGGCCAGCGGAAGCATCAAGCCGCCCAGGGCCAGGGCAAGGCCGTGGCGCAGGAAGCGGCGAAGCGGTGCGGAAAAGGGTTTCACAGGAACTCCTCGAGTAAGGGCATCAAAGGGGAACGGTCCTGCCGCGCATCTGCGCGCCCAGCAGGACCAGGGCATCGAACACATCGACATGGCGGTGCACCAGCGGGCTGATGGCAAAGCGCATCACATCCGGAGGGCGATGACTGATGATCAGGCCGGCCTGCTCGAAGCGCTCGACCAGGGCCGCCGCATCGGGGTGGCGCAGGGCCAGGAACCCGCCCTGCCGCTGCGCTTCGCGGGGCGTGACCAGTTGCAGGCCGGTATCGGGCAGCAGGGCGTCCAGCGTCGCAATGAAGGTCTTGGCAAGCGCCGCGCGCCGAACCCACAAGGCGGCCAGGTCCAGGCCCAGCCAGTGGTCAAGGGCCGCCTCCATCACCACGTTGGCGATCACGCCCGGCGTGCCGACCAGATGCGCGCGCATGCCAGGGTGGGCCTTGTAGTCGCTCTCGAAGGCCAGCGGGTTTTCATGACCCATCCAGCCCCAGGGCGCGGGCCGGTGCAGATGCTGATGGCGGCGGGCCACATACAGGAAGCCGGGAGCGCCCGGCCCCCCGCCCAGGTACTTGTAGCCGCAACCGACGGCAAAGTCGACGCCGCAGTCATCAAGAAAGAGTGCGCCCGCACCCGCCGAGTGGGACAGGTCGAACAGGGTCAGGGCGCCGCACTGGCGCGCCTGCTCGCAAAGCCGCGCCATGTCCAGCCGCTCGCCGCTGCGGTAGTCCGTGTGCGACAGACACAGGATGGCCACACCCCCGCGCGCCAGGCGCGCCATGAGCGCCTGCTCGTCGCCCGCCAGACGCTCGAGCGTGAAACCCGACGTGGGCAGACACAGGCCCTGGGCCACGTACTCATCGGTCGGGAAACCGCCGGCCTGCATCAGGACCACCCCGCCGCCGGGCCGGGCCGTCATGGCCAGGGACAAGGCCTTGTGCAGGTTCAGGGAGGTGCTGTCGCAGACGACGACCTGCCCCTCGCCGGCGCCCAGCAGCACACCCAGCTTGTCGCCCATGCGCAGCGGCGCCTCGAACCAGCCGCAGCGGCTCCAGCCAAAGCGGGCCTGCTCATGCCACTGTGAGGCCACGAGATCGAAGGCCTGACGCGCCTGCAGGCTCATGGGACCGATCGAATTGCCATCGAAGCGCAGTCGCTGCGGCTCGTCCCAGACAAACTGGCGGCGCAGCGCCGTCAGCGGGTCGAGGCTGTCCAGGGGCTCACAGTGGGCGCGCAGCATCGGGGCGGGACGGTTCATCGCTTGGCATGAGTCCGATGATCTTGCATGCCGGTGTGCGGCGCAAGTTGCAGCCCATGACCGGCATTCATGGGCATGAACCCGCGTGGCAGCACCGCCCTGCCCCGATTCAGTCTAGCCGCCCATCCGTCCGGGCCATGGATTGGGCCTCGTCCACGAACAGCGCGCACAGCCGTCGCAGTGCCGGCGTCTGCTGGGCGCCGGCCCGCGAGATCAGGTGCAGGTGCGGGCCCTGTACGGTTTCCTTCAGCTTCAGCGCGGTCAACCCTGGCCTTGCGAACAAGGCCAGCGGCGCCTCATCCGCGGGCATCACGCCCAGGGCATCGCTGGCGCCGATCAGGGCCTGCATCGCGGTCAGGCTCTCACATACCGTCAGGCAGTGCGGCGAGCCCAGGGCATGGCGGGCAAAGGCCTCGCTCAGCGCCCGCCCCGACCCGCTCTCGATCCCGGGCAAGACCCAGTCGGCGCCGGCCAGTTCGCTCAGGCGGGTTGCGCGCGCCAGGGGATGGCCTTGTCGCGCCACCACCGACAGGCGGGTGGTCATCAGCGGCTGCTGGTCAAATTCCGCAGGCAGGGGATGATTGGGCAGAGGCACCACCGCCAGGTCGATCCGGCCCTCGCGCAAGGGCACCAGCAGGCCCGGAAACACCCCGGCCGCCACGCGCACGAAGACGCTCGGCCAGTTGTCGCGAAAGCGGCGCAGCACCTGCGGCAGCAGGACCCCGCAGGCCGCATGCGAGACCGCCATCGCAATCCGCCCTTCCTGCTCGCCGCGCAACTGGCGCAACTCCTCGCGCACCTTGTCCAGGGTGGCATCGATCAGCCGTGCATGGCCGAGCACCGCATTGCCGAAGACCGTGAAATGCATGCCCCGGGCACTGCGTTCGACCAAGGGGGCGCCCAGATCGAACTCGAGCCGCTGCAAGGCCTTGGTCATGCCTGGCTGGGTGATCTTCAGGCGGCGAGCCGCAGCGCTCAGCGAACCGCATTCGGCCAGGGCCACAAGGATTTCGTAAGGGTTCTGAACCGGCATGGATGCATCTCCTGTCCCATAACCATAGCTTATTTTCATGCCACCAAATGAATTGCAGTCATGCATTCCTCTGCCTACACTGGGGCCATGACACAGAACCGAATGGCCGTGGACATCGGCGGCACCTTTACCGACGCGGTGCTGCAAACCGCCCATGGCCTGCACAGCACCAAGGTGCTGACCACGCCGGCCTCGCCCGAGACCGGCATGTTGCAGGCCATCGAGGCGCTGCTTGCCGAGTCCGGCCTGCGCATGGACCAGCTCGACGTGCTGATCCACGGCACGACCCTGGCCACCAACGCACTGATCGAGCGCAAGGGCGCAGCCACGGCCTGCCTTGTGAATGAGGGCTTTCGCGACGTGCTGGAAACCGGCCACGAGAAGCGCTTCGATCACTACGACCTGAACATCGAAATGCCGCGCCCGCTGGTGCCGCGCTGGTTGCGCCTTCCGGTGCGTGGCCGCATGCGGGCCGATGGCCGCGAGCACCTGCCATTGCGGCTCGAGGATGTCGACCAGGCCTGCGAGGTGCTCGAGCGAGAGGGCATCCAGTCGGTGGCCATCGGCCTGTTGCACGCCTATGCCAACCCCGCCCATGAGCAGGCGGTGGCCGAGCGCCTGCAGGCGCGGCTGCCCGGCCTGTCCATCTGCCTGTCGAGCCAGGTCTGTCCCGAGATCCGCGAATACGAGCGCCTCTCCACCACCGTGGCCAATGCCTATGTGCGGCCGATGATGAAGCGCTACCTCGAGGCCCTGAGCGATCACCTGGCCTCGCGCGGGCTGCGTGCCCCGATTTTCCTGGTCACCTCGGGCGGTGGCCTGACCACCATCGACACCGCCTCCCGCTTTCCCATCCGCCTGGTCGAATCCGGCCCGGCCGGCGGCGCCATACTGGCCGGCCATGTGGCACGCAGTCTGGGGCTGACGCAGGCCTTGTCGTTCGACATGGGCGGCACCACTGCCAAGATCTGCTTCATCAGTGACGGCCAGGCCGAACATTCGCGACGCTTCGAGGTTGCCCGCGCCTGGAAAAACCTCAAGGGCAGCGGCTTGCCCATCCGCATTCCGGTCACCGAGATGGTCGAGATCGGTGCCGGCGGCGGCTCGATCGCGGCAGTTGACCGGTTGGGTCGTGTCACCGTGGGGCCGCACAGCGCCGCCTCCGTTCCTGGGCCTGCCTGCTACCAGCGCGGCGGCACGCATCCCACCGTCACCGATGCCCAGTTATGCCTGGGCCGACTCGACCCGCAGGGATTCGCCGGCGGGCGCATGGCCTTGTCGGAGGACCACGCGCACCGGGCCCTGATGAATGCCGTGGGGACGCGCCAGGGCCTGGATGCCGCCTGGTCCGCCTGTGCCGTCATCGACATGGTCGAGGAAAACATGGCCGCCGCTGCGCGCGTGCATGCCATCGAGCGCGGCAAGACGACAGAGCAGGCCACCCTGATCGCCTTCGGTGGTGCCGCGCCCCTGCATGCGGCATCGCTGGCCATGAAACTGGGCATGCGCAGGGCGGTGGTACCGCATCTGGCCGGCGTCGGTTCGGCGCTCGGGTTCCTGCTGGCACCAGTGGCTTATCAAGTCGTGCGCAGCCTGCGCGTGGACGAGCGCGCCCCCGACCTGCCCGCCCTGTCGGTCCTGCTGGCTGGCATGGATCGCGAAGCCGTTGCCATCGTCGCGGCCGCTGCCCCAGGGCAGGCGCTGGGGCGCCGCTTCAAGGTCGAGGCACGCTATCAGGGCCAGGGCCACGAAATCAGCCTGGACCTGCCCGGCGCTACCCTGGATGCGCACAGCTTGGCGCAGCTGCGAAAACAGTTCGAGCAGCGCTACCAACAACAGTTTGGCCTGCTGATCGAGCAGGTTCCCCTCGAGTTCCTGACCTGGAGCCTGGAGGTCACCGCCCCGCAGTCGGCACCGCAGGGCGCAGCGCCTGCCGCCCCTGCCGCGGCGGCGGCGGCTCAAGCGTCCACGCGTGCGGTGTTCGACACCGGCCTGGGCCGCTTCCTCGACCATGCCCGCTGGCGGCGCGATTGGCTCACCGTCGACATGCCCATCGAGGGTCCGGCACTGATCATCGAGGATCAAACCACGACCGTGGTGCCCCGGCACTGGCGCGCCTGCCTGCAGGCCGATGGTCACCTGCTGCTCGAGCAACAGGAGGCGATGCCCCAGGCCCTGGCCAGCGATGCGCAACCTCGCGCTGAGGGCCTGGCACCAGGGTCTGATGCGGCCCTGCAAGCCTCGGACATCATGCGCGAGCAGGTACGCCGCCAGATCCTGTGGAACCGTCTGGTTGCCGTGGTCGAGGAAGGCGCCCAGGTCTTGTTGCGCACCGCCTTTGGCGCCGTTACGCGGGAGGCGGGCGACCTGTCGGCAGGTGTTTACGACCAGCGCGGGCGCATGATCGCGCAGGCCGTGACCGGTACCCCTGGCCATGTCAACACCATGGCCACCGCCGTCGGACATTTCCTCGAGCGCTACCCGCTGCACAGCATGAAGCCCGGCGATGTCTTCGTCACCAACGACCCCTGGTGCGGCACTGGCCATCTTTTCGATTTCGTGGTCGTCACCCCGGTCTTTCGCAACGGGCAGGCCCAGGCCCTGGTGGCATCCACCTGCCATGTCATTGACATCGGTGGCCGCGGCTTTACTGCCGATGCCCGCTCGGTATATGAGGAAGGCCTGTGGGTGCCACACCTGCCCCTGTTCTCGCAAGGCGTGGCCAACGAAACCCTCCTGCAGATGATCGCCCGCAATGTGCGCGAGCCGCTCCAGGTACGCGGCGACCTGATGTCACTGGTGGCCTGCAATGCAGCCTGCGCCAAACGCCTCGTGGCCATGCTCGATGAGTTCGCGCTGCCGGATCTGGAAGGCTTGTCGAACCACATCATCGAGGTCTCGCGCCAGGCCATGCGGCAATGCATTGCCGCGCTTGAACCCGGGCGCTGGCAACACCGCATGCGCATCGACGGCTACGACCAGCCGGTCGATCTGGTCGCGGCCATCACCATCGACCATGATCACCTGACGGTCGATTTCGAGGGAACATCGCCGGCCTCGGCCTATGGCATCAATTCACCCAAGTGCTACGCCGATGCCTATGCGGTATATGGCATCAAGTGCGTCATTGCGCCCGACATCCCGAACAATGCCGGTTCGCTCGACGTGATCGAGGTACGTGCTCCGCAGGGCTGCATCGTCAACCCGCTGCCGCCGGCGCCGGTCACGGCGCGCCATGTGGTCGGCCAGATGCTGCCGGAACTCATGTTCGGATGCCTCGAGGCCCCCCTGAAGGGACAGGTCCCTGCCGAGGGCGCGGGCAGTATCTGGGTGCTGGCCCTGTCCGATGCGCAGCAAGGGCCCCTCTTCAACGTGATGAGCATCGGCATCGGCGGGATGGGTGCCCGACCGGGCAAGGATGGCTTGTCGGCCACGGCCTATCCCAGCGGCGTCGGCATGATTCCGATCGAAATCACCGAGGCCGATGCGCCGCTGCTGTTCCTGCGCCGCGAGTTGCTGCCGGGCAGCGCGGGCGCTGGCCGCTATCGGGGTGGCCATGCCCCGTTGATCGAGGTGTGCCATCGCGACGGCTTGCCCTTTCATCTGTCGGCGGCCACCTTCGATCGTCGCGAATATCCGGCACGCGGCCGGGCCGGCGCTCCCGATGCCCGCGCCGGCGAATGCCGGCTCAGCGATGGCAGCCTGATCCGGGGCAAGGGCAAGTTCATGGTGCCGGCCGGCCAATCGGT
>JAPOKJ010000041.1 GCA_029977705.1 Burkholderiales bacterium | reverse complement strand
TCTTGGGTCTGGTCGAGATCCGCGAGGTCTTCAAGGTCTCCAAGGTGGGCAATATTGCCGGCTGTATGGTCCTCGAGGGGCTGGTGCGCAGAGGCGCCCAGATTCGCCTCCTGCGCGACAGCACCGTGGTCTGGACGGGCGAGCTCGATACCCTGCGCCGCTTCAAGGACGATGTCCGTGAGGTCAAGGAAGGCTTCGAGTGCGGTCTGCAACTGAAGAACTACGACGACATCAAGGTGGGCGATCAGCTTGAGGTCTTCGAGGTCAAGGAAGTGGCGCGCACCTCGCTGTAAGGCGAGCCTGCCCAACTGAACTGCCGTCGATGAACACCCGTCACAAGCCCAACTTCAGCTCGGGGGCGAGCGCCGGCGGCGGCAATGGCCGCGGCCAGCGTGTCGCCGAGCAGATCCACCATGAGCTGGCGCAGCTGATCCAGACCGAGGTCAAGGATCCGCGCGTCGGGCTGGTGACGGTGACCGGCGTCGATCTGACGCCCGACTACGCCTATGTGACGGTGCATTTCACCTGCCTGCCCAATGACGCCGAGACCATCGAGCGCACCCTCGAGGGCCTGCGCAAGGCGGCCGGCTTCCTGCGTGTGCAACTGGGCAAGCGGGTACGCATCCACCAGACGCCGGAAGTGCGCTTTGCCCATGATGCCTCGCTGGATCGCGGCTTCGCGATGGACGCGCTGATCAAGGAAGCCCAGTCGCGCCGCGCCGCGCCTGACGAACCCCTCGACGAGCAATCTTAGGCAATGCCCATGACCCTCATGAGCGTGCCCCAGCCCATCCAGCGCAAGGCACCTCGTGAGCCGGTGCATGGAGTGCTGCTGCTCGACAAACCCCTGGGCCTGAGCTCCAACGATGCGCTGATGCGCGCGCGCCGCCTGTTGCAGGCGGAAAAGGCTGGCCATGGCGGCACGCTTGATCCGCTGGCCTCCGGCCTGTTGCCTTTGGCCTTTGGCGAGGCCACCAAGTTTGCCGATGACCTGCTCGGTGCCGACAAGACCTATGTTGCCGGGCTGCGCCTGGGGCAGGTGACCAGTACCGGGGATCGCGAGGGCGAGATCCTCGAAGTCCATCCGCTGCCGCCCGGCGTGCCCGATGAGGCTGTGCTGGAAGCGGCATTGTCATCTTTTCGTGGTCCCATCCTGCAAGTGCCGCCGATGCATTCGGCACTCAAGAAGGAGGGCAAGGCCTTGTACGAATATGCCCGGGCCGGTCAATCGGTCGAGCGCGAGGCGCGGCCGGTGGTGATCCATGCGCTGACGCAGGTGTCGTCTGCGTTGGAGCAGCACCCGCAGTCCTATGCCGTGCTGGAGGGCCATCCGGTGGTGCATCTGTTGGTGACCTGCAGCAAGGGCACGTATATCCGCGTCCTGGGCGAGGACATCGGTCGTGCGCTGGGCTGCGGTGCCCATCTGGCCAGCCTGCGCCGTACCCAGGTGGCGCAGTTGTCGGTCGCTGGTGCGATCACACTCGAAGCTCTGGAGGCCCTGACCCTGCAGGAGCGCCGCGCGCGCCTGTTGCCGGTCGATACCCTTCTTTCCAGCCTGCCGCAACTGATGCTCGACGACGGGCAGATGCGCCGCCTGCTGCAGGGGCAAAAGCTTTCCCCCCATGTCTTTCTGGCCTCGTTGCGCACGCAACGACCCGACCTGCCCGGTGCCACCTGGCCCGTGGTTTGCCGTGCCACCGGCCCCACGGGCCAGTTGCTCGGCACGGTGGAACTCGATCCTCAAGCCCTGCGCCCGCGCCGTCTGGTGCGCATGGTTCTTCACAACAGCCCAGACGGCGAACCGGCCACCGCTCTGGTGGCTGCGACACGCGTCGCCGACTGACCCTCCGTTTCCTAAAAAATCTCCTCCTGGATTCCCACGACATCATGACTACCGATACCGTACCGTCGATTCGCAATATTGCGATCATCGCCCACGTTGACCACGGCAAGACCACCCTGGTGGACCAGCTGCTCAAGCAGGCCGGCACCTTCCGTGCCCACCAGGCAGTGGCCGAACGCATCATGGACTCCAACGATCTGGAACGTGAACGCGGCATCACCATCCTGGCCAAGAACTGTGCGGTGGAGTACGCCGGCACCCGCATCAATATCGTCGATACCCCGGGGCATGCAGACTTTGGCGGTGAGGTCGAGCGCGCGCTGTCGATGGTCGACGGCGTGCTGCTGCTGGTCGATGCCGTCGAGGGCCCGATGCCCCAGACCCGCTTCGTGACCAAGAAGGCGCTCGCCCTGGGCCTGCGTCCGATCGTCGTGATCAACAAGATCGATCGCCCCGGGGCCCGCCCGGACTGGGTCATCAACCAGACCTTCGACCTGTTCGACAAGCTCGGTGCCACCGAAGAGCAACTCGATTTCGTGACCGTCTATGCCTCGGCCCTGAACGGCTATGCCCTGGCCGACATGAAGGACCTGCCGGCCGATGTGGCTACCGCTGAAGCGGCTGCCGCCAAGGGCTTGACGATGAAGCCGCTGTTCGAGGCCGTGCTGGCCCAGATCCCGGCTCGTGGCGATGACCCGGAGGGTCCGCTGCAACTGCAGATCTCGGCCCTGGACTACTCCAGCTATGTCGGCAAGATCGGCATCGGCCGGATCAAGCGGGGTCGCATCAAGGCTGGCCAGAACGTCACCGTGCTGTTTGGCAACCCGGCCGAGACCGGTCATGCACCCGTCAATGCCAAGGTCAACCAGGTGTTGCATTACGCAGGCCTGGAGCGCGCTGCGGTGGATGAAGCCCAGGCCGGCGACATCATCGCCATCAACGGTATCGATGAGATCGGCATCGGTTGCACCGTGACCGCGGTCGATGTGCAGGAGGCCCTGCCGCTGCTGAGCGTGGACGAGCCGACCATGACCATGGAGTTCCTGGTCAACACCTCGCCGATGGCGGGCCGTGAAGGCAAGTTTGTCACCAGCCGCCAGATCCGCGAGCGCCTGGAGCGCGAATTGAAGGCCAACGTGGCCCTGCGAGTGGACTTCAGTGGTGACTCCGACACCTTCGTGGTCTCGGGCCGTGGCGAACTGCACCTGACCGTGTTGCTCGAGAACATGCGTCGCGAAGGCTACGAGATGGCGGTATCGCGTCCGAAGCCGAAGCTGCGCGTGGTCGATGGTGTCAAGCAGGAGCCCTACGAGATGCTGACCATGGACCTGGAAGAAACCCACCAGGGACCGGTGATGGAGTTCCTGGGTCGCCGCCGGGGCGAATTGCAGAACATGGAGCCGGACGGCAAAGGGCGGGTGCGCCTTGAATACCGTGTGCCGGCCCGTGGCCTGATCGGTTTTTCCAATGAATTCCTGAACCTGACGCGCGGCACCGGCATCATGAGCCATGTGTTCGACGACTACGGTGACTGGGCCGGCGAGATCGAGGAGCGTCGCAATGGCGTGCTGATCTCGCAGGACGATGGCGATGCGGTGGCCTATGCGCTGTGGAAGCTGCAGGAGCGCGGCCGCATGTTCGTCAGCCCCGGAGATCCGCTGTACGAAGGGATCATCATCGGGATCCACAGCCGCGACAACGACCTGGTGGTCAATCCGGTCAAGGAAAAGAAGCTCACCAACGTGCGCTCATCCGGCAAGGACGATGCCATCGTGCTGACGCCTCCGATCCAGCTGACGCTGGAAAAGGCGGTGGAGTTCATCGCCGATGATGAACTGGTCGAGATCACGCCCAAGAGCATCCGCCTGCGCAAGCGCCACCTGAAGGAACATGATCGCAAGCGGGCCTCGCGGGAAGCGGAAGCGGCCTGATCGCGAGGGAATGTCCGCAAAGACTCCGCCGCGGGCGCGAGAGGTTTTGCGGACCTTCCCAAGTGTGGTGTGCCGCAAATTACTTGTCTAATGACGAAGTGCAATGAGTGTGAATGCGGCGTTGCGAACCCGGGTCGATAGCTAGAGGTTCCGGTAGCTGGCGATGCCGCCGTTCAGGTCCTGAACGACGCGGCGAACCCACTGTGTCGTGCCGCCGCTGGTCAAGGTGAGCTCGAAGCTGGTCTGGTTGGCCGTGGTGCCGAGCACCTGGATCCGCAGGCTGTCCGTGCCTGACACCAGGGTGGCCGCGCTGCCGGCCAGGGGCCGGTTGTCCGCTGCCTGCCAGTTGCTGAAGGTCATCTCGAGCCTGGCCTGACCTGAGAGCGTGACGGCGGCAAAGCCATTGAGCGTGGTGCTCGAGCCGGTATCCGAAACCCCCAGCTGCCTGAGTTCCAGCAGCACATCGGCCTGCACGCCGGGTGGCGGTGCCGTGATGTTGATGTTCATGGCGACCCGGCCATTCATCGTGGTGCTCGAGGAAAATCCATCAATGAAGCTGATCGACAGATTGCCGGTCACTGCCTGGTCAGGCCGCAGGTCGCTGGGCCTGAAATTTTCGAAGCTCATGCCCAGTGTCGTGCCGGCAGGGATGCTGCCGGTTGGCAGGGTGTTGAGGTTGCTGCTGATGCTGAAGCTGCCCGCGCACAGGGTACTGGTCTGCACGCTGTCTGCGCATCGTACGGTCTGGCTCAGGGCCTTGGCGGCGAGCGACTTGATCGCAACCGGAGTGGCTGCACCCGAGAAGGCATTGGTTGCGGCCGACAATTGAATCGAACTGTTGCTGGCATCAACCACTGATTTGGTCAGGGTGGCGGGATCCTGCGAGGTCAGCGGGCTGCTGGTGGTGCCCGTGCCGGTCGCGCTGCCGGTCCCTGAACCACCTCCGCCGCAGCCGACCAGGAGGGCGGTCGTCAGGAACAGACTCACTGCCATGCGCGGGAACATTCGGGTCTTCATGTCAGGGTACTCCTCAAGGTGCTGCTGCTGATCGGGGCGAAGCGGGCTTCGTCGCCTCGGGCATGGCTAGGGGCGCTTGTCGGCATCCGATCAATGACGGGCCTGCCCGAGTCCCCCGAGGTTAACAGGCCGTCGGACGGTCATCTGGGCGGGCGCAGCTCGCCGTCTCATCCCTTCGGATGGGCGGGCAGCCTGATGAGCAGGCTTGGCGGGCGACTGGCTGGGTGCCTCGGGCGAGCGACCGAGCGCCTCGTCCGATCGAACCCCGTCGGGGCGAAGTGAAATGAGGGCGACTGGGGCGTTGCGAACCCGGGTCGATAGCCCCGCTATCGGACCGCAACCGCGCCTTGGATTCACCCTCATTGCACTTCGTCATTAGACAAGTTACTTACGGCACACCACACTAGCCGCCACTGAGGAAAACCGCCACCGACCCGATCGTCGCCCCGAAAAAGATCACCCGTGCCAGGCCCATCGAGATCGGCCCGCCGGCGGGCACGCCGCCACCAGCCCCATAGGAATGGATCCGGAAGGCCTTGAAGGTGCCCAGGGTAAAGCCCAGTCCTGCCAGCAGCAGGAGCAGCAGTCCCAGGAACATCCACTGCCGCTCGCTCATCGCTTGCACATGGCGCCACAGGTCATCCATCCCGGAACTGCCGACAAAGGCAAAGATCAGCAGGAAGCCGAAGGACATCAGGGGCATGAAGAGCGCGGCGATCAGGCGATCGCCCAGGGGCAGGGGGGTATCCATGAGAAGATTCTACCTGCCTGTTTTTCCGTGGAATAGCTGCATGAGGTTTCTCAAGACTGCCTTCGCCCTCCTGGCTCTGTCCGGTGCGGTCGCCGGCTTGCAAGGCTGCATGGTGATCGCCGTGGCTGATGCAGCGGTCACGACCGCCGCGACCGTGGCGAAGACTGGCGTGAAGGCCACCGGCGCCGTGATCGATGCGGTGATTCCCGACAGCAAGGACGCAGGCAAGTAGGCCGGTGTCAGCGCGCGGCAGTTGCCTGCGCCTGCGCCTGGATCGTCTCAGGCGCGTCTGGCGGTAAAGCGGCCCCCTCCTGCCTTGCCATCGCTGTACAGCGCCACAAAGCGCGCATAGGCGGCGTCATACTCCTCGAAGCGCGCCAGACCGAACTTGGCGACGGTTGTTTCCCTGAGCGAGCGATACATCGCCAGCCGATCCTGCAGGATGCGGGTCCAGTGCGCGGACAGATCCACACAGCGGATGTCCTGGAAGCCGGCCCTCGCCAGCAGGGCCTCGTAATCGGTGCGCAGGGGCAGGCGCGGCATCTTCATGCCGGCCTCCAGCAGGCGGTGATCCTCATCGCTCATCGTGCCGCGGTCCACCAGGTCGGTGAAGGCGAGCCGTCCGCCGGGGCGCAGCACGCGGGCGCATTCAGCCAGCACGCGGTCCTTGGCACCGATATGGCACCAGGCCTCCTGCGAGATCGCCGCATCGAACTGCGCGGCCTCAAAGGGCATGGCGGTGGCATCGCCCTGCACGAAGCGCACCTTGTGCTCCAGCCCGACGCGTTGCGTCAGCCGCGTGGCGCCTGCGACCCGCGAGGGCGTGAAGTCCAGCCCGGTCACGCTGCAGCCCAGACGATGCGCGATCCAGCGCGAGGGGCCGCCCATGCCGCTGCACACATCCAGCACCTGGTCGCCGGCCTGCAACTGGCCAGCCTCGATCAGGCTCTCCACGGCAGCAATGCCGCCGTAGTGGTCCTGGTCCAGGTCCTGCATGTCGGCCTGGGTCATGTGCTCGGGATCAACGCCGCGCTGGCGCAGCTTGATCAGGATCTCATCCTCATTGATCGGGTGCTGTTCGTAGAAACTGAGCACTTGCGCTTTCAGGGGCGTGTTCATCAAAGTCTCGGCATTCGGGAATGAAATTGGAACTGGTCGCTGTGTCTGCGGGAGCGCAGCGAATGAGCCCCCATCAGGTGCGTGGCAGTTTGCCGCGCTGCTCGGTCGCACGCAGGAAATCGAAGTCCACGCCCTTGTCGGCCTGGGTGACGCTCTGCATGTACAACTTGCGATAGCCGCGTTCGCCAGTGGGGGGGGTGATCTTCTGCTGTGCGGCGCGGGCCTTCAGTTCCTCGTCACTGATCAGCAGTTGCAAGGCCCGCTCCTTGACCGACAGGCGGATGCGGTCGCCATTGCGCACCAGGGCGAGCGGCCCGCCGACGGCGGCTTCGGGCGTGACATGAAGCACCACGGTCCCAAAGGCGGTGCCGCTCATGCGGCCATCGGAGATGCGCACCATGTCCTTCACGCCGGCGCGGGCC
The DNA here is from genome assembly GCA_029977705.1 of Burkholderiales bacterium. Taxonomy (GTDB): domain Bacteria; phylum Pseudomonadota; class Gammaproteobacteria; order Burkholderiales; family Burkholderiaceae_E; genus JAPOKJ01. Next base: position 24,925 of record JAPOKJ010000041.1, on the reverse strand, counting down.
AGTTTCAGGGGCAGGGGCAGCGCGCCGGCCTCGGGCATGGTCGCGCCCTTGGGACCGATGTTCTTGAGCACGAGGATATCCTCGGCGTTCACATCGAGATCCGGATCATCGATGCGGGCGGCCAGGTCGGCCGCATCTTCGAAGACCACCGCACGGCCCTCATGCTCCATCAGTGCCGGATTGGCGGCCGACTGCTTGATGATCGCACCGCCGGGGGCCAGGTTGCCGCGCAGCACAGCGATGCCGCCTTGCGGATAGATCGGGTCGGCCAGGGAGCGAATCACGTCCTGCCTGAAGCCGGGGCCGGCGGCTTCGATCTCCTCGCCCAGCGTTCGGCCGGTGACCGTGAGGGCATCCAGGTGCAGCAAGGGCTTCAATTCGCGCAGCAAGGTGGCCATGCCGCCGGCATGATGGAAGTCTTCCATGTAGTGGTCGCCCGAGGGCTTCAGGTCGAGCAGCACCGGGGTGTCGCGGCCCATGCGGTCCAGGGCATCCAGATCGATCTCGTAGCCGAGGCGACCGGCGATCGCGGTCAGGTGCACGATGCCGTTGGTGGAGCCGCCGATGGCGAGCAGCACGCGCATCGCATTTTCGAGGGCCTTGTCGGTGAGGATCTGGTCGATCCCCAGGCGTTGGCGGGCCAGATGCACGGCTTGTGCCCCGGTGGCCTCGGCGATGCGCATCCGATCGGCGGTGACGGCAGGAGGCGAGGCACCACCGGGCATGGTCATGCCCAGGGCCTCGGCAATGCAGGCCATGGTCGATGCAGTGCCCATCACCGAGCAGGTGCCGACGCTGGCCACCAGCTGGTTGTTGACCTCGTCGATCTCTTCCTGGCCGATGTCCTGGGCACGGAAGCGGGCCCAGTAGCGGCGGCAGTCGGTGCAGGCGCCGACGCGCTCGCTGCGGTGCGAGCCGGTGAGCATCGAGCCAGTAATCAGCTGGATGGCGGGCAGATTGGCCGAGGCTGCGCCCATCAGTTGCGCCGGCACGGTCTTGTCGCAGCCGCCGATCAGCACCACCGCATCCATCGGAGCCGCGCGCAGCATCTCCTCGGTGTCGATCGACATCAGGTTGCGCAGGTACATGCTGGTGGGCGCCGAGAAGCTCTCGTGCAGGGAGATGGTGGGGAAGGGCATGGGCAGCCCCCCGGCCAGCATGATGCCGCGCTGCACCGCCTCGAGCAGTTGCGGCATGTTGCCGTGGCAGGGGTTGTAGGCGCTGCCGGTGCTGGTGATGCCGATCACCGGCTTGTCGAGCACGGTATCGCTGTAGCCGGCGCCCTTGATGAAAGCCTTGCGCAGGAACAGCGAAAAGCCGCGGTCGCCGTACTGGGTCAGGCCCTTGGCGAATCCGTCGTTGGAAGGGGAGGCAGGGGGCTTGCTGGAGGACATGGACATGAACGGAAAGAGTGGGCGGGGACGCGCGGGCTTGCGGCTACACTGACAGGGTCGGTACCGGTTGCAGGCCAGGCGCCCGGGAGTGCCCCTTGCGTGGGCCCAGCGACGCCAGTGATGATACCGCCGCCCAATGTCCTGTCTGCCCGCGCCGGGCAAGGAGTGAGTCATGCCCCAGTCGTCCTCGCCCGTTTCGCTCTTTCAGGCCCTGCGCCGCTCCCTGCTTCGGACCGCGCTGGCAACCCTGGCGGCGGCAAGCCTGGCCGGCTGGATGCCGGCACAGGCCCAGGACTATCCCAACCGTCCGGTGCGCCTGGTGGTGCCTTATCCGCCGGGGGGCGCCACCGATGTGATCGGTCGTGTGATGGCACAGAAGCTGTCCAGTCACCTGGGCCAGCAGGTGGTGGTCGAGAACCGGGCCGGTGCCGGCGGCAACCTGGGGGCCGGTGTGGTGGCCAAGTCGCCCGCCGATGGTTACACCTTGCTGATGGGCGCGCTGACCAGCCACTCGATCAACGCAGCCCTCAGCCCGGCCACCACGCCCTTCGACCTGCAGAAAAGCTTTGCGCCGATCGCCATCGTCGGCCGGGTGCCCCTCGTGTTCGTGGTCAACCCGGGCGTCAAGGCCAACACGTTGGCCGAATTGATCGCGCTGGCCAAGGCCAAACCCGGCTCGCTGGCCTTTGCCTCCTCTGGCAATGGCTCGCCCCAGCACCTGGCGATGGAAATGTTCAAGCGCATGGCCGGGGTTGATGTCCTTCATGTGCCTTACAAGGGCAGTGGCCCGGCGATGGTGGACCTGGTCGGTGGTCAGGTGCAGGCCATGATCGAGACCGCACCGGCGGCGCAGCCTCATATCAAGTCGGGCAAGCTGCGGGCCCTGGCCACGACGACCCTGCAGCCGGTCGATACCCTGCCAGGCGTGCCGACCGCAACGCAGGCGGGCCTGAAGGGCTTCGAGGTCAGCTCGATGTTCGGCATCGCCGCGCCGGCGGGCACGCCCGATGCCGTTGTTCAAAAGCTCAGTGCTGAGCTCCGGAAGATCATGGCCGAGCCGGATGTGCGCGAGTCACTGCTCTCGCAAGGAGCGGTCTCGACCTGGACCACGCCCGAGGGGGCGGCGCAGGCCATCGCGGCCGAGCACGCCAAGTGGGCGCAGGTGATCCGCGAGGGCAATATCAAGGGCGAGTGACCAGCGTACGGGCGGGCCGGGGGAGGGCAAGTCGGTTCAGGGCTGCTCGCGTCCCAGCAGCAGGCCTGCGCCCTTCTCGCCGATCATGATGCTGGCTGCATTCGTGTTGGTCGACACCATCTCCGGCATCACCGAGGCGTCGATCACGCGCAGGCCTTCGATGCCGCGTACCCGCAGTTGCGGATCCAGGACAGAGGCCGTATCGCTGCCCATCCGGCAGGTGCCCACCGGATGAAACACGGTACCTCCCTTGTGACGGGCAAAGGCTTCCAGTTCGGCATCGCTTTGCACCGCATGGCCGGGCATGTATTCGTCGTCCAGGATCAGGTCCCTGAAGGCTGGCTGGCGCACGATCTCGCGCAGGATGCGCAGACCCGCGACCATCACCTTGGCATCGTGGGGATCACTCAGGTAGTTGGCCTGGATGCGCGGCGCCTGGGCCGGATCACGGCTGGTGATCTGCACCGAGCCGCGTGACAGCGGCCGGCATTGTGCCGCCGAGGCTGAAAAACCCGAGAAGCCGTGCAGGGGATCCCCGGGCTTGTCGACCGAAAGGGGCATGACGTTGAACAGCACGTCGGCACGGGCGCCCGCGGCGTGTTCAGTGGCGACCAGTCCTCCGACCTGACCGGCGCCGACGGTCAGCGGGCCTCGCTGGCCGAACAGCCATTGTGCACCCATGCGGGCCAGTTCGACGGGGTTGCGCACCTGGTCGTTGAGGGACTTGCGGTGGCGCAGCTTGACGATCACGCGGGCCTGGTAGTGGTCCTGCAGGTTGGCACCGACGCCGGGTGCATCCACCTGGACCGGGATATCGAGGCTGCGCAGCAAGCCAGCGGGACCCACGCCTGACAACTGCAGCAATTGGGGGGACTGCAGGGCCCCTGCGGCCAGGATCACCTGCGCCTGCGCCTCGGCACCCTCCTCGCCTTGCGCCGTCTGCCAGCGCACACCGACGGCACGGCCGTTCTCGATCTGCACCCGGCTCACCAGGGTGTCGGTCATCACGGTCAGGTTTGGGCGGTGCAGGACCGGCTTGAGGAAGGCGGTGGCGGCGTCGCAACGCCAATGCCCCTTGATGGTGAGCTGGTAAGGCCCCAGGCCTTCGCAGTCGCCCTGATTGAAGTCGGGGGTGCGCCGGTAACCGGCCTGCGCGCCAGCTTGCAACCAGGCCTCGCAGTAGGGGTGATCGTTGCGCAGGTCAGAGACCCCCAGTTCGCCTTGGGTGCCGTGCCAATCGGAAGCCGCTCCCTGGTAGCCCTCCGACTTGCGGAACCAGGGCAGCACGTCCTGGTAGCCCCAGCCGCTGCAGCCGGCCTTGGCCCAGGCATCGAAGTCGGCGGGCTGGCCACGGATGTAGAGCAGGCCATTGATCGCGCTCGAGCCGCCCAGCACCCGGCCGCGCGGCCAGATGATGCTACGCATGCCGCTGCCCGGCTGCGCCTCGATCGGAAATCCCCGCGAATAGCGCGGGTCGTACATGGTACGGAAGTACCCGACTGGCAGCCGTACCCAGAAGCCCTGGCGCGCGCCGCCCGCCTCGATCAGCAGCACGCGGTGCTGCGGGTCGGCGCTCAGACGGTTGGCCAGCACGCAGCCGGCCGAGCCGGCGCCGACGATGATGGTGTCGAAGGATCGTCGGGCTTGGGCGGTCATCGCAGGGCGTTCGCTGGTTCGGGGTGGCGGCAGGGATCGGACAGCAGGCAGCGGTATCTGCCTCAGCCCTTGACGGTGGCCAGGAAGGGCTTGGTGTCGAAGTACTGCTCGGCCTTTTGGGCATTGGCGATATTGCCGGTCTGGGCAAAGAAGTCCGTGACCTGCTGCAGCCAACGGGTGGCGGTGCCGTCCTGGTAGACCTTGCGCCATTCGGCATTGCTGTAGTACTTGGAGGCCTTGAACTGCTCGCGGAACTCGGGCAGGGGCACTTCCTTGTAGTTGTTCTTCTGCAGCATCTCGGCAGCGACATCGGGCTTGCCGGTGATCAGGTCGTTGGCCTCGGCCCAGGCGGCGATCAGCCGGGCGATCACCGGCTGGTTCTTCTCGTAGTAATCGTTGCGGGCCGCCCAGCCGCCCATGATCGCAGCCTGAGGGTAGAAGGCGGCCGCATCGACCAGCTTGCGCGCATTGCCCACCCGCTGCCGGATCACGGAATCGAAGGGGACCCACAGGGCGACGGCGGGTACGGCACCCGATACGAAGGAGGTGACGGCTTCGGTCATGCGCTGGTTGACCAGTTGCACATCTTTGGCCGGATCAAGATTGGCCGAGCGCAGCGCGCGATCAAGGAACACATGGGCGGTGGTCCCCAGCGTGGTCGAGATCTGCTTGCCCTTGAGATCGGCAAGCGAGCGGATGCTGTCATCACGCACCCACAGTTGCGCGGTCGCGTACTCGATGTTGTTCATCAGGAAGGCCTTGCCCTGGCCCCGCGCGGGAAAGTTGGAGATGACCGCGCCAGTGGACAACACATCGAGACTGCCGCCGATCATCGCCTGGAACAGTTCAAGGCCGGTGCTGAACTGGATCAGTTCGAGCTCGAGGCCCTGTTTGGCGAAGGCGCCGGTTTGCTGCCCGACCCAGATGTGGCCATCGACCGCGGGCGTGTGCAGGTAACCCACCTTGACCTTGGTGCGGGCCTGCGCCCGCAGCGGCGCGCCGATCATGGGGCTGAGCCCGAGCGGGAGGGCGAGGGCGGATCTGACAACTTTACGGCGGGAAGTGCTCATGGGGGGTCTCCACAGGGTTGTAGGGGGCGTGTTGTTCAATCGGACAGACGGACCGAGAGCCTGGACTGCGCGGCGTATTCCTGCATCACCAGTTCGCGGATCTGCGCGCGCAGCTGACCAAAGCGCGGATCCTCGTGCAGTGCCTCGCCGCGCGGATACGAAAAGGGCACGTCGATGATGCTGCGGATGCGTGCCGGTCGCGCCGTCACCACGACGATGCGCGAGGCCAGGTAGATGGCTTCCTCGACCGAGTGGGTGATCAGCATGACCGTCTTGCCTTCGCTGCGCAGCACCTCGAGCAGCAGGTCCTGCATCGCGCTGCGGGTCTGGGCATCGAGCGCGCCAAAAGGCTCGTCCATCAGCAGGAAGGCGGGCTTGACCGCATAGGCGCGGGCCAGGGCCAGGCGCTGGCGCATGCCACCGGAGAGGTGCTTGGGATGATGGTCGGCAAAATCGCTCAGGCCCATCAAGGCCATGTAGCGTTCGCTGATCCGGCGGCACTCGGCTGCAGGGGTACCCGAGGCGGACAGACGCAGGCCGAACTCGATGTTCTGGCGGACCGTCAGCCAGGGAAAGACGCCGTACTCCTGAAAGATCACGCCGCGATCCGGCCCCGGCCCCTGAACCGGCTGACCATCGAGCAGTACCCGTCCCTGGCTGGGCTGAACGAAGCCGGCCACCATGTTCATCAGGGTGGTCTTGCCACATCCTGACGGCCCGATGATGGCGATGAACTCGCCTTCGTGAATGTCGAAGCTGATGTCATCGACCACCGTCATGCCGTCCCTCGCGCCGCCATAGCGCATGCCGACGTTCTCGAAGCGGATGCGCGGGCTGGCTGAATCGGAAGTGCCGCGGGCGGCGACCGCTGCGCTGCTGGTGATAGGTCCCTGGCTCACGCGATGCGCTCCTGCCAGGCCACCAGTCGCCGGCTCGCCAGGCGCAGGGCCAGGTCCATCAGCAGGGCGATCAGGCCGATGCAGATGATGCCGACATAGATGACATCGAGCTGGAAAAAGCTGGAGGCATTCTGGATCAGCGCCCCCAGGCCCTGCTGGGCTGCGATCAGCTCCGATGCCACCAGGGTGGCCCAGGCCACCCCCAGTGCGACGCGGATGGCGGTGAGGATATGGGGCAATGTCAGCGGCACGATCACCTTGAGAAAGATTTCGAGGTCGCGGGCGCCCAGTGTCCGGGCCACCTTGATATAGATCGGGCTGATCTGCGAGATGCCCTCATACATCACGATGACGCCAGCGAAGAATGCGGCGTAGAAAAGGATGATGGTCTTGGCCGGTTCGCCGATACCGAAGTAGACGATGACCAGCGGAATCAGCGCGATCGGAGGCAGGGCGCGGAAAAAATTGATGACCGGGTCGATGAACTGGCGCAGGCGCGGATACCAGCCCAGCAGGAAGCCCGCCGGCACGGCCAGCGTGACGCCCAGGCTCACGCCCAGGAAGACGCGCTGCGTGGACATGTAGATGTCGCTCCAGAGCCTGCCTCCGGCCAGTTCGACCGCCTTTCGCCAGACCTCGTGCGGCGCCGGTACCAGAGCCGGATTGACCAGTCCGCTGGCGCGCACCGCGTACCAGATCAGCAACAGCAGTAGCCAGGGGGCAAGGATCAGCAGGATGCGTCGGTGCAAGACAGTCTCGGGGCGTCGTAGGGCGGCGATGATCAAGAGGCCGTGGCGCGGGCTCACCGGCATGGTGGCCGATGGGTCGCAAGCCAGCGTGCATGAATGGTACTATGATTAGAACCATCGGCACAATCGGCTGCCATTTTCCGCGATCCAAGGCATGGCCTCCCACCGCTTTTTCGGCACCAGCCCTGTTCCCCGCTATGTACAGCTGGCCGATCTGCTGCGCCAGCGCATTGCTCGTGGGCACTGGCCGATCGGTGCGCAGCTGCCCACCTTGCCGGCCTTGATGGCCGAGTTCGATGTGGCGCGCGTCACCGTGCGCCAGGCCGTCGAGTTGCTTGCGCGCGAGGGCCTGTTGTCTGCCCAGCAGGGGCGGGGAACCTTCGTGACCGGCGGGCGGGGGCCGGCGCGCAGCCTGCATCTGGCCACCAGCCTGCAGGCGCTGGCCGACGTTTATCGCCACGACAGGCCGCAACTGACCTTGGTGGAAGAGTCGCGCGGTGATCCGCCGGTGCGAGAAGGCGAGGGCCGTGCCGCCGCAGCCTACCGCTTCATGCGTCGCATCCACAGCCGTGATCGCGTCAACTACTGCGTCATCGCGATCTGGATCGAGGCCTCGATCTTCCGGATGGCGCCGCGGCGTTTCCGCAACGAGACGGTGATCCCGGTCCTGCTCGACATCGCCCGCGACCGCATTGCCCAGGCGCGTCAGACGGTGACGGTGAGCAGTGCCGATGCCGAGGTCGCCCGGCATCTGGGCATCGCCCGAGATGCTCCGGTGGCATTGGTACGGCGCGTGTTTCTCGATGCCCAGGGACAGGTGATCTATCTGGGTGAAGTGGTCTACCGCGGCGATCATGTCCGCTTTGAAATGGATCTGAATCCGTGATGCCCAAAGTGCCCCTGAAACTTGCCGAGATCTCGGCCTTTGTCTTTCGCGCCCCGATCGATACACCGGTGCAGACCTCCTTTGGCATCATGCATGACCGGCCCGCCGTGTTCGTGCGGGTCCGTGATGAGCAGGGCCAGGAGGGCTGGGGCGAAGTCTGGTGCAATTTCCCCTCGGTCGGTGCCGAGCACCGGGCGCGGCTGGTCCATAGCGTGCTGGCACCCTTGCTCAAGGCGCGTGACTTCGACGAACCGGCGCAGGCCTATGCCTGGATGACGGACAAGACCGAGGTGCTGGCGATCCAGTCGGCCGAGCCAGGACCGATCGCGCAATGCATCGCCGGCCTGGATGTGGCGATCTGGGACCTGTGGGCGCGCCGCCAGCAACAGCCCCTGTGGAGGCTGCTGGGCGGCAGCGATGCCCGGATCCGGGTGTATGCCAGCGGGCTCAATCCGACCGCCCCTGAGCAACTGGCGCAGCGCCGGTGGGATGAGGGCTATCGCGCCTTCAAGCTCAAGGTCGGCTTTGGCCAGGCACGCGATGCGGCCAATCTGGAGGCCTTGCGCCAGGTGATCGGTGATGCCCCGTTGATGGTCGATGCCAACCAGGCCTGGTCACTCGATCAGGCCCTCGAGATGGGCCCGATGCTGGCCGGGGCGGGGCTCGGGTGGCTCGAAGAGCCGCTGCGGGCCGATCGTCCCTGGTCCGAATGGCGTCAGTTGCGCCAGGCTGTCCCGGTGCCGCTGGCGGCTGGCGAGAACATCGCCGGTGGCCGGGCCTTCGACGAGGCCCTGGCCTCGCAGGTGCTGTCGGTGGTGCAGCCGGATCTGGCCAAGTGGGGCGGCTTCACGGCGACCTTGCCGGTGGCCCGGGCGATCCGTGCGGCGGGCCTGCGCTATTGCCCGCACTACCTGGGTGGTGGCATTGGTCTGCTGGCCTCCGCCCACCTGTTGGCGGCGGTCGGAGGCGATGGCATGCTCGAGATCGACGCCAATGACAATCCCTTGCGCAGCCTGTGCTGTGCCCCACTGGATCGGGTGCAGGCAGGCCTGGCGCAACTGGGCGATGCGCCGGGACTGGGGCTGGCGCCAGATCTGTCCGCCTTGGAGCCCTTTGCCATCCGGCTTTAGGCGGCCTCAGTCGACCTTGGCGCCCGAGGCCTTCACCGCCTGGGCCCAGCGCGGCAGCTCCTCACTCAGGTAGCGACGAAAGGCTTCGTGATCGAGGAAGGCCGGATCGGCGCCCTGAGCGACCATGCGGCTGCGCACCTCGGGGCTTTCGAGTACAGCCTTGAAGGCCGACGACAGCCGGGCGAGCACCTCGCGGGGCGTGGCCGCCGGGGCCAGGAAGCCATAGAAGCCGACCACCTCGAAGCCCTTGAGACCGGACTCGACCAAGGTGGGCGTGTCGGGCAGGGCGGCGCTGCGTTGTGCGCTGGTCACCGCCAGCGCGCGTATCTTGCCGGCCTTGGCATACTGCGCGGCCTGCGGGACGGACTCGGCCATGAACTGCACCTGGCCGGCCATCAGGTCGGTGAAGGCCGGCGCACTGCCGCGATACGGGATGTGGACCATGAAGATGCCGGTGGCCTGCTTGAACATCTCCGGCACGAGATGCGAGATGCCGCCGTTGCCGGCCGAGCCGTAGTTGAGCTTGCCCGGATGCTTGCGCGCCAGGGCGATGAACTCGGGCAGCGTCCGCGCCGGGACGTCATTGTTGACGACGATGGCCAGGGGCTGTTGCGCGGTGCGCGCCACCGGAGCGAAGTCGCGCAGCAGGTCGTAGGGCAGGCGCGGATAGAGCGCCGGATTGATCACCATCGTGCCGGTGTTGGCCAGCAGCAGGGTGTAGCCATCGGCCGGCGAACTGGCTACCAGCTGGGCGCCGACGGTGCCACCGGCGCCGGCCTTGTAGTCGATCAGCACCTGTTGTCCGAGCGCCTGGGTCAGCCGCTCGCTCAGCAAGCGCGCGTGTTGGTCGAGCGGGCCTCCTGCCGGGAATCCGATGATGATGCGGATCGGCTTTTCGGGCCAGGCCGCCAGTGCGGGCCGGCACAGGAGGCCCGCCGCCAGGCCTGCGGCCAGTGCACCGGCCGCAGCCAGGCAGCGCGCCAGCGAGCGGCGAGGCCTCGAGGCCCGCCAGGCCCGGCCCTCTTGCCCGGCCGCAGCGACGCGGCCGTCGTCTTCAGGGCGCTTCATGGCATTGCAGACCGTTCAGCCCATCTGGGTCACGAACTTGGTGACCAGGTAACCGTCGAAGGTCTCCATGCCGCCCTCCGAGCCGATGCCACTGTCCTTGACACCACCAAAGGGCGTCTCGGCCAGCGCCTGTCCGAAATGGTTGATGTTGACCATGCCGGCCTCGATGCCGTTCTGGATCGCCAGCGCGTGGGCGGTGTTGGTCGTGAAGGCATAGGAGGACAGGCCGTAGGGCAGGCTGTTGGCACGCCGGATGGTGTCCTGCAGATCCTTGTAGGGCACGCAGCCGGCGATCGGCCCAAAGGGCTCGGTGGTCATCAGCATGCTGTCATCGGGGGGGTTGATGACGATGGTGGGCTCGAAGAAGAAGCCACCGCCGCCCATCCGCTTGCCGCCCAGTTCGATGCGGGCGCCGCGATCATTGGCATCATTGACGAAGGACTCGAGGGCCGGCACGCGTCGCTCATGGGCCAGCGGGCCCATCTTGGTGTCGGCCGCCAGGCCGTCGCCAACCTTCATGCCCTTGGTGCGATCGATGAAGCGAGCCATGAAGCGATCGAAGACCTTCTCCTGGATGTAAAAGCGCGTCGGCGACACACAGACCTGGCCGGCATTGCGGAACTTGAAGCCGCTGAGCAGGTCGGCGGCGCGGTCGACGTCGGCATCCTCGCAGACGATCACCGGCGAATGGCCACCCAGTTCCATGGTGCTGCGCTTCATCTGCGCGGCGGCCATGGCCGCCAGCTGCTTGCCCACCGGCACCGATCCGGTGAACGAGATCTTGCGCACGATCGGCGAATCGATCAGGTGTTTCGACACTTCCGCCGGCACGCCCCAGACCACGTTGAGCACGCCCGGGGGCAGGCCGGCATCGTGGAACATGCGGGCAATCGCGACCACGGCCGAGGGCGCATCCTCGGGGCCCTTGATGATGATGGTGCAGCCGGCGCCGATGGCGGCGCAGATCTTGCGGATGGCCTGGTTGTAGGGGAAGTTCCAGGGCGAGAAGGCGGCGCACACGCCGACCGGTTCGCGCAGCACCATCTGGCGCACATTGGGCAGCCGCGGCGGAATCACGCGGCCGTAGATGCGGCGGCTCTCCTCGGCGGTCCAATCCGCATGTTCGGCGCAGGAGGTGACCTCACCGATCGCCTCGGCCAGCGGCTTGCCCATGTCCAGCGTGATGTTGCGGCCGATCTCGTTGGCGCGCTGGCGGGTCAGTTCCGCGACCTTGCGCATGATCCGGCTGCGCTCCATGGGGGAGCTGTGCTTCCAGCTCTCGAAGGCCTTTTGCGCAGCCGCCAGGGCCCGGTTCAGGTCATCGGTACTGGCATGGGGCAGGCGGGCGATGACCTGGCCGGTGGCCGGGTTGATGACGTTTTGCTCCTTGCGGCCTTCGCCCTTTAGGAACTGGCCGTCGATGTAAAGGCATAGGTCTTCGTAGCCAGCAGCGTTGGTGGCGTTCGATTCGAGGGGGGCTGCGCTCATGCGTTCTCTCCTGGTGCGATGGGGCCCGGATTCGCCAGGGGTGGCGTTCGTGATGGGGCCCGAAAAGTGGGGGTGGACGGGTCTGGAAAGCGGCAAGCGTACACCCATCGGGTACACTTTTCAGCCTTCCATCCACTCTTTTCCGGAGCCCGCATGAAACCCGTCACTTCCCGCCTTGCCCGCAGCCTGTCCGCCCTTCCCAGACTCGGGACGAGCCTTGCCCTCGCGACCCTGCTGGCCAGCACGGGGGCCCAGGCCCAGGAGATCAAGGTGGGGATCGGATTTTCGGGCTGGACCGGCTTTGCGCCGCTGACCCTGGCCAAGGAGGCCGGCATCTTCAAGAAAAATGGCCTCGATGTCAGCCTCAAGAAGATCCCCCAGAAGGATCGCCATCTGGCGATCGCCTCCGGTGACATTCAGTGTGCAGCCACCACGGTCGAGACCTGGATCGTCTGGAACGCCAATGGCGTGGCCACGACCCAGATCTTCCAGATGGACAAGAGCTACGGTGCCGATGGCATGGCCGTGCGTGGTGATGTCGCCCGCATCGCCGACCTGAAGGGCAAGACGGTGGCGGCGTCGGCGCCGGGCACTGCGCCCTACTTCACCCTGGCCTGGATGCTCAAGAAGAACGGCCTGTCGGTGAAGGATGTGAAGGTCGTCAATCTGGAGCCCCAGGCAGCCGCCAACGCCTTCGTGGCCGGCAGCGGCGGGCTCGATGCGGCCATGACCTACGAGCCCTACCTGTCGAGCGTGCGTGCCGCGCCGCAGGCCGGCAAGATCATCGCCACGACCCTGGATTACCCGATGGTGATGGACACCTTCGGCTGCACCCCGAAATTCCTCAAGGAAAACCCCAAGGCTGCCAAGGCCCTGGCTGACAGCTACTTCGAGGCGCTCGAGATGATCAAGAGCGATCCGAAGAAGAGCTTCGAGATCATGGGCGCCGACGTCAAGCAGAGCGGTGAGGCCTTCGAGAAGTCGCAGTCCTATCTGCGCTGGCAGGATCGTGCGGCCAATCAGCGCTTCTTCGGTGGCGAGTTCCAGCAGTTCTCCAAGGAGGCGGCCGACCTGCTCCTCGAGGTGGGCATCATCAAGGCGATTCCCGACCTGCGCGGACTTGCCGACACCCAGTTTCTCAAGTGATCAAGGGCGCTCAGGCCCTTGCGCCTGAGCGCCTGATTGCAGGGCGGAAACAGCGTTTGTCTGACCCCGTCAAGCCCAGCGTCCGCACAGGGCCTCGCAAGCGCCTCAAAAATGCAACACTTCCCTCTGAAAAATCCGGCGCGTACCGGGTTTTCAGAGGGGAAGACCGCGCGGGCCTTGTGGTTTGTGCAAATCGCGTTCATTCTTGCGCCTGTGCAAAATTTTGAAGCACGAATCGCTCTCGTCATTTTTGTAGGAGTCTGATCTATGGCAACAGCCAAGGGTGCAAAGAAGTCTGCTGCTAAACCCGCAGCCAAACCTGCCAAGAAGGCAGCCGCCAAACCTGCGGCCAAGAAAGCCGCTGCCAAGCCTGCGGCCAAGAAGCCTGCAGCCAAGAAGCCGGCTGCCAAGCCGGCCGCCAAGCCCGCAGCCAAGAAGCCTGCAGCCAAGAAGCCTGCTGCCAAGCCCGCAGCCAAGAAGGCCGCAGCCAAGAAGCCCGCACGCAAGCCCAATGCTGCTTTCATGGCGGCGCTCAAGCCCAGCCCCGCGCTGGCTGCCGTGATCGGCGACAAGGCCGTGCCGCGTACCGAGGTGGTCAAGAAGATGTGGGACTACATCAAGAAGGGCAAGCTTCAGGACGCCGTCAACAAGCGCATGATCAATGCCGACGAAAAGCTCAAGGCTGTGTTTGGCAAGGCCCAGGTCTCGATGTTCGAGATGACCAAGCTGGTGGGCAAGCATCTGAGCAAGTAAGACGCCTCCAGCGTCCCAAAGCCAAGGGCCGAGCGATCGGCCCTTTTTCATTGGGGCTTCAACACGTGCGCGAAACTTGGGTTCAGCCCTGGGCGCGCTGCCAGTACTCCGGGTCGCCGTAGTGGCTCTTCAGGTGTTCGATGAACAGGCGTACCCGCAAGGGCATGTGCTTGCGCTGCGGAAAGACCGCATGTATCGCATTGTCCGGCGCACGAAACTGCGGCAGCACCTCACTCAGCCGCCCGGCTGCCAGTTCGTGACTGACCTCCCACTGCGAGCGCCAGGCCAGTCCGAAGCCGGACAGGGCCCAGTCCAGCAGCACGGCGCCATCGTTGCACTCCATCGCCCCGTGCAGGCGCATCGGCTGGACCTGGCCGTCGACGGTGAACAGCCAGCCGCGCGCCTGGCTGCCCGAGTTGCCAAAGGTCAGGCATTGATGGTGTTGCAGGTCACGGGGGTGGTTGATCGGCGCCGAGCGTGCCAGATAGGCCGGGCTGGCCACCACGACTCGCCGGTTGTTGGCCAATGTGACGCCGATCAGGCTGGAGTCGTCGAGCTGGCCGATCCGCACCGCAATGTCGATGCCCTCGTTGATGATATCGGTCAGGCGATCGCTCAGGTCGAGCGAGACGCTGACCTCGGGGTGGGCATCGATGAAGCTGGGGACCAGCGGTGCCACGTGGCGGCGACCAAAGCCGGCCGGTGCCGTCACACGCAGGTGGCCCGAGGCCTTGATGCCGCCGGCCGACACGCTGGCCTCGGCCTCATGGAAGTCACGCAGCACGCGCTGGCAGTCCTCGAGGAAGGCCGCGCCCTCATAGGTGAGGGTGACCTTGCGGGTGGTGCGCACCAGCAGCTTGACGCCCAGGCGAGCCTCCAGGGCATCGATGCGCCGGCCGATGATGGCCGGGGCCACGCCCTCGGCGGATGCAGCCGGCGACAGGCCGCCCTTGGTGGCTACCGCAACGAAGGTTTCGATCTGCTTGAATCTGTCCACGGTGAGGGGTGTTGGCGGGCGGTGCGAACCTTCGCGTTCCAGGAAACCTGCCGAATCCCATTATGCCCAATCGGCGTGGGTCTGCCACCGGCGTGCACCAAACCGACAGTCCGCGCAGGCCGCACGCCTTTTGGGCGACATCAAAGGCCGTTCATCTGCTGACGCAGCGGCACCCGGTGCTGCAAAGGGATGATGAGGCATGTCCAAGTCCGCCCGTTCGTCCCCTCGCACCTTCGGCCTGCGTTTCCGGCTCTTGCTGGGCATCGGGCTGATCCTGGTGCTTGGTCATGTGATCCTGCATTTCTCGAATCGTATCGAGACACAGCGGGTCGGGCAGGCCTATGCGCTCGAGAACGCCCGCATGGCGGAAAAGAACCTGCGCTACACCCTGGACCAGTTGCGCGAGAGTCATGGCCTGGCCTTGCAAAGCCTGGCCCGTGATCCGTCCTTGCGCAATTTCCTCGCCGCCGGTGACGAGGTCCAGATCCGTGACCTGCTCAAGCTCAAGGAGCGGGGGATGGGAATGAGCCGGCTGTGGTGGTTCGATGACAACCAGCAACTGCGTCACCCTGAGCGCAAGCAGCCCTGGCCCCGGCTGGACGAGATGGTCAAGGCGGCGCCAACGACAGATGTCACGGTGCTGATCCTGGCCACCGAGTCGGGTACGCTCAGCCTGGTGGCAGCGGCGCCGGTTCATGATGATGCCGGCAAGCTGCTGGCGGTGATTGCGGCCGAACGCGCCATGGACGATGGCTTCATCAGACGGCTCGGCGATCGCGGCTTCCAGGTAGCCCTGACGCGACGCCACAAGGGGGGTGACTGGCGGGTCATGGCCAATGGCATGGAGCCCGGGCTGGATGCCGATGCGCTTACCGCCCTGGGCAGAAGTTTCGATGAGAGCCAGACGGCACAGCCTGCTGGCAAGGCGCCGGCAGCCATCAAGGGGACCTTTAGCTATGAGGAAAGCGCCCTGCGCTTTTTCCCGCTGCCCGATGCCCCTGACAACCGCTACCTTCTGGTGTTGCGCACCGATGCCTCAAGACACATGGGGCTAGCGGAACAAGCCGACTGGAATGCCCTGACGGCCCTGCTGCTGTCACTGCTGGCGGCCGGCACCCTGATCATGCTGCTGAGCCGATCGGTCCAGCGCAAACTGGGCGAGGCCACACATCTTGTACGCCGGACCACGGATGGTGACTTTTCCGCCATGCCGGCCGGCAAGCCCGGCCTGCCGGAGTTCTCGGGCCTGATCCAGGCCCTGGCCCTGATGCGCGACGGACTGAAGGCACGCGAGCGCAACATCATGCGCGTGGCCTACAGGGATCCTGTGACGGGTCTGCCCAACCAGAATGCCCTTCAGGAAAGACTCCAGGACGTCATCCAGAAACGCTCCCACCTGAGCAAGCCGGTATTCCTGCTGGTCCTTGCTGTCGATGAGATCCGCGACGTCAATGACACCTTCGGGCCACAGGTGGCCGACCTGTTGATGAGCCAGATTGCCGAGCGCCTGCGACGACTGCTGCGTCAGGTGGACAATACCTCGGCAGATGATCGCCGCGAAAACCGGCGTGAATCGGAAATGATGTTTTCGCGCCTGTCTGGTGCCCAGTTTGCGGTGTTCGTGGGCCAGGGTGACGAGGATCGCCATCGGGCCCTGGCCATTCGCCTGATCCATGCACTGGATGAGGACTTCGAAAACGATGGCCAGACCTTCAGCCTGACCGGTCGCTGCGGCATCGCCAGTTATCCTCACCATGCCAAGTCGGCAGCCGGGCTGCTGACGGCGGCCTCGGCGGCATCCATCGAGGCGGCCCGTGACATCAGCCGGATTGCGATCGTGGACCCGGATTCCGAGCGTCGGCGTGACCTGCAACTGAACCTGCTCAATGAATTGCGTCGTGCGGTCACCAGCCGGCAACTGCATCTGAACTTCCAGCCCAAGGTGCTGCTCTCCCAGGAGCCTCGCCTGATGGCCGAGGCCTTCCTGCGCTGGGATCATCCCGAGCGCGGTCCGCAGAACCCGGCCCAGTTCGTCCCGTTCGCCGAAAAGACGGGATTCATCACCGAGCTGACCCACTGGGTGCTTGAGTCATCTCTTGAGCAGGTTGCGCAGTGGCGCAAGGAAAATCTCAAAATCGACATCGCTGTCAATGTGACGATGCGCGACCTGGCAGACCCCGAGTTCGCCAGCCGGGTTGTGACCCTGGTGCGTGGCGCCAAGGTCAAGGCCAGCTCGTTGACCATCGAGGTGCCCGAGGAAAGCCTGTTCAGCCCGGTGGCCCAGGTCGGTGAGAGCATCCTGATCCTGAGCCGTTTCGGCGTGCGCATTGCGGTCGACAACTTTGCCAAGGCTTTCGTGCATGCCCATCGGCTGGTCGAGCTGAAGGTTGCCTACGTCAAGATTTCCCGTGGCTTCATCTCGCGTCTTGACACCGACAAGGCTGCCCGGGTGATCGTCAAGGCAGTGGCGGAGCTGGCCCATGCGTCGAATATCCGCGTCGTAGCCGAAGGGGTTGAAAAGCCCGAGATCCTGGGTTTGCTGCGTCGGCTGGGGGTTGACGAAGCGCAGGGCTATGCGATCAGCCGTCCGCTCAGGACCGAGGAATACCGCGCCTGGATCCGCCACCAGGCCGAGCGCTTTGCCCAGCCCGAAGGTTTCAACGAACTGGAGCATGACGGCACGGTCGAGACCCTGTAGGCGTCTTCTCCCCGTTCCCTGGTTGGGCCTCGCATCGGGCCATCGGCCCGATCCGCTCAGCGGATCATGTCGTTCAGCTTGCGCAGGGCATCGAGCTCACCCTTGCGCTCGAAACTGACAGGCAACCCCAGCACGCCCCACCTGGCCTGACCCTTGAGCTCGTAGGACAACTGCGCCCAGTTGCCCTGGCCCAGCCGCCTGACCAGGCTGATCACCTGTCGGGTGGGTACCGTGAATTCGACCGGCAGGCTGGTGCTGCCCCCGGCCGCCAGTTCGAACTTGCCCGTCGGCGTGGTGCCGCTTGCAATCTTCTCGCCCAGCAGGGACAACTCCAGCCGTGCATCCGACAAGGGCATGGCGTGGCTGTTCGGATTGTTGGCATTGAGCATGACACTGAACACGATCTGGTTCAGGCCCAGTTCCTTTATGCCCAGCGACTGGATCGTCAGGCTAGGCGGCTTCATGCCGGGTGGCGGGACGACGGCGCTGCAGGCGGCCAGCGCCGCGCAGGCGCCGGCGACGGTGAGCACCTGGCGGAGCAGCTTTCGGCGGGGCGTGATCATGGCGTACTGTCCTTGAAGTCGTTCAAAGCGTGGCGTCGGGGCTGCCAATCTGCGCCGGGGGGCTGGCCAGCGCCGCTTCCTCGGCGATGCGCTTGCCCAGCATGTTCAGATGGCTCTTGGCGTGGTATAGCGTCGCCAGGTGCGGAGATTTGGGATCGAGTCCATCCAGGGCCTTTTCGATGGCGCCCAGGGCTTCAAGGGCATGAACGGCCTGCATCGACCCCTGCCGCCAGGCGTCCTCGACCCGGTTGATCTGCGCATACAGGCGCGATACCTGGGCCCGCTCGCGCCAGGCAAAGAAGGCCGGAATCAGCTTGATCATCGGAATCAGGATGGCCAGCAGCGGTACCACGCCGGTCATGATGCGCTCGAGCAGATTGGCCAGCCAGAAGGGCAGGTAGCGGCGCAGGAAGGGCCGCCCGTTCTGGAAGTAGCGTTTGGAATGTTCGCTTTGCCTGAATTCGAGCGCCTGCTCGGAAGGAAATTCGCGCAGGGTCTGGGTCAGTCCCGCTGGCGCGTGAACCTCGGTGGCGATCTCGAGCAGCAGGTCGGACAGGGCCGGATGCAGGTCGGCACGCACGACCAGATTGGCCGAGGCTGCGATCAGGGTCACATCCTTCTGCGGCAGGTCCTTGCCCAGGTCAACCACGCCGCGTGGCAGCACCACCTTGCGCAGCCAGTGGAAGTGGCGCAGATAGGCATCGGCGTTGACGAAATCGAGAAGGTCCAGATGCCCGTCCAGGGCTGAGCGCACGGTGCGCGAATCGGGCGCTGCCACCAGGATGATGGCCTCGGCCTGGCCGGCGCGAAGTGCATTCAGGGCCTCGTCAGAGCCGATCTCCAGCCAACCGCCGTCTTGCGCGGACAAGCCGCTGCGCTCGAGCAGCTTGCGGGCGGCAAACTGCACGCCAGTGCCCGGGGCGCCGATGGCGATGCGGCGGCCCTTCAGGTCCGATACCCGGCGCACCTGATCGCCGAGCCGGTGAAAAACCCAGATCGGTTCGTAGGCAATGCTGGCCAGGCTTTCGATGCGATCCTCGCGCAGCACCTGGTCACTGGCCGTCCCGCTTTGCACGAAGCCGGCTACCACGGGCGCATGCTGGCCCCCGGTATTGCGCAGGGGTTGTTCAGGGCGCAGCCTTTCGATGTTTTCGAGGGAGCCTCTCGAGGCCATCACCTCCAGGGTGATGCCATGTTGCTGGAGTTTTTCCCGGTACTGCAGCGCCATCGCGTGGTAGGCCCCGGACGGGTCGCCAGCGCTGATCGCGATGGTGCGTGGCGGGCCTGGCGTGATCACCGTCAGCAGGAAGGTGATCACGGCGGCCAGCGCAAACAAGGCCCAGGCCGCCACGGTGTAGATCTCGCGGTCGGTCAGGGCGTCCAGATCGCCGGCACGGATCAGGGGCCTGATCTGCGACCAGGGCCGGCGCCGGTTGTTGAGCAAGGCTTCGGCACTGGCGGCGATGCGGGCCTCCGCGTCGATCAGCCTTTGGGCGGATGTGACTGGGGTGGGTTCGGTGGCCATTGAGCGCTGATGGTGAGTTGATAGGGGCGTGCCTTGCGCGCCAGCGCGAGCAAGGCCTTGTCCTTGCTCAGGAGCACTTCGGCGCGCAATGCAAACGCGAGATCGAGAAAGGGCTGGTCATCAGGGTCGCGGCAGCGCAGCGGGGCGGGCTGCGCCGGTTCACTCTCCAGTTGCGAGAGCATGCGGGCCTGGGCCATGGCCTCGCCCTGCGCCCGGGCATCGAGCCCGAATTGCGGTCGCGTCAGGACGTCTGCCAGCTCACTGAACAAGTGCGGGCTGTGGTGGCAACGGACACGGCCTGCCGCCAGATCGGCATGCAAGGGCCGCATGCGCGGTTCATCGAAGACCAGCAGGTCAAGCCAGATATTGGTGTCGATGATCAGTCGGGTCATGGCCGCTGGCGTCCTGGGCATGCATGGCTGGTGTGGTGTGCCGCAAATAACTTGTCTGAGGATTCGACTCAGACGAGGATGATCGGGCGGTTGTCCGCCAGGGTAGATATCGGGTGATATCTGCCCTGGCGGGCGAGCGACCGAGGGCCTCGTCCGATCGAACCCCGTCGGGGCGAAGTGAAATGAGGGCGACTGCCGCGTTGCGAACCCGGTCCGACAGCCCCGCTATCGGCCCGCAACCGCGCCTTGCATTCACCCTCATTGCACTTCGTCATTAGATAAGTTATTTGCGGCACACCACACGAGGATGATAGCCGGGCCCGGCTTTGCCCGACACTTGCTACCATCTGTGCATGATTATCGTTGTTTCTCCTGCCAAGACGCTCAACCTGGAGCCGCTCAAGCCCGCCCGCATCCGGACGCTCGCCCCCAGCCTGCCGCAGTTTGCCGGGCAGGCTGCCGAACTGGCTGGCCAATTGCGTGGCACAAGCCCATCCGAATTGCAGGGCCTGATGGCCATCAGCGAGGACCTGGCCAGGCTCAACGCCGAGCGTTTCCAGCGCTGGTCGCCGGATTTTCCCGAGTCGCAATGCAAGCCCGCCGTGCTCTGCTTTGACGGCGATGTATACGACGGCCTGCAGGCGGCCACCCTGAGCACGGCCCAACTGCGCTGGGCCGACCGCCACCTGCGCATCCTGTCAGGCCTGTATGGCCTGCTCAGGCCTCTCGACTGGATGCAGCCCTACCGGCTTGAAATGGGCACGCGCTTGCGCAATGCCCGCGGCAGGGACCTGTATGCCTTCTGGGGCACGCAACTGGCCGAGGCCCTGGCCGCCTTGCTGCAGGCGCAGGCCGGACCGCGCAAGGGACGGGTGCTGATCAATCTGGCGTCCGAGGAATACTTCAAGGCGGTGGATACCCGTGCCCTCGGGCACCCGGTGATCACGCCGGTGTTCCAGGATGCCAGCGGAACGGGCGACTTCAAGGTGATCAGCTTCTTTGCCAAGCGGGCGCGCGGGATGATGACGCGCTTCATCATCGAGCAGGGCCTGAAGCACCCCGAGCCGCTCAAGGGCTTCGAGGCCGCGGGTTATCGCTTTGATGCCCAGGCCTCGGACGAGCAGTACTGGGTGTTCCGGCGCCGCCTCTGAGGCGGCGCATCGGCAGCCGGCTTACTGGACCGCGCTGACTTCGACGCGGCGCGCTTCCTTGTCGTCAGCGCCACCGGTGGTTTCGACCGGTTTCTGCATCATGATGCGGTCCTCGGGGACACCTGCCGAGATCAGCAGGGCCTTGACCGCGAGGGCCCGGTTCTTGGCCAGTTCGGCGTTCTGGGCGACGTCGCCCGTCTTGTCGTGGAAACCGGAAATCGAGAGCTTGCTGTTGGGCGAGGCTTTGGCGTGCTCGACCATCGCGGCGATGGCCTGTGCAGCGTCCGCCGGGGCTGCTGCGGCACCCACGTCAAAGTAGAGCTTGGCCGCAGCCGGAGCGCCGGTCGCCGCCGGGGACGCCGAGGGTGCAGCGCCAGCCGCCGGGGCTGCGGGTGAGGCGGTATTGCCGCCCAGGGCGCCAAGCACGCCGGAGAGCAGGGCGACCACGATCGCCAGGGTGACGGCCAGGCCGAGGATCCATCCGACCACGCCGTTGCTGTCGTCTTGTTCGTCGCTCATGAGTGCTCCAGAAAGGTTGTCAACCTGAAATTATAGCCGGCTCGGGTTCGAGCCAGATGCCGAAACGGGCGGCCACGGTGTCCTGGACGTGCCTGGCCAGGGCCAGGATCTGCTCGCCGGTGGCCCGGCCGTGATTGACCAGCACCAGGGCATGATCGCGATGGACCGCAGCGTCCCCTTGACGGTACCCCTTGAGGCCGCAGCGATCGATCATCCAGGCGGCTGACAGCTTGACCAGCCCCGCATGCTCTCCTGGCCATTGCGGCATGCCCTCATGGTGGGCCAGCAGCGCTGCCGCCTGCGTCTGCGTTACCTGCGGATTCTTGAAAAAACTGCCTGCATTGCCCAGTTGCGCCGGGTCGGGCAGGCGGGCGCGACGGATCGCCATCACCGCTTCGGCCACATCCATCGCCTCAGGCATCGTGACGCGCCGCTTCTCGAGCGCCAGGCGGATGTCGCCATAGTCCAGCTTGAGGGCAGGCCGGCGCGACAGCCTCAGGCGCACGGCGGTGATCCAGTGCAGCGGCTCGCGCTTGAACACGCTGTCGCGGTAGCCGAAGGCGCAGGCCCGCAGGTCCATCTCGCGCCAGACCTGTTCCGAAAGGACCTGTTGGTGACGCGCTTCGCGCCAGGCCAGGGCGGCATCGAAACAACGCAGGCTGTCAAACACATCGCGCAGTTCGACACCATAGGCGCCGATGTTCTGGACCGGCGCGGCCCCGACCGAGCCTGGAATCAGGGCCAGGTTCTCCAGACCGCCCAGCCCCTGGGCCAGGCTCCACATC
This sequence comes from Burkholderiales bacterium, assembly GCA_029977705.1. Lineage (GTDB taxonomy): Bacteria > Pseudomonadota > Gammaproteobacteria > Burkholderiales > Burkholderiaceae_E > JAPOKJ01. The sequence goes on along the minus strand of JAPOKJ010000041.1, from coordinate 2,861 downwards.
ACGAGCTCGTGCCAGGGCAGGCCGGCCTGCGCCTCGATCCAGACCTGGTCGCCCGCCTCGCGCAGCACCCGCACCTGGCGAAAGGCCAGTTGCAGCACCGGCCGGCGGATCGTGGCGGTGATCAGCAGGTTGCTGCCCCCGCCCAGCAGCAGCGGCGGCTCTGGCCATGCATCGTCTGATGCGCTGTGTCCTGCCGGTGCCTGCGCGGCGAGCAGGCCGACCAGGGCGGGCAATTCGTCAGGCGTGTCGATGCGCCAGAAGTGGCTTGCGGTGGCGGCCAGTCCAAAGCTGTTGCTGGCCTTCAGGTCGTGATCGCGCAGGTGCTGCATCAGCGGCCGAGCCTGCGTCGTTCGTCGGCAAGAACCGGTGCCAGCCGGCGGGGCAAGGCTTTGCGGCCCACCGCGCTAGCTCGGCGTGTAGGCCAGACGCACGTAGATGGGTGCGAAGGCCTCGGCCTGGGTCAGCTCGATGAGGGACTCCTTGGCCAGCTCGAGCAAGGCAATGAAGGTGACGACGAGCACCGGCAGGCCGCGGCTGACATCAAACAGGTCCTGGAATTCGGCGAAGCTGCGCGTCTGCAACTGTCGCAGGACCATGGTCATATGCTCGCGCACCGACAACTCCTCGCGCGAGATCTTGTGATGCTCGACCAGGCGCGCCCGGCGCACGATGTCGAACCAGGCCTGGCGCAGATCGATGGCATTGACATCGGGCATGCGCACCACCGTGGCCTGCTCGATGAAGACCTGGGCCTTGAAAAAATCGCGCCCCAGCAAGGGCATGCGGTCGATCTGAAGGGCGGCCAGCTTGATCTTCTCGTACTCGAGAAGGCGTCTGGCCAGTTCCGCGCGGGGATCTTCGACCTCTTCTCCGGAGTCCGATTTCTTGACTGGCAGCAGCATGCGCGACTTGATGTCGATCAGCAGGGCTGCCATCAACAGGTATTCGCCCGCCAGTTCAAGGCTGCGCTCGCGAATCTGTTCGATGTAGGTCAGGTATTGCCGCGTCACATCCGCCATCGGGATGTCGAGGATATTGAAGTCCTGCTTGCGGATCAGGTAGAGCAGCAGGTCCAGCGGGCCCTCGAAGGCTTCGAGAAAGACCTCAAGGGCCTCGGGCGGGATGTACAGGTCCTTGGGCAGGTCGCGCAGCGGCTCGCCATAGAGCCGGGCCACGATGCCCAGTTCGAGTTGCTCGTGCACCAGGCCGGCCGGGGCCTCGATCGCCGGGTCGGTGGCGGTATCGCTCACGGATCAGGACTTGGTCTGATAGGGATAAGGCTTCATCGGGACACGCGAGGCCTGGTTGCGCTGGGCATTGTCCAGGTCGGTCGGCGGGCGGTCCCAGAGCAGGGCGCGGCCCTGGCGCTGGCCCTCTTCGATGTGCGGGCGTTCGGCTTTGAGCTTTTTCAGGAACTGGGTGATGTCGGATTCGTACATGGAGGATCGTCCTGAGGGTCTTCGGCAGCCATCCTGGCCGCGCGGTGCAATCCGTGATTTTACCCTCATGCGTCGGGCAAGCGCGCAGCGGCCGGATTTTCGGCGAAAGCGTCTCCCATGCAGGCAGCGGTGCACCAACTGGCGTCCCCGGCGTTGAAGCATGGGCCCGCCTGGTCCGGTGACGCCGGCCTGGCGGGCGGCCGTCTGCCGGCATTGCATGACCAAACGCCCGACCGGGCATCAGGAGCCTCGATGATCCCTTCCGTCCTTCAATGGTGCTCGCGAGCGACTGGCGCCCCGGCTACGCGGGTTCCGGCAATGGTCTTCGCCCTGTGCCTGGGCTTGGGCCTGGGCGCCTGCGACTATGTGGCCGAAAAGGAGATGCGCGTCGGTGAGACCTCCGAAGCCGAGGTCATCCACCGGATGGGTCAGCCGACCCATGTCTGGAATGAGTCCGATGGTGGCAAGACCCTCGAGATGAGCCGTCAGCCAGAAGGCGCGCAGACTTTCCAGGTGCGGATCGGCCCGGACGGCAAGTACCTGGGCATGCGCAATGTGCTGGTCGACGCGGTGTTCGAACAGGTCCGGCCGGGCATGGATCCTGAGCAGGTGCGGCGCCTGATCGGTCCGCCCGCCCTGCGTCAGGCGTTCGCGCTGAAAAAAGAAGTCGTGCGCAGCTATCGTTTCCAGGCCTCACCCGGCCGCACCGAGATGTTCGATGTCTACTTCGATCCCGATGACAAGGTGATCCGCACCGGCAAGTCGCCGGATCCGCGCAACAACCAGACGCAGTAGCGCCAGTCCCTGGCCTCGTCAGCGCACCCTCATGCCGGGTTCGGCACCGGGATAAGGGTCGAGCAGGTGGATCGAGGCCTTGCGGGCAGGGTCTTCCCAGCCCGCCGCCAGCACCATGCCCTCGGAGATGCCGAACTTCATCTTGCGCGGGGCCAGGTTGGCGACCAGGACGGTCAACTTGCCGACCAGATCCTCGGGCTTGTAATCGCTGGCGATGCCGGAAAAGACGTTGCGCAGCCGGCCCTCGCCGGCATCGAGCGTCAGTTGCAGCAGTTTGGTCGAGCCCTCGACCGCGCGGGCCTCGACGATCCGGGCAATGCGCAGGTCGACCTTGGAGAAATCGTCGATGCCGATGGTGCCATCTGCGGCCGGGGCGGGAGCAGGCTTGTCCGCGGCGGGCGCTGCCTTGGCGGGCCGGGCAGCCGCCTCGGCCTTTTTCCCTGCGGCGGCCTCGCCCTTGCCGGCGTCCCCGGGGGATGAGGCGGAATCCTCGATGCCGAACAAGGCATCGAGTTGCTTGTCCTCGACCCGGCTCATCACATGCGCATAGGGCAGGATGGGATGGCCGGCGGGCAGGGGAGTCCCGATATCGGACCAGTTCAATTGGCTGATACCCAGTTGGGCCAG
>JAPOKJ010000047.1 GCA_029977705.1 Burkholderiales bacterium | reverse complement strand
GTGCCAGGCCTCGGGACTCGGGGCAAGCGGCGACTTGCAATCAGGCTGAAAGCAAACGGCGTGCAGGATGGCAGTGATCGGCGTGCGATGTGCCGGGATCGGCAAGACGCATCGCGAGAAAGTCATGGCGAGCCAACAATGCCTCCAGGGCAGGCCGGCAGGGCTCTCGCCGTAGGGAAATAAAGGAGGAGGGCGGGTCGAAGGCCCGCCCGGGGGACATTCCCGGAGGCGAGTGCCCTGTCGACCTGACCCAGCGCCAATCTTCGCGCCCATCGCCATCGCCATCGCAATTGCAATTGCAATTGCAATTGCAATTGCTGCGCGAACCGCAATCAACGATGATGCCGCCTCGCGATCAACGCGACCAGATCGTCCAGCATCCGCATGTCGATCCGGCGCCGCGCATCGATGCCCAGGCAATGCCGGTAGTAGACCCCCAGGTCCAGCCCCACCCCCAGCCCCATGATCTGTACCGCACCCAGTCGCTCCTGGCGTGCCACGACCTGCTTGAGGTGGTTGTCCAGATACCAGGCATCATTGGCCTGCGTGGTGGCGCTGTCCATTGGACAGCCATCGGAGATCACCAGAAGCAGGCGCCGCTGTGCCTCGCAGCCGATCAGTCGCGAGCAGGCCCACTCGACCGCCTCGCCATCCAGTCCCTCGCGGAACAGGTCGGACTTGAACAGGCCGGCGATGCTGTTGCGGGCATGACGCCAGGGGGTCTCCGCTGATTTGAACACGAGGTGTTGTCGTTCGTTGAGCCGACCGGGCAGGGCGGGCTGACCTTGTGCGAGCCATTGTTTGCGGGCACGGCCGCCGCTCCAGGCCGCGGTGGTGAAGCCCAGCACCTCGCTGCGTCCACCTGCCATCTCGAGTGCCCGGCTGAGCATGTCGACCAGCGGGGCGATGGTGTCGACATGGGCCTTCATCGAGCCCGAGCAATCGAGCAGGATGCTGAAGACGGTGTCGTTGCGCAGCACCTGGCGTGGTTGGCGGAACAGGCGCCGCTCGCCTGGCGTGCTCAGCAACAGGCTCAGGCGTCGACCGTCGATCAGTCCTTCCTCCTCGCCGAAGTTCCAGCCCTCCTGCTCGGGGCGGGCCAGCACGAGTTGCAGCTGCCGCGCCAGCCGCTTCAGGTGCAATTGCTGGCCCTCGAGCAAGGGGTCCAGCCGGGCGCGGAAGTCTTTCAACTGGGCTGGCCGCACCAGGTCGGTGATGGCATCTTCGCGATCGTACTGCGTGCTGAAGATGCGGTACTGCTGACCGCTGGCCTCGAAACTCTTGCTCAGGCCGGTCGCGCTGTCAGGGAGGGATTCCTCGCTCTCTTGTTCGATATCCAGTTCGATGGAGAAGGCGGCGCGCAGGGTGGCATCGATCTCCTGCTCCTGGCGCTCGTCAGGCGCGGGGCTGGCGTCGCGTATGCGCCGTGCCATCTCTGCGGCGATGGACAGGGCATGCTGCGCAAAGGCGCGCTGATCGTCGCGGTCGCGCCGCAGGCCAGCCAGGGCGATGCCGATCACCGGGGTCAGGTCGGCGCGGGTGCTTTCGATGAGGTCGGCAGCGTCCTGGTCGAGCAGGTGGCCACTGATGCGGGTCCAGGCGATCTGGGATATCGCGAACACGAACAGGCCTGCAGCTGTTTCGCAATGTCCGGACTGCATGAACTGCCAGGACCAGCGCTCGAAGCGACGGCGCAGGTTATGGATGACGCCCGGTTGCCAGGGCGGCACCTGCGACTCGGCCCGCAACTGCTCGAGCAGGTCGAAGATCAGCCGCTCCACCAGCGGCTTGGGTGCCAATTGCTGGTGCAGGACGCTGTCGGTGTGGCGCAGTTGTTGGGCCAGCGCATCGGCCAGGGCGCGCCGCGTGAGCGGGTCGGCCAGATCGGGTGACTGCTCGGCGACCTGCAGGTGGGGTGCCCTGGGCTTGAGCCAGTGCTCGCCCTGAAAAAGCCTGGCGCCCCTGTAGTGCAGATCGACCTCGCCGGCCAGCGCCCGCAGGCTGGCGCCGTTGAGCTCATCGAGTCGTTGCTGACGCAGTGCGAGGCTGCGCTCGTCAGCAGCGCCATCCACCGTCAGTGCGGCTTCAGCGGACGGTGTCGCCATGACGGGAGGCATCCGGTACAAGTTCCTGGTCGAAGCAGCGCTGGTACATTTCGGCGATCAGCGGGCGCTCGACCTCGTCGCACTTGTTCAGGAAGGACAGGTGGAAGGACAGGGCCAGGTCGGGAAAGATCTGCAGGTTCTCGGCCCAGGTCATGACGGTGCGCGGCGACATCAGGGTGGACAGGTCGCCCGCGGCAAAGCCCTTGCGGGTCAGGTCGGCCAGCGCGACCATCGCATCGACCTGCTTGCGGCCCGTCTCGTTGTCCATCTGCGGCACGCGTGCGATCACGATCGCCACTTCCTGCTCGTGTGAGAGATAGTTCAGCGTGGCTACGATGTTCCAGCGGTCGATCTGGGCATGGTTGAGCACCTGGGTGCCGTGGTAAAGGCCGTTGAGGTTTCCGAGGCCGACCGTGTTGGCGGTGGCAAACAGGCGAAAAGCTGGATGCGGTGTGAGCACGCGGTTCTGGTCGAGCAGGGTGAACTTGCCATCGCGCTCGAGAATGCGCTGGATCACGAACATGACATCGGGTCGGCCGGCATCGTATTCATCGAAGATCAGGGCCATCGGCCGTTGCAGGGCCCAGGGCAGGATGCCGGGCTGGAACTCGGTGACCTGTTTGCCATCGCGCAGCACGATGGCATCCTTGCCCACCAGGTCGAGGCGGCTGACATGGCCGTCCAGGTTGACGCGCACGCACGGCCAGTTCAGGCGCGCTGCCACCTGTTCGATATGGGTCGACTTGCCGGTGCCATGAAGGCCCTGGACGAGTACCCGCCGGTTGTGGGCAAAGCCGGCCAGGATGCCCAGCGTGACCTCGGGGTTGAATCGGTAGGCGGTATCGATCTCGGGGACATGCTCATCAGGCTGGGAGAAGGCCGGTACCTGCAGCGGGGAGTCGATGCCAAAGACCTCGCGCACCGACACCATGCGGTCGGGGCCGGTCGGTGCAAGTCCGGTCAGGGCAGGGCTGGGTGGGGTGTGGCTCATGCCGCTTGTTCCTCGTCGTCGGTGCTGCTGTGCCGGGTCGGTGCCTGGTCATGGTTGATGGCTGCCAAGGCGCGGGCTGCGGCCTGCAGGGCGGGCAGGCAGGCCAGCGCCTTGTCGCGATTCATGCGCATCACCGGCGCCTGGATGGCAATGCCCATGTTGGAGCGACCTGCGGCGCGGGCAGCGCCGCTGTAGGGAACCAGCACCGCGATGCAGAACAGGCCAGGCAAGAATTCCTCGTCATCGAGTGCATACCCCTGGCGCCGGATGCGATCGAATTCTTCCTCCAGGCCCTCCAGGTCGGTCAGGGTCTTGGGGGTGAAGCGCTCAAGGGGCACATGGGCCAGCAGTCGGCGGCGCTGGGCCGGCCCCATCTGGCTCAGGAACAGCTTGCCACTGGCGGAGCAGTGGGCCGGTACGCGCGAGCCCGAGTGCAGGTAAAAGCGCAAGGGGGCAGGCGTTTCGACCCGGTCCAGATACAGCACCTCGCTGCCCGACAGGGCCGTGATGTTGCAGCTTTCGCCGACCTGGGCCACCAGTTGTCGCAGCACTTCGTGGCGGGCACCGCGGGTGGTACTGTTGATCAGCAGGTTCTCGGCCATGCGCCGCAGACGCTCGCCACTGCTGTAGTGGCGGCCATCGCCCTCGCGCTGCAGGATGCCGGCACCTTCGAGCTGCTGGAGCATGCGGTGCACCGTCGGCTTGGGCAAGCCGGTCTCGCTGACCAGTGATTGCAGGCTGTGCGAGGCGTCCTTGGCGGCCATCAGTTCGAGCAGGGCGAACAGGCGCAAGGCCGGGGTGTCGCCATCGATGCGGCTGATGTCGGCGCTGAGGGAATCGTCGGGAGCGGCCATGATGAAATCTCGATTTAAGTTCCGAATCGTATCGGTTTTCGGAATTTTCTGTTGACCTTTCGGCGCAGGCTGGCTACCCTCCCGGCTGGTTTCACATTCCGGAAGTCCGTCCGTTGCGCAGCCCCCGGGCCCGCGGCCACCGACCTCATCCCCGCATCACAGTCCCCAGGAGAAACGCAGGTGACAGCCCCCAAGAACGATACCCGCACCGTCGTCAGCGGCGTGCAACGCATGACCCCCTCCGAGGCCTTCGTCGAGACCCTGGTGGCCAACGGCGTGACCGACATCTTCGGCATCATGGGCTCGGCCTTCATGGACGCGATGGACATCTTCGCTCCCGCCGGCATCCGCCTGATTCCGGTGGTGCATGAGCAGGGCGCCGCCCACATGGCCGATGGTTATGCGCGTGCCTCGGGCCGTCATGGCGTGGTGATCGGGCAGAACGGCCCGGGCATCTCGAACTGCGTGACGGCGATCGCCGCCGCCTACTGGGCACACAGTCCGGTGGTCATCGTGACGCCCGAGACCGGCACCATGGGCATGGGCCTGGGCGGCTTCCAGGAAGCCAACCAGTTGCCGATGTTCGAGGAATTCACCAAGTACCAGGGCCATGTCAACAACCCCAAGCGCATGGCCGAGTACACGGCGCGCTGCTTTGACCGTGCCATGAGCGAGATGGGCCCGACCCAGCTGAACATCCCGCGCGATTATTTCTATGGCGACATCCAGTGCGAGATCCCGAAGCCGATGCGGGTCGATCGTGGCTCGGGTGGCGAGAAGTCCCTGGCTGATGCCATCGACCTGCTGGCCAAGGCCAGGTTCCCGGTCATCCTGGCCGGTGGCGGGGTGGTGATGGGCGAGGCGGTCGAGGAATGCAAGGCCCTGGCCGAGCGCCTGGGCGCACCGGTGGTCAACGGCTACCTGCGCAACGACTCCTTCCCGGCCAGCCATCCGCTGTGGGCCGGTCCGCTGGGCTATCAGGGCTCCAAGGCGGCGATGAAGCTGATCGCCCAGGCCGATGTGGTGCTGGCGCTCGGTTCGCGCATGGGGCCCTTCGGCACGCTGCCCCAGCATGGCATGGACTACTGGCCCAAGGATGCCAAGATCATCCAGGTCGAGGCCGACCACACCAACCTGGGCCTGGTCAAGAAGATCTCGGTTGGCATCTTTGGCGATGCCAAGGCCGTGGCCAAGGCCCTGACCCAGCGTCTGTCCGGTGCCACGCTGGCCTGCGATGCCACCAAGGCGGCGCGGGCCCAGACCATCGCTGCCGAGAAGGCTGCCTGGGAAAAGGAGCTGACCGAGTGGACGCATGAGCGCGACCCCTTCAGCCTGGACATGATCGAAGAGGCCAAGCGCGAGGGTGGCAAGTGGCTCAGCCCGCGCTCGGTGCTGCGCGAGCTGGAAAAGGCCATGCCGCCGCGCAAGATGGTGTCGACCGACATCGGCAACATCAACTCGGTGTCCAACAGTTACCTGCGTTTTGAAGAGCCGCGCAGCTTCTTTGCGCCGATGAGCTTCGGCAACTGCGGCTACTCGCTGCCCACCATGATCGGTGCCAAGCTGGCCTGCCCCGACCGCCCTGCGATCGCCTATGCCGGTGACGGTGCCTGGGGCATGAGCATGGTCGAGATCATGACGGCTGTGCGTCACCAGATTCCCGTGACCGCGGTGGTGTTCCACAATCGCCAGTGGGGCGCCGAGAAGAAGAACCAGGTTGACTTCTACAACCGCCGCTTCGTGGCGGGCGAGCTTGAGAGCCAGAGCTTTGCCGGCATTGCCCGTGCCATGGGCGCCGAGGGCATTACCGTCGACGAGCTCGACCAGGTCGGACCGGCCCTGAAGAAGGCGGTCGAGATGCAGATGAAGGAAGGCAAGACCTGCGTGCTCGAGATCATGTGCAACCGCGAACTGGGCGATCCCTTCCGCCGCGATGCGCTGTCCAAGCCGGTGCGCTTCCTGGACAAGTACAAAGACTATGTTTGAAGCCTGGCCCCGCCTGGCGGGGCTTTTGCAGCAGGCCCGGCAGCGCGGTGGGGCCCGCACGGGCGTCGTCTATCCGATGTCCTTCGAGGCACTGGATGCGGCGCTGGCCGCCCACCGTGACGGGCTGATGCAGGCCGTGCTGTATGGCCCTGCGCCGGCGCTGCAGGCGCTGGCCGACAAGCATGGTCTGTCGCTGCAGGGGATCGAGGTGGTCGACACGCCCGATGACCCCAAGGCCTGTGCGGCCCGTGCGGTGGCCGATTGCCATGCGCAGGCGCAGCCCCAGGGCGCCGGCTTTGCGCCGCTCAAGGCCTTGATGAAGGGCAGCCTGCATACCGATGAGCTGCTGGGTGCCGTCGTGTCGCGAGGCGGCGGGCTGCGCACCGAGCGGCGCATCAGCCATGTCTTCGTATTTGACATTCCGGCCTATCACAAGCTGCTGTCGGTGGCCGATGCCGTGGTAAACATCGCACCGGACCTCAAGACCAAGCAGAGCATCGTCCAGAACGCGGTCGATGCCCTGCACCAGATCGGACTGGCCGAGCCCAAGGTGGCGGTGCTGGCTGCGGTCGAGGGCTTGAACCCGAACATTGCCGCCACGGTCGATGCGGCGGCCCTGGTCCAGATGCAGCGCAGCGGACAGATCCAGGGGGCGCGGGTGGAAGGTGCCTTTGGTTTCGACAATGCGATCTCGGCACGTGCCGCGCGCATCAAGGGCATCGTGTCGGAGGTCGCCGGCGATGCTGACCTGTTGATCGCACCTGACCTGAATGCCGGCAACATCCTCTACAAGTCCTTCATCTACATGGCCGGTGCCGAATGTGCCGGGGTCGTGCTGGGGGCGAGCGTGCCGGTCATCCTGACCAGTCGCGCCGATTCGGTGGCCTGCCGCATCGCCTCCTGCGCCCTGGCCACGCTGGTGGCGCAGGACGGATCCTGAAGCCTCCGAGCCTGACATGACCCGGCCGCGCGTGGTGTTTCTAGATGCCGGCTTTCTGCCCGGCGCACTGGCACTGTCCGGACGTGATGATCTGGACTATCAAGCCTACGAGCAGACCCTGCCGGCGCAGGTGGCCGGGCGCATCGCCCGGGCACAGGTGGTGATCACCAGCAAGGTGCCGGTCGATGACGCGGCGATGGGGGCGGCCGCCGGGCTGCGCTTCATTTGCGTGGCCGGTGCCGGCATGGATCATGTGGATGCGGTCGCTGCGCGGGCGCGCGGCATCCGCATCGACAATGTGCCGGACTACGGCGCGCAGTCGGTCGCAGAGCATGTCATCGCGTCGCTGTTTGCCCTGCGTCGTCATCTGGGCCTCTACAGCCTGGCCGCGCGCGATGGTCGCTGGTCGGCCTCGCCGCGCTTTTACTGGGACGGACCTTCGATCACCGAGCTGTCTGGCAGCCTGCTGGGCATCGTCGGCCGGGGACGGATTGGCGAGGCGCTGGCGCGCGCGGCGCGCGGCCTGGGCATGCAGGTGCGTTTTGCCAGCAGTCCCCGTCGTCCGCCGCAGGACGATGATCTGCCCTTCGAGGTCCTGCTCGCGCAGGCTGATGCGCTGAGCCTGCATGTACCCCTGAACGATGTGACACGCGCCATGATCGGTGGGGCGCAGCTGCGAACCATGAAACCTGGTGCCGTGCTGGTCAACACCGGTCGCGGGGCGCTGGTGGATGCAGCAGCCCTGGCGCAGGCCTTGCGCGAGGGACGGATCGCGGGTGCGGCCATCGATGTGCTCGATGTCGAGCCTCCTCCAGCGGCCCACCCCTTGCTGGCGGCCGAGCTGCCGGGGCTCCTGCTCACGCCGCATGTGGCCTGGGCCAGCCAGCAGGCGCAGGGGCGTCTGGCCGAGGGCATCTGCACCCGGGTGCTCGCCCAGCTCGGGCGGACCTGACCCTCAGACCTGGAGCCGGTACACCCTGGCCGCGGTGCCGCTGAACAAGGCCTCGGTGTCCTGTGCCGAGGCGCCAGCGGCGAGCCGCTTGAAGGCGTTCCAGAGCACCGCATAGCCGCTGCTCAGCTTGTCGACCGGGAAGTTGCTCTCGAACATGCAGCGCTGCGCCCCGAAGGCCTCGATGCTGGTCTCGATCCAGGGACGCCAGTCCTGTGCGATCTGCGCCGAGGTTGGCGGGACCGCTTGATCGAAATGGCGGAAGACGCCCAGGCGCATGCCCAGTCCCCCGAGCTTGACCGTCACATTGGGGCAGGCGCTGAGCGTGCGCATGTGGGCCTTCCATTGCGCGAAGGTTTCATCGCTTCGGCCCTCGTAAGGACCGATGCCCAGCGGCCCGCCGCAGTGGTTGAGAATGATCGCGGTTTCGGGAAAGGCGCGCGCCAGATCGATCACTTCGGGCAGTTGCGGATGGTATTGCCAGGCCTCGAAGGACAGGCCCAGCGGCGCCAGCTGGGCAAAGCCTTCGCGCCAGCGGACATCGCCATACAGGCCCTGCGGCGGCTGGGTATGGCTGTTGTTGATCATCGGGCTGGCATCCCAGCCACCGGCATGGCGGATGCCGCGGAAGCGGGCCGGCGCGGCCTGCAGGTGGGCCTCGAGCACCTCCCGCACCCCCGCGCCCAGGCTCAGGTTGGCATGGCTGACGATGCCGGCGCAGGCAAGCGTGGGACCGTAGACGCCGCTGGCGGCCATCGCCGCGACACCGTTGGCAAATTCGGTCTCGCCCACCGGTCGAAGGGCAGGGTCGCCGTCCTTGCGGTAGAAGGCCACACAGTCGACGAACACCGTGGCAATCACGCGATGGCCGCTGCCGGTGTCGGCGACCAGTTCGGGCAGCATGTAGCGGTGATGGGGCCGGTCCCAGAGGTGATGATGGGGATCGATGATCGGCAAGGCCGGCGCGATGATCTCCTCGTGGACCTGGCGGAGCAGCCAGTCCTGTTTCGGGGTGAGCACGCCGCCCAGGGCATTGGGTGACTTGGGTGTGGACATGGGGAGCATCCTTTCAATGTCCGACATCGTGGCCAACAGGCCTGGCGGAGCAGCCTGAACCCTGCGTATTCCGGAACAGGCGTTGCCGAATGCAGGCCTGCATCCCCACAATCGCTGCGCAAGCTTTACCAAAACTTCGACCTTCGCAATTCATCACCTTCAGGAAGACGCGACATGCGTGGACAAGTGGCTGTGGTCGGCTATGGCCGAACCCCCTACAGCAGGGTCAAACCGGGCGAACCGGTGCTGACCGTGGACGAATACATTGCCTGGGCCGCCGAGATGGCCTGTCAGCGCGCCGGCATGAGCCTGCGCGATTTCGATGACCAGGGCCTTGCCGTGGCGCATGCCGAGGCCGCCCATACGGTGAACTGGTCACCTGCGACCGCCGAGAACCTGGGCATCTCGCCCAAGATCCTGATCCGGGGCGACCAGGGCGGGGCTTCGGCCTCGGCAATGCTGATCCGCGCCGCGGCGATGATCCATGCCGGCATCGTCGATCGCGTGCTGGTGGTGGGGGCCGACACGCCGCTGACCATTCCCTCGCCGGTGCCGGGCCTGCCGTTGTCGCCGGAGCGCACCCGAGGCATCTACTGGGATTTTCAGGGGCCCTTCGGCCTGATGGGGGCCACCGCCCAGTTTGCGCTGGTGGCGCAGCGCTATCGGCACCAGTACGGCTGGGATGACAAGGCCATGGGCAAGATCGCGGTCAATACCCGCTTTCATGCCTCGCTGCATCCCGGCGCGATCTATCGCAAGCCCTTCACGCTCGAGGAATACCTCAGCTCGCGCGTGCTCACTGATCCGCTTCGACTGCTCGATTGCGTGCCGATCGTCAATGGCGGCCTGGCCTTCATCGTCACCTCGGCCAAGTCGGCGCGTGCCATCACCGACAAGCCGGCCTACCTGCTCGGTTTTGGCGAGGCCAACAACTACTACCATGGCTCGCGTGCCCAGCCCGACATCACCACCACCGGTTTTGCCAAGGCGGCGCCCGAGGCCTTCCGGATGGCCGGTGTCACCCACAAGGACATCGCCGCCTTCGAGCCCTATGACGACTATCCCTTCGTGGCGATGATGACCATCGAGGACTGGGGCTTTTGCAAAAAAGGGCAGGGCAATGCCTTTGCCGCCGAGCGCAACCTGCGCTTTGATGGCGACTTTCCGCTGCTCACCGACGGTGGCCAGTTGTCGGGAGGTCAGCCGGGGGGAGCCATCGGTGGCTTCCAGCCCCTCATCGAGGCGGTCACCCAGGTGCGTGGCGAAGCCGGGCCACTGCAGGTCAAGGATGCACGTTTCGTCGCCTCCTGCGGCTTTGGCGGCATTCCTTACGGACGACCGGGACGCAGCTGCGTCTCCCTGATCTTTGGCGCGGAGGCCTGAACCATGAGCACCCCTGATTTCAATGCCAAGCCCCTGCCCGAACTCACCGACATGACCCGTCCGTTCTGGACGGGAGCCAAGGCCGGTCGCTTCATGGTGCAAAAGTGCCGCAAGTGCGGCACCTACCAGTTCCACCCCAAGCCCGGCTGCATCGAATGTGCCTGCCGCGACCTGGACTGGACCCAGGTCAAGGGCACTGGTACCGTCTATTCGTTCACCGTCTCGCGCTCGATCGCGATGAACTACAAGGGATGGACACCGGAGCTGCCGATCCTGTTCTGCCTGGTCGATCTCGACGAAGGGGCCCGCATGTATGCGCAGGTCACCGGATGCACCGAACACGACATGCGCATCGGCATGCGGGTGCAGGCTTATTTCGAGTCGATCAGTGACGAAGCCGGCATTCCGAAGTTCAAGCCGCTGTGAGGCGGCCCGACGCCGCGCGCTGCACCCACTGAACAAGGACAAGGTCCCCCATGAGTCATCCGGTTCCCGATCCCCTGGTGCTCAAGAAGGCCGCCATGGGCCAGATTCCCTTCGACTGGCAGGATCCGCTGCGCTTTGACGAGCTGCTCACGCCCGAGGAGATCATGATTCGCGATGCGGCGCGCAGCTATGCCCAGGACAAGCTGATGCCGCGCATTCTCGAGGCCAACCGCCACGAGACGTTTGACGTCGCCGTCATGAAGGAAATGGCCGAGCTCGGTTTTCTCGGGGCGACCATCGAGGGCTTTGGCTGCGCCGGCATCAACTATGTCAGCTATGGACTGATCGCGCGCGAGTTCGAGCGTGTCGACACGGCCTTTCGGTCGGCCATGGGGGTGCAGTCGACGCTGTCGATGATGCCGATCTACCTGTTCGGTTCGCAGGAACAGCGCGAGCGCTACTTGCCGCGCATGGCACGGGCCGAAGTGCTCGGCTGCTTCGGCCTGACCGAGCCCGACCACGGCTCCGATCCCGGCAGCATGGGCACGCGTGCCCGCAGCGTCGAGGGCGGTTATCGCCTGACCGGCACCAAGACCTGGATCACCCATGCGCCGATTGCCGACCTGATGGTGGTCTGGGCCAAGGACGATGATGGCCGCATCGGTGGCTTCATCCTCGAGCGCGGCCTGAAGGGCCTGGCCACCAGCAAGATCGAGGGCAAGTTCTCGGTGCGGGCCTCGCCCACCGGCATGATCCTGATGGACGACGTCTTCGTACCGGCTTCGCAGCGCCTGCCCGATGCGCGCGGCATCAATGCGCCGTTCTCCTGCCTGAACAATGCGCGCTTTGGCATTTGCTGGGGCGCCATGGGTGCGGCAGACTTTTGCTGGCATGCGGCCCGCCAGTACACCCTCGATCGCAAGCAGTTCGGCCGGCCCCTGGCGGCCAACCAACTGGTGCAGAAGAAGCTGGCCGACATGCAGACTGAAATCACCCTGGGGCTGCATGCCTGCCTGCACCTGAGCCGCCTGCGCGACCAGGGCAAGGCCAGTCCCGAGATGGTCTCGCTGCTCAAGCGCAACTGTGCCGGCAAGGCACTGGACATCGCCCGCAGCGCCCGCGACATGCATGGCGGCAATGGCATCTCGGACGAGTATCACGTGATCCGTCACCTGATGAATCTGGAAACCGTCAACACGCTCGAGGGCACCCATGACATCCATGCCCTGGTGCTGGGTCGTGCCCAGACCGGCATTGCAGCGTTTGCAAACTGACATCAAGCAAGGAGACCGCACCATGATCAGACGTTCACCGACCCCATTGAAGGTCCTTCTGGCGGCGCTCGTCTTCGTTGCCGGGCTGCAGCACGCGATCGCGCAGTCGCCTTATCCGAGCCGGCCGGTCACGCTGATCTCGCCCTTCAGCGCGGGCGGCGATGCCGACCTGGCGGCACGCCGCCTTGCGGCCGCCCTGCCCAGGGCCCTGGGTCAACCGGTGGTGGTTCAGAACCGGGTCGGCGCCAGTGGCGTGATCGGCTCCCAGGCCGCCATCGCGGCAGCGCCCGATGGCTACACGCTCCTGCTGGCGCGCACCGGTTCGCAGGCCATCATGCCTGCGATCCAGCCGACCCTGACCAAGTACAAGTGGGACGACTACACCTTCATCGGCATGCTCGAGACCAATCCTTATGGCTGCGTGGTCAGCGCCAAGTCGCCGCACAAGAGCTTCGAGGACCTGGTCAAGGCCTTGCGCAGCAATGGCAAGGCGATGAACTACGGCACCGCGGGCACGCTGACCACGAACGACATGGGCCCGCGCCTGCTGTTCCGCATTCTCAAGCTCACCGAGCAGACCCCGACCCAGATTCCCTACAAAGGCACTGGCGAGGCCGTGACTTCCCTGGTTGCCGGCGAGACTGAATTTTCCTGCGGCAGCCTGGGTACCTTCCTGGCCCTGATCAAGGCGGGCACCCTGCGGGCGCTGATCGTCACCTCGCCGCAGCGCTTCTCCGGCCTTCCCGAGGTCCCCACCGCGCGCGAGCTGGGCTATGCCGACATGGAGGGCATCGTGGGCTGGAGCGCGCTGTACGGCCCCCCGAAACTGCCCGCTGATGTCCGTGATCGTCTGGCGGCCGCGCTCAAGGCGGTGGCGGCCGATCCGGCCTGGATCGCCTCGACCCAGCAATCGGGCAATGATCCCTTTGTGACGCCGCCCGAGGCGACCCGCGACTATGCGCGGGCCCAGTACCAGTTGTATCGCAGCCTGGGCGAGCAGCTGAATCTGATCGACGGCAAGTTCTGAGGGCAGCGGTGAGGCGCAGGTTTGCGCCGCGCCGCCGCCCGTGCTATCAAGGGGCCGTTTCAACCAAGAGCCCTCCATGTCCTCCTACAGAACTCCCCCCTTTCGTGCCGACCAGGTCGGCAGCCTGCTGCGTCCGGCCGCCCTGCGCGAGGCCCGCCAGGCCGCCAAGGCCGGCAAGCTCAGTGCCGAGCAGTTGCGCGGCATCGAGGACCAGCACATCGTCGAGGCGATCAGCCGCCAGCAGGCGATCGGCCTGAAGTCGATCACCGATGGCGAGATGCGTCGCGACTGGTGGCATCTTGATTTCCTGGCCGGCTTCGATGGCATCTCGCTGCGCGAATCCAATGCCATGAACTTCAATGCCGAGGAGGAAATTCCGCCCACCGCCTACGTCAGCGGCAGGATCCGCCTGACCCGGCCGAACATGCTGGCCCACTTCGAGTTCCTGCGCGGGCAGCTCAACCCGGCCTCCGGGGCGGTGGCCAAGTTCACCATCCCCTCGCCCGCGATGGCGCACTTGCGCAGCGGCAGCAAGGATCTGCCCGCCGCCATCTATCCCGATCCGGCGCAGTACTGGGAAGACCTGGGGGCGGCCTATCGCCAAGCCATTGCCGACCTGTATGCCGCTGGCTGCCGCTACCTGCAACTCGATGACATCACCTTCTCCTACCTGGCAGATGAAAAAGTGCAGGCCATGGTGCGGGCCAACGGCGATGATCCGGCCACCCTTCACAAGACCTATGCGCAGGCCACCAACCTGGCCCTGCGTGACCGGCCGGCCGACATGACTGTGACGATGCACACATGCCGCGGCAATTTCAAGTCCACCTGGGTCAGCGAATCGCCCTATGCAGCCGACATCATGCAGTCGATGTTCTCGACCAGCGTCGATGCCTACTTCATGGAGTTCGACTCCGAGCGTGCCGGCAGTTTCGATGTGCTCAAGCTGCTGCCGGCCGACAAGCAGGTGGTACTGGGCCTGGTGACCACCAAGTTCGGCGAACTCGAAAGCAGCGACACCATCAAGCGCCGCATCGAGATGGCCGCCAAGGTGGTGCCTCTCGAGCGTCTGGCGCTGTCGCCGCAATGCGGCTTCTCGTCCACGCACCACGGCAACAAGCTGTCCGAAGAGGACCAGTGGCGCAAGCTCGCCTTCATCGTCAAGGTCGCGCAAGACGTCTGGGGGGCATGATGGATCTGGGCATCAAGGGCCGCAAGGCCATCGTGCTGGCCTCCTCCCAGGGCCTCGGCTATGCCTGCGCGCGTGCCCTGGCGCGCGAGGGCGTGCAGGTCTGGCTCAATGGACGCTCCGCCGACAAGCTGAGCAAGGCTGCGGCGCAGATGCGCGAGGACCTGCTCGCCCAGAACAGGGCTGCGGTGGCGGCAGGCACCGCGTTGCCGCTCGAGCCGCAGGTCAGCTTCGTGGCTGGCGACCTGACCACGCCCGAGGGACGCGCGGCCATCCTTGCCGCCTGCCCGGCGCCGGACATCCTGATCACCAACAATGCCGGCCCGCCGCCGGGCAAGCTCGAGGAGTGGACGCCCGAGGTCTGGATCAGTGCCCTCAATGCCAACATGCTGGGCCACATCCAGATGATCCAGGCCGTGGTGCGCGGCATGCAGGCGCGCCGCTTCGGACGCATCGTCAACATCACCTCCGCCATGGTCAAGGCACCGCGCTCGCATCAGGGCCTGTCGACCACGGCGCGGGCCGGCCTGACGGCTTTTTCCAAGGCCTTGTCCCTGGATGTGGCCAAGGACAATGTCACCATCAACAACATTCTCCCCGAGCGCATCGCCACGCCACGCCAGGATCAGCTCACCGAGCGGCTGATGAAGGCCGAGAACCTGGACTGGGAGGCCGCGCGGAAGAAACTGGCCGACACCATCGCGGCCAGGCGCTTCGGCACGCCGGAAGAGTTTGCCGATGCCTGCGCCTTCCTGTGCAGCGTACCCGCCAGTTTCATCTCGGGTGCCAACCTGCAACTGGATGGCGGCTCCTACCCTGGCCTGATCTGAACCTGTCGGCAGGTCCGGCTGGCGCCCTGCAGCAGCCGGCGGCCTGCCCTTTTTTCGAGGACATCCCATGACCCAAGCGCAACCCGGCACCATCCGCATCGGCGGGGCCTCCGCCTTCTGGGGCGATTCGTCGATGGGGCCGGTGCAACTGGTGCAGTCCGGCCGTATCGATTACCTGGTCTTTGACTACCTGGCCGAGCTGACCATGTCGATCATGGCCGCGCAAAAGCTCAAGAACCCGGAGGCGGGCTTCGCGCTCGACTTCGTGGCAGTCACCATGAAGCACCTGCTCAAGGACATCGTGGCCCGCGGCATCAAGGTGATCAGCAATGCCGGCGGGGTCAATCCCCAGGCCTGCGCCCGGGCCTTGCAGGCGATCGCGGCGGAGCAGGGCGTCAGCGTACGGGTGGCGGTCATCGAGGGCGATGACCTGATGGCCCAGTTGCCCCAGTTGCGTACGCAACAAACCCTGCCGGACAAGCTGCTCAGCGCCAATGCCTATCTGGGCGCCTTGCCGGTCAAGGCGGCGCTTGATGCTGGCGCGCAGATCGTCATCACCGGCCGCTGCGTCGACTCGGCGGTGACGCTGGGCGCGATGATGCATGCCTTCAACTGGTCAGCCTCGGACTACGACCGGCTGGCGCAGGGCTCGCTGGCCGGCCACATCATCGAGTGCGGCTGCCAGGCCACCGGCGGCCTGTTCACCGACTGGCAGACGGTGCCGGACTGGGCCCACATGGGTTACCCGGTGATCGAATGCCACCCCGATGGTCGTTTCGTGGTCGAAAAGCCGCCCGGCACCGGCGGCCTGATCACGCCGGCCACGGTCGCAGAACAGCTCGTCTATGAAATCGGCGATCCGGCCAATTACCTGCTGCCCGACGTGAACTGTGACTTCACCGAGGTACAGATGACGGCGCTGACCCCTGACCGGGTCGAGGTCAAGGGGGCGACCGGCAAGCCGCCCACCCCGACCTACAAGGTCTCGTCCACATACATGGACGGCTTCAAGTCGCAGGCCACCATGGTGCTGATCGGCTTTGACGCAGCCGGCAAGGCGCGTCGCACCGGCGAGGCCCTGCTCGAGCGCCTGAGGGGCATGTACCAGCGCCTGGGCCTGGAAGACTTTTCGGCCACGCACATCGAGGTGCTGGGGACCGAATCGGTGTTTGGGCCCCATGCCCAGACCCAGGGGGTACGCGAGGCCATCATGCGGCTGGTGGTGCGCCACCGCCAGAAGGCGGCGCTGGAGATCTTCACCCGCGAGATTGCGGCGCCCGGGACCTCCTTCGCACCCGGGACCACCGGCATGGAGGGGGGCCGGCCCACGGTGTCGCCCCTGATCAAGCAGCACAGCTTCCTGGTCGACAAGGCCTTGATCACCCCGGTCATGACGCTGGACGGTGCGCGCCAGGACATCGTCATTCCCCTGGGCGGCCAAGCCGAACTTCTGCCCGGGGCCGACGCCCCGGCGCAGCAGATCGCGCAGCCCGATGGCAAGGAAAAGCGGGTGACAGTGCCGCTGCTGCGAATTGCCCATGGTCGCAGTGGGGACAAGGGGAACATCTCGAACATCGGTCTCATCGCACGCCGGCCCGAGGCCCTTCCCTGGCTGCTCGAGCAGGTCACGCCACAGGCCGTCAAGGCCTACCTCGGACATTTCGTCAAGGGCGAGGTCCGGCGCTACTTTATGCCGGGAATTCAAGGGTTTAACCTGGTTTGTGAAGACGCTCTCGATGGCGGCGGCATGGCCTCGATGCGCTACGACGCGCTGGGCAAGGGCATGGCCCAGATCCTGCTGTCGATGCCGGTTTCGGTACCCGAACACCTGCTTAAGTAGAAATACGGAGAAATTTTTTTGGAATCAGGTTTCATTTTATGCATAATGTCCCTCGAGGCGTTGAGGAGAACCCTGGTTTGACCTGACATATCAGTTGTCGTTCAGACCATAATAAGGAGGAGACAGGATGAAATCGATCGAGCATTCGGCGGCCATTGCAGAGGCGGGATATCTGGCAGGCCGGACGGCGCAAGTCCAGGCAGGAGCCAAGGCCTTCGCCCACGAGGAACTTGAAACGGCGCTCAAGGACGTCGGCGGTGATGGCAGTTCCGGATCGGCCGTATTGCGGGCGATCAGCATTCTGGAGGCGATTTCGCGCCACCAGGACGCCCCCCAGCTGGCCGACATCTGCCGCCTGGTGGACCTGCCCAAGGCAACCGTCTATCGCATCCTGACCACCCTGGAACACGCTGGCTACGTCTGCAAGGAACCCGGCAGCAAGTCCTATACCTGCGGCCTGCGCCTGTTCAAGATGGCTGGCAATGCACTGCTGCGCTCGCCCAACCGGGCAGCCCGCCACAGCATCCTCGAAGAGCTGGTCGAGCAGATCGGCGAGACCTGCAACCTGACTGTTCCCAGCGTCAACAGTGTGCTGTACCTGGACCGCGTCGAGGCCTCCTGGCCGCTGCGCACCGCCCTGGGTGCCGGCTCCAATGTGCCCCTGTATGCCTCGGCCAGCGGCAAGCTGTTCCTCAGCTACATGAACCGCAAGAATCGCGAGCGCTTCGTGCGTACCACCCCGCTGATCCGCTACACCAAGAAAACCCTGCACGAGCCCTCGGTGCTGCTGCATGAGCTGGAGCAGATCCGCGTCAAGGGCTATGCCACCGACAACGAAGAGTACCTGCCGGGTATCTGCTGCATCGGTGTGCCGGTGCAGACTGACGATGGCACGGTGGTCGCGGCGATCGCCGCCCACGCGCCCAACACCCGTATGAACCTGGAGCAGGCGGTCGAATTCCTGCCCCAGATGCGCGAGGCGGCCGACGCCATCGCGGCCACCATCGACTGGCAGTAAGGCGCAGGGCCCGGCGATGGGCCGGCCCCACCCCGACCCTGTCCGCAAGGCAGACCCTCAAAGGTCTGCCTTTTTTGCTGGTCAAGCCCGCAAAGGCCGGCGCTTGGGAGTACATTTCCGATCATGAACGCACCCACCGATCCCAAACACCTGAGCGAACTGTCCCTCGACGACAAGTACACCAAATTCGAGGGGCTGGCCTTCATGACTGGGACCCAGGCGCTGGTTCGCCTGCCCATCCTGCAGCGCCAGCGCGACCTGGCCGCCGGCAAGAACACCGCCGGCTACATCTCTGGCTACCGGGGCTCACCCCTGGGCGGCATCGATGGCGCGATGCACAGCGCCCGCGGCCACCTGAAGGAACACCACATCAAGTTCCAGCCCGGCGTCAACGAGGACCTGGCCGCCACCGCGATCTGGGGCACCCAGCAGGTCAACCTGTTCGAGGGGGCCCGCTATGACGGCGTGTTCTCGATCTGGTACGGCAAGGGACCGGGGGTGGATCGCTGCGGCGATGTCTTCAAACATGCCAACATGGCCGGCACGTCGCCCCTTGGCGGCGTGATCGCCCTGGCGGGCGACGACCACGGCGCCAAGTCCTCGACCACTGCACACCAGAGCGAACAGATTCTCGAGGCGGTATCCACGCCGGTGTTCTATCCGGCCTCGGTGCAGGATGTGCTCGACTACGGCATTCATGCCTGGGCCCTGTCCCGCTTTGCCAGCCTGTGGGTGTCGCTCAAGTGCGTGACCGACATCATCGAGTCGGGGGCCACGGTGTCACTCGACCCGAACCGTATCCAGCCGGTCATCCCCGAGGATGTGGCCATGCCGCCGGGCGGCCTGTCGATCCGCCCCACCGAACACACCTTCGTGGTCGAGGAAGACCGCTTGCTCAACTACAAGCTGCCAGCGGTGCGTGCCTACATCAAGGCCAACCGGCTCAACCGCATCGAGTGGTCGCCCCCAGTGGCCGCCGAAGCGCGTCCGGCCCGCATCGGCCTGGTGTCGGCAGGCAAGGCCTACCGCGACCTGCGCCAGGCGCTGGCCGATCTGGGCATCGATCGCACCCTGGCCGAGCGCCATGGCATCCGCCTCTACAAGCTGGCCTGCACCTGGCCCCTCGAAGCCTCTGGCGTACTCGAGTTTGCGCAGGGGCTGGACGAAATCATCGTGGTCGAGGAAAAGCGGCCCTTTGTCGAAGATCAGATCAAGAGCATCCTTTATCAGCAGGCGCAGAGCGGCCAGCGTGTGCCGCGGGTGGTGGGCAAACGCGACGAGCAGGGCCGTGAACTGCTGCCGCTGCATGGCGAGATTTCGCCTTCGATGGTCTCGCGCATGGTGGCGCAGCGCCTGCTGCCCCTGCTGCATGACGAGGCCAGCCGCGAGATGCATGACCACATCGTGGCCCGCCTGCAGTATCTCGATGCCAAGGAAGGCGGCCTGGCCAAGGCGGGGGTGCTGGCGGTGCGCCAGCCTTATTTCTGCTCGGGCTGCCCGCACAACACCTCGACCCGCGTGCCGGAAGGCTCGCGTGCGCTGGCCGGCATCGGCTGCCACTACATGGCGCAGTGGATGGATCGGCGTACCTCGACCTTCACCCACATGGGCGCCGAAGGCCTGACCTGGGTCGGCCATGCCCCCTTCACCGATGAAAAGCATGTCTTCGTCAACCTGGGCGATGGCACGTATTTCCATTCCGGTCTGCTGGCCATCCGCGCGGCGGTGGCCAGTGGCGTCAATGCCACCTACAAGATCCTGTTCAATGACGCCGTCGCGATGACCGGCGGGCAGCGCCACGATGGCACGCTCAATCCGATGGTCATCTCCCGACAGCTGTATGGCGAGGGGGTGGCGCCGATCGTGGTGGTCACCGACGAGCCCGAGAAATATCCCGCCAGTGCCGAGTGGGCGCCGGGCGTCACCATCCGCCACCGCGACGAACTGGAAGCGGTCCAGAAAGAGCTGCGCCAGTTGCCGCGCATCTCGGCCATCATCTACGACCAGACCTGCGCCAGCGAGAAGCGTCGCCGTCGCAAGCGCAACGAGTTCCCCGATCCGGCCCGCCGTGCCTTCATCAACGATGCGGTCTGCGAGGGCTGCGGCGATTGCTCCGAGGCCTCCAACTGCATCTCGGTGGAGCCCTTCGAGACCGAACTGGGACGCAAGCGCAAGATCAACCAGTCGTCCTGCAACAAGGACTTCTCCTGCGTCAAAGGCTTTTGCCCCAGCTTTGTCACCGTCGAAGGCGGCCAGGTGCGCAAGCCCGCCGCCAGCAAGCCCAAGGGCGAGGCCCTGACCAATGGCTTTCCCGGCTTCCCCGAGCCGCAGCGCGCCGACAGCCGCCAGCCCTATGGCATTCTGGTGGGCGGCATCGGTGGCACCGGGGTGATCACCATTGGCCAGATCATTGCGGTGGCGGCCCACCTGGAAAACCGCGCCGCTTCGGTGCTGGACATGTCGGGCCTGGCCCAGAAGGGCGGGCCGGCGGTCAGCCATGTCTGGGTGGCAGACGCCGCCGAGGATATCCATTCCACGCGGGTAGGGACCGGTGCCGCCGGCTTGGTGTTGGGCTGCGACATCATCGTGGCGGCCGGCAAGGACCTGCTCCAGCGCATGGATCCTTCGCGCACCCATGCCCTGATCAACTCGACCACGGCACCGACCGCCGCCTTCGTCAAGAACGGCAACTGGACCCCGCCTGAGGGCGCGCTCGAAGCCTCGATCGCCGAGGCAACCGGCCCGGCCAATGCCGAGTTCGTGCAGGCCAACAAGCTGGCCACCGCCCTGATGGGTGATGCGATCGCCACCAACATGTTCATGCTCGGCTTTGCCTACCAGAAGGGTTGGCTGCCGGTTGGCGCCGCCGCCCTGAAGCGGGCCATCGAGCTCAATGCCGTGTCGGTGGACTTCAACCTCAAGTCCTTCGACTGGGGTCGTTATGCCGCGCTCGATCTGGCAGCTGTCGAGCGCATCGCGGCGCCGGCGCAGGTGGTCAGCATCACGCCGAGCCTGCAGCGCCCGCGCTCACTCGATGAACTCATCGCGCGCCGTGTCGAGATGCTCACCGCCTACCAGGATGCGGCCTATGCCGCGCAATACAGCAGTTTCGTGGCCAAGGTGCGCGCCGAGGAGTCGCACCAGGGTCTGGGCGAGAAGCTGTCCGAGGCCGTGGCCCGCAATCTGTACAAGCTGATGGCCTACAAGGACGAGTACGAGGTCGCGCGCCTGCACACCGACCCGGCCTTCAAGGCCAAGCTCGATGCCCAGTTCGAGCCGGGCTACACGCTCAAGTTCCATCTGGCGCCCCCGCTGTTTTCAAAGCGCGATGACAAGGGTCACCTGGTCAAGAAGGCTTATGGCCCCTGGATGATGAGTGCCTTTGGTGTGCTGGCCCGGCTGCGTTTCCTGCGCGGCGGTGCCTTCGATATTTTCGGCTACACCGAAGAGCGTCGCGGCGAGCGCGCGCTCATCGGCGAGTACCGCCAGCGCATCGAGGCATTGCTGCCCAAGCTGCATGCGGCCAATCACAAGACGGCGGTTGCGATTGCCGCGCTCCCCGAGGAGATCCGCGGCTATGGTCACGTCAAGGAGGCCAGCCTGAAGAAGGCGCACGAGACCTGGGCACAGTTGCAGTCCAGCTTCGACAACGGCGAGGCCGCCCAACCCGTGGTGAGCGAACTCAAGCGCGCCGCCGCCTGATCGTAGCGGGGCGCGCTCAGCGCGGTATCCGCAGCGACTGGAATTCGAGCACGCCGTCGCCACGTATCGGCAGTTCCAGGCCCTGCCGTGCCGCCCAGATCAGCATCTGGCGGTGCAGGGCCAGATCGTGGATCTGCCGGTTGTGCTCGCTCAGCGCCTGGCTCAGCAGCTGGGCCCGCCGCACGGGTGCCATCTCGTGGCGGGCCTGCACCAGTGCCTGGTCGATCAGCGGATTGGAAATGCCGCCATAGTTGTCTGAGCCATCGCCTTGTGCATTGCGCGTCTGGGCCAGTGGCCCCAGGGTAAAGGCGGCATCAGTGGTGGCACCCCCCCAACTCATCAGGAAGACATCGAAGTTCTCGCGCGGCTTGTCCAGTCGTTCGAAGTAGGTGGATTTGGGCGCAGTGACGAGTTCGACCTTCAGGCCCAGACGCGTCCACATGGCGGTGATCGCGGTGCACAGTGGCAGGTCGGTGGGATGACGATCACTGGGGCAGCCCAGGCGCAGCGCAAAGCCCCGGGGATAGCCGGCGTTCGCCAGCAGGGCGCGGGCCGCTTCCGGGTCGTGGACCGGATGCATCTCATGGGCCGGCAGATGGCCGGTTGCATCCGGCATGACCATCGAGAAGCTGCTCTGGGCATAGCCGCGATGGATCTTGGCAAGCAGGGCCGCATGATCGATGCCCTGGGCCAGCGCCTGGCGCACCTCCCGCTTCCTGAGCGGGTTGTCCGGCAGCTCCGGGGATGCGCGCAGGCGCTCACTGGCCTGATCAAAGCCCAGGAACACGGTGCGTGCCTCCACCGCCTTGAATACCTGAAAGCCGCTGTGCCGGGCCAGTTGCACCACCTCGGTGGGGCTGGCATCGAAGACCAGATCGACATCACCGCCGAGCAGGCCGGCCAGGCGTGAGGATGCTGAAGGCGAGGGCCGGTAATGGATCCGGCTGACGTTGCCCGAGACCTGGGACCAGTCGCCCCACCAGGCGTCATGCCGTTCCAGGCGCAGCACCTGACCCGCCTTCCACTCGCTGATGCGCATGGCGCCGGTGCCGTTGCTTCGGGTGGTGCAGGCGGTCTCCTTTTTCTGCCGGGCGCTGGCGGGCTGCTCGCAGCCCTGGGTCCTGCTCCAGGCAGCGGACATGATCGGAATCAGTGCCAGCTGCTCGGCAAACACCGGATTGGCTTCGGGGGTACGAAACTCGACCTCGAGCGGGCCCAGCGCACGTACCTGTCCGAGCGGCAAGGCGTAATGGCGCAGCGCTGAATGTGCATGCTGGGCGCGCCGGATCGAGAACACCACGTCCTGTGCATCGAAGGGCTCGCCCTGCGCAAAGCGCACCCCGCTGCGCAGTTGGACCCGCCAGACCTGTGCCTCGACATTGCGCCAGGACAGGGCCAGGCCTGGCCTGAGTTGCAGACGCTCATCGCGCCGGATCAGCGGCTCATTGATCTGGCGCAGGATGCGGTTGGTGAAGGCTTCGTTGCGGCTGTGTGGATCGAGCCCGGTCAGATCGCCCGCGCCACTGATGCGAAGCGTGCCCGTCGGGTTGGGCGCTGCAGCTGCCGGCACCGGTACCGTCAGGGCAAGCAGTGTCAGTGTGGACCCTGCTGCATGGCCGATGCGGGCAAGCAGGACTCCCGTGAGACGGGCAGCGCGGGCGGGTTTCAAGCGATCTTGCTCTCGGCACTGGCCATAGTCCGCACACGGCGCTGGGCTGGCCGGTCCAGGCATCGTTGCAACCAGTCGGAGACGGCCGGAAAGACCGCCAGGACCTGAGGAGCGGGACGTATCCAGGACACGATAGAGGCAACATTGACGTCGGCCACCGTGAAACGATCGCCCGCCAGCCAGGGGCGTGTGGCCAGATGCGCCTCGAGCACCCGCAGCGGCACGGCCAGGCGCTTCTCGGCCTGCTCGGCCAGCCTGGCATCGCGCCGCTCGGCCGGCATGGCCATGCGATGCATCAGCACGCTCAGGGCATCCTTCTCGACCTCGGTCATGACCCAGAAACTCCAGCGGAGAAGCTCGGCCTCCTCGGTCAGGTTCTGGGCACCCAAATTCAGGCCGCCATGGCTGGCGTACTTGCGCGCCAGGTACAGGGTGCAGGCCATCGATTCCCAGACGATGATGCCCTCATCATCCAGCGCCGGAATGTGGCCGTTCGGATTGATGGCCAGCATCTCTGCCTGACGGGTCGCACCGGTACGGTAATCGACCGGCACACGCTCATACGGTACGCCCAGTTCCTCGAGCAGCCACAGTGGCCGCGAGGCGCGTGAGGCGGCAATGCCGTAGACCTTCAGAACCATTGCTCCTGCTCCAGTTGATCCACCAGTGTGATCAGGTTGTCGGCGCTGAAATGGGGCCGCTCATCCGGTTGCGCCTTCAGGGCAACCTGTTGATGCAGGCCGAATTGCTGACGCAGGCTCGCCTGGTGCTGCTCGGCCTCTTCCCAGCTCTGGCCTTCGCGATGGATCCATGCGGTCTGCATGCCGACGCGACGCGCCCCGAGAACGTCCATGGCCACGTCATCGCCCACATGCAGCGTCTCGGCCAGTGCCAGGCCGCCTTTCAGGTTCTGGCCGGCCAGGCGTACCGCGTGGGTGAAGACATCAGGATGCGGCTTGACCACCGGCAGCGTGGCGCTCGAGATGCGGCCGACAAAGTACTGGTCGATACCGATGCGGGCAATGTCGGCATTGCCATTGCTCAGCGCCACGATTGGCACGCGTGCGGCCAGCCGTTGCAGGGCGGGCAGGGCGTCATCAAACAGGCGCACCTGCTGGCGTGCCTCCAGGAAGACCTCGAAGGCGGGATCCGCCAGGGCCGGGTCATCGCCCTGTTCGCGCAGCACATGGCGGATGATTTCCCGGCGCAGGAAGCTCAGGTCGGTCTTGCGATCGGGGTGTGCTGCAATGACCCGGGGACGCCAGCGCGCCATCGTTTCACGATTGAAGTTGGCGGCCGTCCGGGGCGCATGCTGCGACAGCCAGGCCTGCAAGGCCTTTTCGGCGCCGCGGATGGTCTCGGCCACGGGCCACAAGGTGTCGTCCAGGTCGAGGGTGATGGCGCGTATTTTCATGGGCCCCATTGTCGCCCATGGGGCGGCTCGCCCGGGCTGCGCTGGCTCATCCGTCGCGCCAGTCTTGCGCGTGGGCCAGAAAATCGCTTACGGCGCGCCGCTGGTAGCGTTGCGGATGGCGTACCAGCCAGAAGTGGCGCGACAGTCGCTGCGCCAGGGCGCCGCTGGCATCGAGGGTCTGGGCCCGGATCTCGGCCAGCCGGCCGTTGGCCAGTTCGGCGGCGATGGCACGGCGGCTGAGTGCACCAATCCGGTCGCTCTGGGCGACCGCCTCGGCCAGGGTGGCATTGTCGGTGGCTTCCAGATCCACCTGCATCGCAGGCAGGAGCGGTGCCAGCGCGCGCAGCACGGTCTCGCGGGTGCCTGAGCCGGGCTCGCGCAGCGCCCAGGAGGCCTGGGCGAGGGCCGGCAACCGCTGCCTGGCTCGCAGGGCCGGGTGCTGGCTGCGACAGAAGATGGCCAGCTGGTCGGGCAGCCACACCGTCTTGTGCAGTTGCGGATCAGGCACCTCGCCTTCGACGAAGGCGACATCCAGGCTGCGCGCTTCAAGCCTTGCCAGCACCGCCTCGGTATTCTGGATGTACAGCTCATAGCGCTGGCGCTGCCCGGCCGGGCGACTGCGCTCGAAGGCCTCGATCAGGCGTGGCAGAAGGTGCGGGCCGATCGAACGGGTGGCACCGATGGCGAGCGGCTGGCTGGCCTCGGTGGCCCCCGCGTCACGACTGCCTTCGCCGAAGCTTTCGGCGCGCTCCAGTATTTCCAGCGCATCGGGCAGCAGCTCACGCCCTCGCTCCGAGAGCACCAGACGCCGCCCCTGCTTGTTGAACAAGGCCTCGCCCAGTTGCCGCTCCAGTTCCCTTACCGACAGGCTGACCGCCGACTGGGTCAGCGACAGCTTTTCGGCTGTGAGCGCCAGCGAGCCCTGGCGTGCCAGTTCGCAGAAGGTTTCCACCTGGCGGAGCTTCAGGCCGCGCATGGCCGCTTTTGCCCTGGCGCCGGTTCAAAACCCGTGCGGGTGCGATTCGCGTTAGGGTCAATCCGTTCTAAGCTCATCATCAAGGATTATTTAAGCGCAGCTTCAATATTATTCGATTTTATTTCAGTTTCATTGTCAATAGAATCCTCGATCAAAGGCAATCACGCCCCCATGCCGCCCGTCCCCCCAGGATGTGCGCTGACTTCGGAAAGCCCATGAACAGCATCCCGGTGAAATTCGAAGACCGCAGCAAGCAGACGACGCAGCACACCACCTGCTACATGTGCGCCTGCCGCTGCGGCATCAAGGTCACGCTCGAGGAGGGACGGGTCCGTTTCATCCAGGGCACGGCCGAGCATCCGGTGAACCAGGGCGTGCTCTGCGCCAAGGGCTCGGCCGGCATCATGAAGCAGTACTCGCCCGCCAAGCTCAAGCATCCAATGCGGCGCAAGAAGGGGGCCGAGCGCGGTGCCGGCGACTTTGAGGCGATCAGCTGGGACGAGGCGCTCGATGAGTTGACAGCCCGGCTGCGCCACATCCGCGCCACGGACCCCAGGAAGCTGGCTTTCTTCACCGGCCGCGACCAGATGCAGGCCTTGACCGGCCTGTGGGCGCAGCAGTTCGGCACGCCCAACTGGGCCGCCCATGGCGGCTTCTGTTCAGTGAACATGGCAGCTGCCGGCCTCTACAGCATCGGGTACTCGTTCTGGGAGTTTGGTGCGCCCGACTGGGACCGAGCCAAATACTTCGTGCTCTGGGGTGTGGCCGAAGACCATTCCAGCAACCCGATCAAGATCGGTCTGGACAAGCTCAAGCGCAATGGCGCCAAGTTTGTCTCGATCAACCCGGTGCGCACCGGTTATTCCTCGATTGCTGATGAGTGGATCGGCATTCGCCCCGGTACTGACGGCCTGATGGCCCTGGCCATCGTGCACGAGTTGCTCAGCCGCGAACTGTTCGACTGGGATTTCCTGGTGCGCACCACCAATGCCGCCTGGCTGGTGATCCAGGCACCAGGCACACCCCGTGACGGCCTGTTCCTGCGCAATGATCAGGGCCAGCCCCTGATCTTTGACCAGTCGACCCAGGCACCGGGCCCGATGCGCAAGGGCGCACAGCCGGCGCTGTTTGGCGAGTATGAGGTGGGCAGCCTGAAGGTTCGTACCGTGATGAGCCTGATGGCCGAGCGTTATCTGGATGCGCGCTACTCGCCCGAGGCCGTGGCCGCGCGCTGCGGCGTGCCGGCTGACACCATCCGCCGGCTGGCGCTGGAGATGGCCAAGGTGGCGCTGGAGCAGCCGATCGAATTGCCGATCGCCTGGACCGATGTCTGGGGCAATCAGCATGACAAGGTCATCGGCCGCCCGGTGGCGATGTATGCGATGCGCGGCATCTCGGCGCACAGCAATGGTTTCCAGAGCTGCCGCGCGCTGCACCTGATCCAGATGCTGCTCGGCGCGCTCGATGGCCCCGGCAGTTTCCGCTCCAAGGCACCGTTTCCGCGACCGATCCCGCCACCGCAATTGCCCGAGAACGATCCGGCCACCATCAATGCGCCGGACAAGCCGCTGTCCAAGACGCCGTTGGGCTTTCCGACCCGGCCCGAAGACCTGGCCATCGATGCGAACGGGAACCCGCTGCGCCTGGACAAGGCCTATTCCTGGGAAAGCCCGATTGCGGCGCACGGCATGATGCACATGGTCATCCACAACGCAGTGCGCGGGGATCCCTACGAGATCGACACCCTGTTGCTGTTCATGGCCAACATGGCCTGGAACTCGGCCATGAACACCGAGCAGACCCAGCACATGCTCACGGCCCGTCACGCCGAGGGCGATCGCAAGGGCGAGTACAAGATCCCCTATCTGGTGGTCTCGGACGCCTTCGACTCCGAGACGGTGCGCTATGCCGACCTGGTACTGCCCGACACCACCTATCTGGAGCGGCACGATGCCATCTCGATCCTGGACCGGCCGATCTCCGAGCCGGACACCGTGGCCGATGCCATCCGTCATCCGATCCTCACACCGGACCGCGATGTACGGCCCTGGCAGGAAGTGCTGGTCGATCTGGCGGCGCGCCTGAACTTTCCGGCCTTCGTCAAGGATGAGGGCGGCAAGAGCGTGCCCAAGTACAGCGGGTATCCGCAATTCATCACCGACTACCAGAAGGCGCCGGGCATCGGTTTCCTGGCCGGCTTTCGCGGTGCCGATGGGTCGCAGTCGCTCAAGGGCGATCCCAATCCGAACCAGTGGCAGGCCTATATCGACAACAAGAGCTTCTTTGCCTGGCACTGGCCCGAAAGCCAGCAGTGGCATCGCGGCATCAACCAGCCTTATCTGGAAGCCTCGGCGGCGGCCGGTTTCATTCCGAAGGCCGATCCGATCATCATGCAGTTCTATTCCGAGGCGCTGCAAAAGTTTCGCCTGGCCGGGCAGGGCCTGTACGACGGCGTGCTGCCACCTTCCGAGACTGACCGCAAGCGGTTGCGCGATTACTTCGATCCGCTGCCGGATTGGTATGCGCCGCTCGACGAATCGCATGTCGATGACCAGCAATACCCCTTCCATGCGATCACCCAGCGGCCGATGCTGATGTACCACTCCTGGGATTCGCAGAATGCCTGGCTGCGCCAGATCCTGGGTCAGAATTTCCTGTACATGCACACGGCCCGCGCGGCCGAGCTGGGCCTGGCCGACATGGACTGGGTCTGGGTGACCTCGCCCAATGGCCGCATCCGCTGCCAGCTCAAGACCATGGACGGTGTCGAGCGCAACACGGTCTGGACCTGGAATGCGATCGGCAAGATGGCCAAGGCCTGGGGGCTGGAGGCCGATGCGCGCGAGGCCACGCATGGCTTCCTCCTGAATCACCTGATCAGCGAGACCCTGGCGGCCCCGGTCGATGGCCGGCGCATCACCAATTCTGATCCGGTCACCGGACAGGCCGCCTGGTATGACCTGCGGGTGCACATCACCAAGGCGGCGCCGGGCGAGACCGGCGTGTGGCCCAAACTGGAGTTCGGCGCATGAAACTCGGTCTTGTCATCGATCTGGACACCTGTGTTGGCTGCCAGGCCTGCGCGGTGGCCTGCAAGGAATGGAATGGCCAGTCGCTGATGGCCGGTGGTGCCCCCGACTACGACACACAAGGGGCCGAGCCCTCCGGTGTCTGGTTCAACCGGGTACGGCATTTCGAGGTCGGCGCCACCGCCAGCCAGGGCTGTTCCAAGACGGTCAATGTGCCGATGTCCTGCATGCATTGCGAGGATGCCGCCTGCGTCACCGTCTGCCCCACTGGTGCCTCGTACAAGCGTGCCGAGGACGGCATCGTGCTGGTCGACCCGGACAAGTGCATGGGCTGCAACTATTGCTCCTGGGCCTGCCCCTACGGGGCCCGCGAGCTGGACCAGATCCAGGGCGTGATGCGCAAGTGCACGCTGTGCGTCGACCGCATCTATGACCAGGCCCTGCCGCAGGAGGAGCGTCAGCCGGCCTGTGTGCTGGCCTGCCCGGCCCATGCACGCCATTTCGGTGACTTCGATGATCCTGCCTCCAAGGTCTCGATCATCAGCATGGCGCGCCAGGGCGAGGGCCTGATGCCGGAGTTGGGCTACAAGCCGGTCAACCGCTACCTGCCGCCGCGCGCCGCGCCGCAGATCGATGTGAGCGCGCTGCAGGCCCGGCCCAAGAGCCTGCGCGAGAAGATCGGCGAGACCCGCCTGGGCCAGCTGATCAACCGGGTGGTGTCGCTATGAGGCCGGCGTTTTCCGTCATCTTCTTCACCGTGTCCTCGGGCGCGGGCCTGGGGTTGATGTTCTGGCTGTCACTGGCACGCCTGTCGCATGCCGGCACAGCGTCGGCGCAGTGGTGGACGGGCGCTTTCGCCGCAGCTTTGCTGATCACGGCCGGCCTGATCTCCTCGACCCTGCACCTGGCCAACCGCAAGAACGCCTGGCGGGCGCTGTCGCAGTTCCGCACCTCCTGGCTGTCCCGCGAGGGCGTGCTGGCAGTGCTGCTCTATCCGCTGGCCGCTGTGTTCCTGTGGGCGGTGCATGCCCAGGTCCAGCCGCTGGTCTCGCTGCTCGGCGCGGTGCTGGCGGTGCTGGCCCTGGCCACGCTGTACTGCACTGCAATGATCTATGCCTGCCTCAAGACCATCCCGCGCTGGCACAACTGGCAGACGCGCCTGGCCTATCCGCTGTTCGGGCTGATGTCCGGTGCGGTGATCATGCTCGCCTTCGTGCCGCAGGCACGGCCCTTTGCCGGCCCGCTGGCCCTGGCCTTCCTGGCCCTGGGCGCGCTGCTCAAGCTCAGCTACCTGCTGCGCTTTGGCGAGGGCAAGGCCCATCAGCATGACATCAACCAGGCCTTGCAGCCGCTGCGCAAGCAGCAGGCCGGGCAGGTGCGCCTGCTCGATGTCGGTCATTCCGCTGGCACCTTCCTCACCCATGAGTTCATGTTCGAGGTCGCGCGCGAGCGGGCACGGACGGTGCTGGCCGCCATGTGGCTGTTGGCCTTCGTGCTGCCGGCCCTGATCATCGCGCTGGCGCCGCATTGGGCGGCCCTGGCCGGACTTTGCTGTCTCGCCGGGCTGCTGTGCGAGCGC
>JAPOKJ010000067.1 GCA_029977705.1 Burkholderiales bacterium | reverse complement strand
GGGTGCGCAGGTCCGCCACATCCCCTACAAGGGCGTTGCCCAGCAGATCACCGACCTGATCGCCGGTCATGTCGAGATGGGCGTGGTGTCGGCGCCGGCCGGCCTGGCCCATGTCAGGAGCGGCGCGCTGCGCGCGATCGGCGTGATGGGCCGTCAGCGTATCGAGTCCCTGCCTGATCTCAGGACCTTTGCGGAGCAGGGCTTCGACGAGGTGGATGTGGCCGGCTGGTTCGCCGCGGTGGGCCCGGCGGGCATGCCTGCCGCGCAGGTTGCGCGCATCCATGAGGCCTTCATCAAGGCTTTCCTGAATCCCGAGGTCAGGCTGATCATGCAGAAACAGGAAAACCAGATCCACCCCGGCACGCCGGCCGAGGCACTGGCCTTCATGCGCAGCGAGCAGGCGCGCTTTGGCAGGCTGGCCGCAAAGGCGGACATCCGCCTGGACTGAGCCCGCCATGACCGACCTCTTTGAAAACCCGATGGGACTGATGGGCTTCGAGTTCGTCGAGTTCGCCTCGCCCACGCCGGACCTGCTCGAGGCACTGTTCGACAAAATGGGCTTTTCGCTGGTGGCCCGTCACCGCTCCAAGGATGTGGTGCTGTACCGCCAGGGAGAGATCAACTTCATCGTCAACCGCGAGCCGAAAAGCCCGGCCGGCTATTTCGCCGCTGAACACGGACCCTGTGCCTGCGGGCTGGCCTTCCGCGTCCGCGATTCGCACAAGGCCTATGCACGGGCGCTCGAGCTGGGCGCACAACCCATCGACATGCCTACCGGCCCGATGGAGCTGAGGCTGCCCGCCATCAAGGGCATCGGCGGCGCCCCGCTTTACCTGATCGACCGGTTCGAGGATGGCAAGGCGATCTACGACATCGACTTCGAGTTCATCGAAGGCGATGACCGCCCCGGACGGCCGCATCCGGATCCCGCTCAACGAAGAGGCCTCGCGCTCGACCGGCCAGATCGAAGAGTTTTTGATGCAGTTCAATGGCGAAGGCATCCAGCATGTGGCCCTGATCTGCGATGACCTGCCAGCAACCGTCGACCGGCTGGTGATGGCCGGGGTACCCCTGATGAGCGCCCCCAACGACATCTACTACGAGATGATCGACGCGCGCCTGCCGGGCCATGGCCAGGACATCCGCGCCCTGCAAACGCGCGGCATCCTGCTCGATGGCACCACCCGGGACGGATCGGCCCGGCTGCTGCTGCAGACCTTTTCCCAGACGGTGCTCGGGCCGGTCTTTTTCGAGTTCATCCAGCGCAAGGGTGATGAAGGCTTCGGCGAGGGCAACTTCAAGGCCTTGTTCGAATCGCTGGAGCGGGACCAGATCCGCCGCGGCACACTGCAGGTGGATGAGGCCCGCTGACGCGGGCTCCGGAGCGTCTTGTACCAAACGGTACATTTTTGCGCTACACTCATTCACCAACTAGTACACGGCCCGGCACCTGAGGGATCGCCAGGGCCCGGAGACACGCATGTTCGCGATGATCCTGCGGCGGCTGGCCATGTCGGTGCCACTGCTGTTCCTGGTCACGTTCCTGACTTTTTTCCTGAACAGTCTGGCCCCGGGGGACATGGCCCGCACCCTGATGCAGGGGGAAGGCACCGAGGAGCAATATCAGGCGGTACGCAAGGAGCTGGGGCTGGACCAGCCCCTGCCGGTACGCTATGGGCAATGGGTGGCAGGCGCCCTGCGTGGCGATCTGGGGGTCTCCTTCTTCACCAAGGAGCGCGTCAGCGACATGCTCAACAGCCGCATCGGCGTCACCCTGTCGCTGATGCTGGGCGTGCTGATGGTGTGCATCGGCGCGGGACTGCTGCTCGGCGTGGCCAGCGCCCTGCGCGGCGGATGGGTCGGCCGCACGATTGACACACTCTCGCTGAGCGGACTGATCTTTCCCTCGTTCTGGGTCGCCCTGGTCCTGATCGCGGTGTTTGCCGTCTGGCTCAAGTGGCTCCCGGCCACCGGCTTCACCGCCTTCTCCGACAGTCCGCGAATGTGGCTGCTGGGGCTTATCCTGCCCGTCCTGTCGGTCGCGATGCAGCCGATCACCACGGTGGCCAAGCAGACCCGCGATGCGATGAAGGAGGTATTGGGACGCGACTTCATCCGCAGCCTGCGGGCCAGCGGCATCAAGGAGTCCGCGATCATCTGGAAGCATGCGCTGCGCAATGCCGCCCTGCCGGTGGTGACCGTGCTGGGCCTGGTCATGATCGGCGCCATCAGCGGCACGGTGTTCGTCGAGCGGGCCTTTGTTCTGCCGGGGCTGGGCAGCCTGGCCGTGGCAGCCGCACAGAACAACGACATCGCCCTGCTGCAAGGCGCGACGCTCTATTTCGCCTTGCTCACCGTGCTGATCAACCTGCTGGTCGATTTGAGCTACGGCTGGCTCAATCCGAAGGTGCGGCTGACATGAACCCGCCAGTTGCCATGCCGCAGGGCTTCCTGCGCCGGCTGCTGCGCCGCCCCCTGGCCTGGGCCGCCCTGCTGTGGCTGGCGCTGGTACTGGTGGTCGCGCTGGGCGCCTCCGCGATCAGCCCCTTCGATCCGCTCGAGCAGGACCTGCTGGCGGTCAAGCAATGGCCCTCGGCAGCCCATCTGCTGGGCACCGATGATCTCGGCCGCGATGTGCTCAGCCGGGTCATCCACGGCGCCCTGCCCACCCTGCTCGGCGTGCTTCAGGCACTGATCGTCGTCACCCTTCTGGGCACGACCCTGGGCATGTCGGCCGGCTATTTTGGCGGCCGCATCGACCGCGCGGTCACGCAGTACATCAACACCCTGCAGTCGCTGCCCACCATCGTGGTGCTGCTGGGGGTGCTCACCGTCTTCAACCGCTCGATGCTGGCCGCGATGGTGATGCTGGGCATCACTGCGTCGGCCGGCATCACCCGGGTGCTGCGCAGTGCCACGCTCAATGTGCGCCATGAGCTGTACATCGAGGCGGCCCGCATCTCGGGCTTGTCCGATGCCGCCATCATCCTGCGCCATGTACTGCCGCGCATCGTCGGCCCGCTCATCGTGCAGCTGTCCCTGTTCGCCGCCCTGGCGGTGATCGTCCAGACCGGCATCAGCTTCCTGGGGCTGGGCATCCAGCCGCCCGCGCCCACCTGGGGTGGCATGATCTTCGAGGCTTCAGCCAGCCTGAACGACTTTCCCTGGTTGCTCGTGCCCAGTGGCGGCGTGGTGGCCATCACCCTGCTGGCCTTCGGCCTGCTCGGAGACTCCCTGCGTGACACCGCCGTCGAGACCTGGTCACGCCAGGCCGGCGCGCAGCGCAAGGCATCTGGCCGGACCGAGCCGTCCCCGATCGGGGATGCCCCGGCGGGCGCCCTGCTGTCGGTGCGCCACCTTCGCATCGTCACCGGCGAGGGCGCCACGCAGCAGGTGCTGGTCCATGACCTGTCCTTCGATCTGATGCCCTCCGAAACCCTGGGCCTGGTGGGCGAATCGGGCAGCGGCAAGACCCTGACCATTCTGTCCCTGATGGGCCTGCTTCCGGCGGGCACCCGGGTGACCGCTGGTGTCATGCAAGTGGCAGGGCATCCCTTTGACCTTGCCGATGCCGGCCTGATCAGCCGCCTGCGTGGCAAGACCCTGGGGATGATCTTCCAGGAGCCGATGGCGGCGCTGGACCCCTGCTTTTCGATCGGCCATCACCTGAGCGAGGTACTGCGCCAGCACCAGGGCCTGAGCCGGGCCGAAGCAGCCTCCAGAGCCATCGAGTTGCTGCAAAGCGTTCATATTGCACACCCCGAGGAAGTGGCACGCCGCTACCCCCACCAGATCTCGGGCGGGATGGCCCAGCGTGTCGGCATCGCGAGAGCACTGGCCTGCCAGCCCAGGGTCCTGCTGGCCGACGAACCAACCACCGCCCTGGATGTGACAGTGCAGGCCGAGGTGCTCGAGTTGCTGCGCGAACTCGGCCATCGCAACGGCATGGGCGTCGTGTTCGTGACCCACGACTGGGGTGTGGTGGCCGACATCTGCGACCGCGCCATGGTCCTGTATCGCGGCCAGGTGCTCGAGACTGCCGACATCCTCGATATCTTCGAGCGGCCGCAGCACCCCTACACCGCGGCGCTGCTGCAGGCCAACCCGCACAGCGCCCCGCCCGGACAACCGCTCCCCACCGTGAGCGAAACCCTCGCACGCCTGGCGACGCTGGGTCAGTCCCCCGAGCCGGGCAGCGCCCTGCCCCCAACCCGTTTTCAGACATGAGCCAGGAACCAAGGCCTGCCCTGCACGCGCAACACAGTGCCGCCCCGGCCCTGCTGCAGGTGCACGACCTTCATGTGCACTACCCGCAGGGCCGCGGCAAGATGTTCCAGGCCCTCAAGGGGGTGAGCTTCTCGATTGCACCCGGCGAGACGCTGGGCCTGGTCGGCGAATCAGGCTCGGGCAAGACCACGATCGGCAAGGTC
Organism: Burkholderiales bacterium; assembly: GCA_029977705.1. Classification (GTDB taxonomy): domain Bacteria; phylum Pseudomonadota; class Gammaproteobacteria; order Burkholderiales; family Burkholderiaceae_E; genus JAPOKJ01. The sequence goes on along the minus strand of JAPOKJ010000067.1, from coordinate 15,602 downwards.
ATTCTCGGCCAGACCCCCGCCACCTCGGGACAGGTCGTGTTCGATGGTCAGGACATCACCCGGGCCTCGCGCGCCCAGCGACGCCTGCTGGGTCGCGACATCCAGGTGGTGTTTCAGGATCCGGTCGGATCGCTCAATCCCTCGCGAACGATCAATGACACCCTCGCCGAACCACTGTTGGCGGCCGGCCATCGCAACCGCGGCGAAAACGCCGATCGGATCGCCGACATCCTGCACCGGGTAGGCATGCCCCCGGATACCGCGCAGCGCTACCCCGGACAATTCTCCGGCGGGCAGCGCCAGCGTATCGCCATCGCCCGCGCGGTCATCAACCGGCCACGCCTGATCGTCTGTGACGAGCCGGTCAGCGCGCTCGACCTGTCGGTGCAGGCCCAGGTGCTGAACCTGCTCAACGAACTGCAATCCAGCCTGCAACTGAGTCTGTTGTTCATCTCGCATGACCTGAGCGTCGTGCGTCACGTGTCGCGTCGCACCCTGGTGCTGTATCAGGGACAGATCGTTGAACAGGGCGAGGCGGCACAGGTCCATGAGGCACCACAACACCCTTACACACGCGCCCTGCTGGCGGCTGCGCCCCTGCCCCATCCCCTGCTGCAACGGCAGCGCCGCGAGCAATGGCGGGCTGCCCGTGCACAGCAAGGCCTGGTCTGAGCGAACCCTCGACCGATGAACGATTCAGACAACAGATCCACCCGCAACCTGCACGCCGGCTCATCGCGCCGTCATGCCCAACCCCTGCAAAAGGAGACCCCGTGACCATCCACCGCTTTTCGATCAGCCGCCGCGCCCTGGCCCTGGCCGTGACCGCCACCGCCCTGGCCTCCCCGCTGCAGGCCCTGGCCCAGCCCAAGGTGCTGACGGTCGGCAACCCGTTCGCACCGCTGAGCATGGACCCCTCGCTGAGCGGCAATGGCCGCGCCGGCACCCACTTGATGCCGGCCTACGAACCCCTGATCCGGGTGCGCGCCGATGGCAGCTTCGAGCCCGCCCTGGCCACCGCCTGGTCGATGAGTGCCGACAGCAAGGAGGCCGTCTTTACCCTGCGCAAGGATGCCAAGTTCAGTGACGGCGAGCCGGTCAACGCCGAGGCCGTGAAAAAATCGATCGAGTACTGGCGCAGCAAGAAGGGCAGTCCCTTCGCGGTCAACCTGGCCAATGTCACCTCGATCGACGTGGTCGAGCCCTACAAGGTCTCGATCAAGCTGAGCTCCCCCAATCCGGCCCTGCTCAACCTGTTCGAGGCCTATTGGCTGAGCGGTGACATCATCAGCCCAAAGGGCGTCGCCAACCCCGATGCACTGGCCAAGGACACCTTCGGTGCCGGTCCCTACAAGCTGGATCCGGCGGCCACCATCTCGGGAAAGTCCTACACCTACGTGCCGAATCCACATTACTACGACAAGTCGCGCATCAAGTGGGACAAGATCGTGATGTCAGTCTTCGAAGACCAGAACTCGGCGATCCAGGCGATGAAGGCCGGCCAGGTCAAGGTGCTGGTCAGCGACCCCGTCACCGGACACGCCAACAATGGCAAGCTGGACAAGAACATCCGTGTGGTCTCCGAGCCGGTGCAATGGACCGGTCTGATCATCATGGACCGCAATGGCATCGTGAACCCGGCGCTCAAGGATGTGCGGGTGCGCAAGGCCCTGAACTACGCCATCGACCGCAACCTGATTGCCAAGGCCCTGCTCGGCAACTTCGCAGACGCGACGGTCCAGCTGCAGGGCAAGGGCTTCATGGGCTACGACGCCGCCAACGAGGCCAGGTATCCCTATGACCCCGCCAAGGCCAAGGCCCTGCTGGCCGAGGCAGGCCTTTCCAAAGGGCTGGAGCTGAAGGTCTCCTATGTCAACAACACCCTGAGCCGCACCATGTCGCAGGTGCTGGCCGGCCAGTTCAAGAAGGTGGGGGTCAATGCCACGCTGCACGAGTTGCAAGGCTTTGGCGCCATGCTGCAGGCGCGTGCGGCCAAGCAGATCGAGGTGCTGGTCTTCAACTCGAACTCGGGCGTGCCCAACCTGGCACGCTTCCAGACCCTGGCCCCCAAGGGCAGCCTGAACTTCTACGAGACCGAGGACGCCCAGCTGACCAAGCTGATGGACGAAGCCGCCCTGCTGCCCCTGCCCAAAGCGGAAGCGGCCTGGAAGAAAGTCTATGCGCATGCCACGGACATCGCCTGGTTTGCACCGATCGCCGCTACCCATGCGGTCTACTTCATGACCGATGAGGTCAAGGCGCCGAAGATCGGCCAGTCGGTGGTGATCGATCTGGTCAATATCGTTCCCGCCAAGTGACGCACAAGGACAAGCCCATGGCCCCCCTGGACCCTGCGATCGCCGACTACGAACGGCGCTGGAAAGAATCCGGCATCCCCGGCCTGTATGAGGGCAGCGGCCCGGAGATGCGCGAGCGGGCGCGCTGCATCCGCGCCCTGCTCTATCCCAAGCCGCAGCTGCCCGCCGGCCGCATCGAGGCGCTGACCCTCCCGGGGCCCGCAGGTGCGCTGGATTGCCGGGTGATCTGGCCCCGGGATCGCGAAGCGGGGCAGGTCGTGGCCACCCTGGTGTACTACCACGGTGGCGGCTTCATCGTCGGTGACCTCGACTCGCACGAGGCACACTGCATCCGCATTGCCAATGCCACCGGCGCGGTGGTGGTCAATGTCGGCTATCGCCTGGCACCGGAAAACCCGTTTCCCGCAGGCATCGAGGATGCCTGGGCAGCGCTTCGATGGGTGCATGCCCACCGCGAACGCTTCGCAGGCAAGGATCGGCCGCTGGCGGTAGGCGGTGACAGCGCCGGCGGCAACTTCGCGGCCGTGATGGCACTGCAGGCACGCGATGCGGGTATCGAACTGGCCGCACAGTTCCTCCTGTACCCGGCCACCGACCTGCGCAAGGATGAATCGGTCGTGGCTGCGCTGTATCTGGGTGCGCAGCGGGCCAGCGCTGCCCTCGACTTGCGCGCCTCACCGGCGGCAGCGCCAAGCCTGGCCGGCATCGCACCGGTCGTGCTTGGCGTGGGCGTCCACGACTTTCTCTACAAGGACAATCAGGCCTATGTGGCAGCCTTGCGCGCGGCGGGCGTACCCCTGATCCTGCGCGAATTCGACCACCTGAATCACGGCTTCTTCAGCTACACCGCGATCTCCAAGCCCTGCGAGATCGCCGCAGAGTTGCTGTGCGCCGATCTCAAGGGCCTGCTGACCGGCTGAGTCTTACGCGTCTGCGGTAAAGCCGATCGTCTTGACCAGCGGGCCCCACTTGTCGGTGTCCGCCTTCAGGCGCGCCGCCAGTTCCGCGGGCGTCGAGGACTTGGCCTCGAGCCCCATCTGTGCCAGCCCGTTGACGGTCTCGGGCGCGGCCAGGGCCGCACGCATCGCCGTGTTCAGCCGGTTGATGACGTCGGCCGGGGTCTTGGCCGGCACATAGAAGCCGAACCACTCGTCGAAGACGAAGTCCTTGATGCCTTGCTCGACCAGGGTCGGGGTGCCGGGCGCAAAGATGCTGCGCTTGGGACCGGAGGCCGCCAGCAGCCGGCACTTGCCTGCCTGGATGTGCTGGGTGAACTCGCCGATCGGACCACTGACCGCCGACAACTGGCCGCCGATCATGTCGAGGATGGCGGGCTGCGTGCCGCGGAAGGCGATGTGACGGATCTCGACCCCGAAATGCTTGCTCAGCAGCGCGCCGATGAAGTGCGGGGTGGAACCGGCTGCAGGCGAACCGAAGTTGGCCTTGTCCGGATTGGCCTTGCACCAGGCCACGAAGTCCTGGATGCTCTTTACGTTGGCCGGCACAGCGGGACCGACTGCAAAGCCGAAATCAAAAGTACAACCCAGGGTCACCGGCAACACATCGTTGACCGGATCGTAGGGCAGCTTCTTGTAGATGTGCGGATAAATACCGAGCATCGACATCGGGGTCTGCAGCACGACCGACCCGTCGGGCGGGGCGATGCGCACGGTCTGCACCGCGATCTGGCCACCGGCACCGGTCTTGTTCTCGACCAGGGCAGTCTTGGCATAGCCGGGCGCCATCTTCTCGGCCACGCGCCGGCAGATGGTGTCCGAGGTGCCGCCGGGCGGAAAGCCGGTGATGATCTTGAGCTGCTCGACCTGGGCCTGCGCCTGGGCCTGGCCGAGAATGCCGCCGAGCAAGGCAGCGGCAGCGCCGGCCTGCAGGACATCGCGACGGGTGGTGTTCATGGGGTCTCCTCGTTTGCTTGGGGGTTCGACGATGGTCGTGTCATGGGTGCCTTGCGGGCACCCGTTGCGGGATGACGTCGGATCCGGTGAAGGCATCCGCCGTCATGAAGGATAGAGGCCGTGCTGGCGCCCGAACAGGCGGGTCAGGCCGAGCAAGGCATCGATGTTGGGCGTGGCCAGGCCCAGTCGTTGGCCAATTTCATGAACGGCCGTGACGATGGCATCCAGCTCCAGGGTGCGGCCAGCCTCGGCATCCTGCAGCATCGAGGTCTTGAATGCGCCCAACCTGGCCGTCACTGCATGACGATCTTCTGGGCTCTGCTCGATATGGCAACCGATCCGGCTGCCCAGCGCCTGTGCCTCGAGCATCGCCTGTGAACAGAACTGGCGCACCAGCGGATCATCGAGGATGCGGTCGATGGTGGCCCCCGTGATCGCGGACACCGGGTTCATGGTCAGGTTGCCCCACAGCTTGTACCAGATGTCGTAGCGTACATTCGAAGAAACCGTGACATCGAAAGGCCCGGCCCTGAGCAGTTCCGCCAGCCGCTGCCCCCGCTCGCTGGCGCCACCGCGAGGCTCGCCGATGATCAGGCCCTGGCCGCTGCGGTGAAGCACCAGGCCAGGCTCGGGAGTCATCGCACTGGCATGCACCACACAGCCGATGACCTGTTCCGCCGGAATGACAGCGGCAATGCCGCCGCGCGGATCAACGCTTTCGAGGGGCGCATCGCCCAGCCCTGGCATGCCCTGCAGGAACCACCAGGGCACGCCGTTCATGGCCGGCACGATCAGGGTCTGCGCCCCGATCATAGGGACCAGGGCAGGCGCCAGTGCGGGCAGTGCCGGACCCTTGACCGCGATGATGATCACATCCTGCACACCCAGTTGCGCGGGCGAGTCGCTGGCCTGTGCGGCCACCTGCAACAGCGTCTCGGGCTCCTGCACACGCCAGCCCTGGGTACGCAGCGCGGCCAGGGTGGCGCCCCGCGCCAGAGCACTGACCTGTGCCTGACCGGCCTTCGCCAGCCTGGCGCCGATCAATCCGCCGATCGCGCCGGCGCCCACGATGCAAACTTTCATGCTGATGTCTCCCTCAATGCCCTGCAGCGGCCCCGTGAGCGCAGATCCCGGCGGTGAGGATCCGCGCCGGCCCCTTCAGCCCTGCTTCTTCAGTTCGGCTGCCTGGCGGTAATTGTCCTTGAATCGCGCCGGCACGCGGCCATCGAAGCCGAAGGCCACTCGACGCACCTCGTCGCTGTCATTGGGCTGATGACCCACGCCCAGGGCGGCCGCACGGGGCGCCGCAATCGCCACCACCTCGTTGCTCAGCCGGCCCAGCCCGGTGATCTCGCATTCGATGCGATCGCCCGGATCGATCGACCGCGAATGACAGGGTGTCCCCATCAGCAGCAGGTCGCCCGGCATCAGCGTGATGTGGCGGGCGATATCGGCGATCACATAGTGGGGACCCCAGATGGTCTCATCGCCGATGTGCGCCTCCTGCACCACCAGGCCATTGCGATAGGTCCGCAGCGTCTGCTCAAAGATGTTCACGCCCCGCACGATGCCCGGACCGATCGGCAGGAGGGTATCGGCCCCCTTGACGCGCAGCATCGAGCCCTGGTCGGTGTCACGGAAATTCTGCAGGCCCATGTCGAGCGCCGGGCAAAAGCCCTCGATGTAGTCCCAGGCCTCGTCGGGCAGCACATTGCGGCAGGGTTTGCCGATCACGACGGCGTATTCGCTTTCGTAATTCAGGTACAGGCAATCGGCCGGCTTGAGGATCTGGCCCAGGTGGCCATTGAGCGACGAGGGCGGCTTGGTGAAGTAGGTGGGCGTCGGGCTGGGACGCGGCTGGTTGCGCGTTTCCATGCTGCGCGAGGAAAAGGAAATATGCGCTGCGATGATCTTGGTGGGTTCCACCGGCGGCAGGTGAGGCAGATCAGAGGGATCGATGATCCGGCCATCGTCCAGCCGCAGGTGACCGGCTGGAGCGCCAGGGCCGGCCTGCGCCGCTTCGATGATCGTGCCCCAGAAGGCACTGCCGCCCACCAGCACGCGGCGACGCTCGATGCGCGGGCCTTTCAGCACGGCAGGCAGTTCACGCAAGGGAAACTCGAAATTCATCGCCGCTGCTCCTCAGACAGTATCGAACCAGATGTGGATGTTGCCCGTGCCGCGGGCATTCTCATAGGCCGACAGGGGCGTGCCACGGGCACGACATGCAGCCCCGCCCAGGGCACCGACCATCTGCAGGTAATGGGCACCAAAGGCCTCCCAGGGACGCTTGCGGTAATCGTCATCCCAGTCGGCCAGGATCTGGTCATGACGGCCGGCCTCGAAACGGGCGATGGCACGTTTGTCGCTTTCGACATTGTCGGGGCGGGACACATTGCTTTCATGAAAGATGCGCGGATGGTTCGGCACCCAGTCGATCTCGTTGAAGCGGTGGCTCAAGGCGCCCGAGGCCAGCATCACCACACGCAGATCACTGCGCGCGATAGCCTCGCCGATCACGGCGCCGCTCTCGAGAAAATGCCGGGGCTGGCAATTCTGGCAGGAACTGACCGTGACGACCGGAAAGCCCTCCAGCCGCATCTGCTTGAGCGGGTTGAGGGTGGCATAGTGCCGGCCCAGGTCGGGATGCGCGATCGCCTTGCTGCGCACGCCGCGCTCGCGAGCCACTGCCTCGATCGCGAAGGCCAGCTCGGGATGCCCGCGATAGTCGTAGGGGACGCCATGCAGGTACCAGGGCATCTCGTCGGAGATATAGGTGCCCTTGTAGGCCATGCCGCCATCGATCAGGTGGTAGCCGGTGGTGAACCAGTGCGAATCGAAGATCATCACCACATCGGGCTTGGCCGCCAGGATGCGCTCGCGAAGCCGGGCATATCCGGGAATGAGGTCCGAATCACTGCCCGCTCCCTGCAGCACGCGGAATTCCTCGCACTGCATCAGGCCCGGATGATGCGACACCATGGCCGCGCCGACAACTTGTCCCATGAGAGTGGCTCCTTGCTGGGAAATCAACGATGGCTGAAGCTGGCCTTGAACGGCTTCTTCGGCACGACGACGTCCTTGACGTCACAAAAGAATTCGAAGCTCCAGTCGCCCCCCTCGCGCCCGATCCCGCTGCGCTTGATCCCGCCGAAGGGCGCAGCCAGATCGCGGATGCCGAAGCTGTTGACCCAGATGAAACCGGTGCGCACCTGATCGGCGATCGCGGTGGCATGGGCGGTCTCGCCATAGCAGACCCCGCCCAGGCCATAGTCGGTGCCATTGGCCATCTGCACCACCTGTTCGTCGGTGCTGAAGCCTTGCAGGGTGAGAACGGGGCCGAAGACCTCCTGTTGCACGATCTCCGAATCCTGGGCGACGCCGCTGAGCAGCGTGGGTTGGTAGTACTGGGCGCCGAAGGGATGGGGCGCGCCGCCCCACTCGATGGTGGCCCCCGCCTGCCGGGCCCGCTCGACGAAACCCTTGACGCGCTCGAGCTGGCGCGGATGGATGATCGGCCCGATTTCGGTGGCCTCGTCGCGCGGATCGCCGATAGTGAGCTTGTCGACGAAGCCGCGCATCACTTCCTTGAAGCGCGTCAGCACGCGCTCATGCACCAGCAGCCGCGTGCCCGCCAGGCAGACCTGGCCGGCATTGCGGTACATCAGCGCGGCTGTGGCGGCGGCATTGTCCAGGTCGGCATCCTCGAGCACGATGAAGGGGCTCTTGCCGCCCAGCTCGAGGCTGCAGGGCACGAGGTTGGCACCGGCCGCCTGCGCGATCAACCGGGCAGTGGCCACCGAACCGGTGAAAGAGATGCGCGCCAGGCGCGGATCCGCCACCAGCCGGGCACCAGGACCCGCACCGCTGCCCTGCACGATATTGACCACGCCGGGCGGAAGGCCGGCGGCAGCGACGCAATCGGCCAGCAGTGAGCAGGTCAGCGGCGCCCACTCCGGCGGCTTGATGATGACGGTATTGCCCGCGGCCAGGGCCGGACCCAGCTTCCAGGTGGTGAGCATCAGCGGCGCATTCCAGGGCGTGATGATCAGCACCACGCCGGCCGGATCATGCCGGACACGGTGGTGCGCCTGCTCGGTCTCGATCGGGCGCTCCTGCAGGCCCAGGGCGTGCTCGGCAAAGAAGCTGATGTTGAGCATCGCGCGCGGTACCACCCCATGGCGCATCCGCGACAGCAGCACGCCCGCATCGTTGCTCTCCACCACGCAGAAGGCCTCTGCCCGCTTGCCGATCTCCTCGGCCAGCCGGTCCAGGAAGGGCTTGCGTCGGGCGGCGCCCAGGGCCGACCAGGCCGGAAAGGCGGCCTGCGCGGCCTGCACGGCCGCCTCGCAATCGGCAGCGCCGCCCTCGGCCACGCGTCCGAGCAGCTGCTGGTCGATCGGCGAGAAGACCTCAAAGCACTGGGCCGAGCCCACGCGGGCGCCGTTGATGAAGTGATCAGGCGAGACCGGATGACCGGCGATGTTCAGAGGGGACGATGTCATGGCGTCTCGAAGATGCGCGGGGCGGTTGCGGGGTACGAGGGGCTCGCAAGTGTCGCGGCAGAAGCCTCCCAAGACAAGCAAACTTCCTTTGTGCATTCGAAAGCTTGTCTTTACAATCAGACTGATCATGGCCCTGACCCGCTTCACCCTGCGCCAGCTCGAAGCCTTTGGTGCGGTTGCCGACCTGCACGGGTTTGCCGCTGCCGGCAAGCGCCTGGGCATGACGGCACAGGCCGTCAGCCAACTGGTGGCCGATCTCGAATCGGCCATCGGCCTGCGCCTTTTCGACCGCACCACCCGGCGCGTGGCCTTGTCGGCCGCCGGACGCGAGTTCATCGAACAGACCGCGCCACTGCTGCGCCAGGTGCGCCAGGCCGAGTCCTCGGCACAGGACCTGCGCGCGCGAGGCACCGGCCTGCTGCGCGTCGGTGCGCCCCAGGTGCTCGCGGGCTGGGCCCTGCCCGGCATCCTGCACGACTATGCACGCCAGCACCCCCGCGTATCGGTACGCATCCGGGATGTGGCCGTCGACCGCCTGATCGAGGGCCTGCTCGAAGGCCAGGTCGACCTGGCGGTCGGGCCCGATCGACCCGTCGATGCGCGCGTGCGCTGGATTCCGCTGTTCGACTGTCCCTGGGTGCTGTGGTGCGCCCCGGGTCATGCGCTGGCGCGCAAGCGCGGCCTGCGCTGGAGCGACCTGCGCGGCCACGCACTGATTGCTGCCGGGCGTGACCATGAGGGCAGCGTCGCGCAGATGCAGGCCTCGACGCCCGAGTCACAACGCATCATCCCGATCGATGTCGTCGATCATATCTCCACCGCCCTGGGCCTGTCGGCGCAAGGTATGGCGGCCACCCTGGCGCCCGCGTATGTCGGCGTGCTGGCACGCAGCATGGGGCTGGTGATGAGGCGGGTCACCGAGCCGGAGGGGATGCGCCGGGTCGGCCTTTATCAGAGCCAGGAGCGGCCCCTGACACCCGCCGGTGAAGCGCTCGCCCGCCACCTGCAGCAACGGCTTGCCCAATGGTATGGTGGCGCAGCACACTGACACCATGACAAGACCCACCCTGCATCTGATGTGCGGCAAGATGGCCGCCGGAAAGACCACCCTGGCACGACGCCTGGCCAGCGAACATCAGGCCGTGCTGATCGCCGAGGATCTCTGGCTGCAACGCCTGTTCGGCCAGGAGATCGAGACCTTCGAGGACTACCGCAAGTACGCGGCCCGCCTGAAAACCGTGGTCGGACCCCATGTCCAGGACCTGCTGCGCGCCGGGCTGTCGGTGGTGATGGACTTTCCAGCCAACATCCCTGCCACCCGCCTGTGGCTGCGCAGCCTTTTCGAAGCGGCCTCGGCTGAACATGTCCTGCACTTCGTGGACACGCCCAACACGCGCTGCCTCGAGCAACTGGCGCGCCGCAACCGGGAATTGCCGGAGGGCTCGAAGCGGATGACCGAAGCCGAGTTCGAAGCGATCACCGCACTGTTCGTGCCCCCCGCCCCGGACGAGGGATTCAATATCCAGCTTTATCGCTGAGCGCGCCGCCTACTTGCTCAACTGCCAGACGCGGCCATCAAAGCGCTGCAGCACCATGTGCTCGACCACCCGGTAGTCGGTCGCGCTGGTGTTGATCAGGCTGCCAGGGAGCAAGGCGCCAAGGCGCAGGTCCTTCAAGCTGGCCGCCTGCTTCATGATGTTCTCGCGCGTCAGGTCATTGCCGCACTGGCGCAGCACCTGCTCGATGGTCTGGGCATAGGAGTAGCCCGCGATGTTCAGGCTGTCCGCCATGTTGGCATCCGGCATGTATTTCTTGGCCCACTCAAAGAACGGCGCCAGCTCCGGATCCTTGCTCCACTGCGGATCGGTCGGATCCTTGATGAAACCGGCCGACATCACCCCCACAGAACGTTCCAGCCCTGCGGGTTGCAAGGTGGCGCCGATCGATGCCGAGCCCAGGTGCAGGTAGATGTCGGGCTTCCATCCCAGTTCCGAGATCTTGCGGATGGCCTGGGCGGCCTGCTTGGAATAGGTGAACAGCATGACCGTGTCGGCACCTGAGGCCTTCATGCTGACCATCTGCGAGTCGATGGTCGGATCGGTGGCCTGGAAGCTTTCGGCACTGACCAGCAGGGCCGCCTTGTCGCCAAGACCTTCCTTCAGGCCCGCGACCATTTCCTTGCCGAAATCATCGTCCTGGAACAGGGCACCGATCTTTGCCGCAGGCTTGGTCGCCAGCACATTGCGGGCATAAAATAGGGCCTCACCGCGCAGCGTTGGCTGCCAGCCCATGGTCCAGGGAAACCCCGCCGGATCGGCAAACCGGGCCGAGCCTGCAGCGATGAACAGCTGCGGCACCTTGCGCGCATTCAGGTACTGACGGATCGCCAGGTTCAGCGGTGTACCCAGCGTGCCGAAGATGAAGGCCACCTCGTCCTGCTCGACCAGCTTGCGGGTCTGCTCGACCACCTTGGGCGGACTGAAGCCATCGTCGAGGCTGATGAAGTTGATCTTGCGGCCATTGATGCCACCGCGATCGTTCAGGGACTTGAAATAGGCCGCCTGTGCGCGGCCGAGCTGGCCATAGGCCGAGGCCGGACCACTGTAGGGCAGGGTCTGGCCGATCTTGATTTCAGTGTCACTGACGCCCGGTCCGTATTTCTTCTGGGCACGGGCCGCAGTGGGCAAGCCCGAAAGGGCGAGCCCGGCCGTCAGGGCTTTCAGGGCATGACGACGATCATCGAAGTGCTTCATGGAGTCTCCTGTGTCGGGGGTCGGCCCCCATTGGTCTGGAGAATCCATCATAGCGAGGGCGTTGCGAGCGCGGGCCGCGCACCTCGTTTTTTGACCCAGCTCAGGCGCGACAGCACCGGCCGAACCCAGGGGCCTGCACGATCAGCGGCACCGCTTCAGCCCGTCTGGATGGAGGCCGTGTAGCGACGCTGCACTTCCTCGGCAGAGATCTCTTCGATCTCCTGGCTGATGCGCCAGCGATGCCCGGCCGGATCGATCAACACGGCGGCCCGCTCGCCGTTGAACTGCTGCGCGGGTTCATTGACGATGCGGGCGTCGGCCTCGCGCGCCTTGCGCACCAAGGCCTCGACATCATCGACCTGCAGGAACAGCGTGAAGGGCGCCGCACCGTCGGTGGAAGGCGCACGCAGACCGAGCGCAGGATCCTCGCTCGCCAGCAGCAGGGTATGGAAGCCGATCGCCAGTTCAACCTGGACGATGGCATCGCTCGCCCCCAGCAGCCTGAATTTTTCGGATGCCCCGAACACCTTGCGGTAAAAATCGATGGCCTGGTCTGCATGCGCAACGACCAGGCAGGGCAGCATCTGATGAAATTTCATGGCAGGGTAAGTTCGTCGTGCGCTGCGATCAGGACGCCGCCAGGGCGTAAGGGCCACCTCGCTCGAGGGCGCGCTGGTAGGCTGGACGCGCCTGGAAACGGCGCACCCAGGCATCCAGGTGCGGATACTGCTTGCGCAGGTCGCGGGCAGCTTCGCCAACGAAGCTCATCTGGATGTCGGCACCGCTGAAGGTGTCGCCCATGATCCATTCGCGATCGGCCAGCCTGCGGTCCACAAAGCCCAGATGATTGGCCAGTTCGCTGGAGATGCGCGGCTGCAGCGGCGCCCCCGCCTCGCCCAGGCGCCCGACGTACAGACGCAGCATCAGGGGCAGCATCGCCGAGCCTTCCGAGTAGTGCAGCCACTGCTGGTACTCGTCATACGCCGGCTGATCCGCGGAAGGCTGCAGGCGCCCGCCGCCATGGCGACGGATGATGTAATCGACGATGGCACCCGACTCGAACACAGTGCGCGGTCCATCGGTGATCACCGGCGACTTGCCCAGGGGATGCACCTCGAGCAGTTCGGGCGGCGCCAGTCGGGTGACGGCATTGCGCTGGTGATGCCGGATCTCGTAGGGCAGGCCGAGTTCCTCGAGCAGCCACAGCACGCGCTGCGAGCGCGAATCATTCAGGTGGTGGACAATGATCACGGCCTTGCCTCCGGACAAAAGCCCATTCTACTGGCTGCCAGGGCCGGCACCGGGCCGTGCGGACCATTGTCGGGAAAAGCGGCGCTTTTCCGGCGATCGACGCCTGTCCCGCGCTGCTATCAAGGCGAAAAGCCATGCCTGCCGACCTGATCCCGCCCCTGAACCCGCTGCGCTCACCCGAATGGGTGCAACGCATCGACCGCCTGTTGCACGGTACGGCCCGCAACAGCCAAGGGGCAGTGGCTGGCGGCAACACGGTACCGGCTCGGGAAGCGCCGCTCACGCAGGCCTTGCAACAGGCTCTGGACCAGGCACCGGACCTGCCCGCCGGCCACGGCTCCCTGTACGAGGGCCTGTTCGCTGCCCCCCTGAGCCCGATGCAGGCCGATGCCCTGGACCACTTCATGCAGGCCCTGATCCGCGTGACGCGGGCCGACATCCCGCCACCGGCGCTGCCGCGCCATGAGGCCGGTGCGGGGTCTGACAGCCAGTCAGCTCCTGCCCGTGCGGATGCCACTTCCCAGGCGCCACGCGATGCCTTCTCGCAGGCCTTGAAGGCACTGGTGCTCGAGATGGAGAGCGCCCCGGCCTCTGCAGCGCTGCGTCAGGCCTTCGCGCGACTGGCGCCGGCGCTGGCGGACCTGATGCCCGCGCCAGCCCTGCCACCCGGCATGATCCTGCCACCCGCGCTACCGTTGCCACGCAAGCGAAGCGTTGTGCGCGACACATCCGGGCAGGCAGCCTTCCAGCCGGAGGATGCCGACCTGCTGGCCCTGTTGATCCGCGTCCAGCAGGCCTTGCAGGACGACACCGATGCAGCCGCCGAGCATGGCCCGGGCCGGCTGATCGATCTGCGCGCCTGAGCCCGCGACAGCTGGCAGGCCACGATCCCGGACCGATGGCACGGGTCGCGACAAGGGCGGGTCCCCGGGACTAGACTGCGGCATTGCCCATCTTCCGGAGAATCTTCATGCAGGCCCGTTTCAAGGACAAGGTCGTTGTCATCACCGGCGCCGCCCGCGGCATCGGCCGCGCTGCCGCGCTGCGCTTTGCCTCGGAGGGCGCCCGTCTGGTGGTGGTCGACCTGCCCGGCAGCGAGGTCAAGGCCTGCGCCGAGGCCATCATCCGGGCTGGCGGGCAGGCACTGGCCGTCGAAGCCGATGTCACCCGCCGCGCCGACGTGGAAGGCTATGTCCAGGCCGCCGTCGCTCGCTGGGGCCGCATCGACGTGTTCCTGAACAATGCCGGCATCCTGGGCAAGATCACGCCCTTTCTCGACAGCAGCGAGGAATTGTTCGACCAGGTGATGGCCGTCAACGTGAAGGGCGCCTGGCTGGGCCTGCAACAGGTGGCGCGGCAGATGGTCAAGAATGGAGGTGGTGCCATCGTCAACACCGCCTCGGTTGCCGGCCTGCGCGGCAGCGCCGGCCTGCTGGCCTACTCGACCAGCAAGCATGCGGTGATGGGCCTGACCCGCTCGGCAGCCGCCGAGCTGGCCGCGCACAAGATCCGCGTCAATGCGGTCTGCCCGGCCCCGATCGACACCCCGATGGGCCAGTTGCTCGAGCAGGGCCTGAACCCTGCCGCCGCCCCCCAGAACCGCGAGCGCATCGTCGGGCGGATTCCGGTGGGCCGCTACGGCGAGCCAGAGGAAGTGGCCGCCGTCATGGCCTTCCTGTGCTCGGACGATGCGTCCTTTGTGACCGGCAGCGGCTACCAGGTCGACGGCGGCTGGATCTGCTGAGGCTTCAGGCCGTCGGCAGGACGTGGTCCTTGAACTGCTCGCGCAGCTTGTTTTTCTGCATCTTGCCGGTGGCGCCGAGCGGAATCGCATCGACGAAGACCACATCATCGGGTGTCCACCACTTGGCGATGCGACCGTCGTAGAACTTGATCAGCTCGTCGCGGGTGACCTCCATGCCGGGCTTCTTCACCACGACGATGAGCGGCCGCTCGTCCCACTTCGGATGCTTGGCCGCAATGCAGGCGGCCATCGCCACGGCCGGATGGGCCATCGCGATGTTCTCCAGATCGATCGAGCCGATCCACTCGCCCCCTGACTTGATCACATCCTTGCTGCGATCGGTGATCTGCATGTAGCCATCGGGCCGGATCTTGGCGACATCGCCGGTGGGGAACCAGCCATCGACCAGCGGATCACCGCCCTCGCTCTTCACATAGTTGGACACGATCCAGGGACCGCGTACCAGCAGGTCGCCGCTGGCCTCGCCGTCCCAGGGCAGCGACTTGCCATCGCCATCGATGATCTTCATCTCGACACCGAAGACCAGACGGCCCTGCGTGGCCTGGATCGCATACTGCTCCGGCTTGCTCATCGTCGACGGGTCGGTCTTGAAGCTGCTGACCGTGCCGAGCGGGCTCATCTCGGTCATGCCCCAGCCCTGGATCACGCGCACGCCGTATTCCTTGTCGAACTTCTCGATCATCGCCAGCGGGCAGGCCGAGCCCCCGATCACAGTGCGCTTCATGGTCGAGAACTTCAGGTTGTTGGCATCGGTATAGGCCAGCAGCCCCTGCCACACCGTGGGCACGCCGCCCGAGAAGGTGACCTTCTCGCTCTCGAACAATTCGTAGATCGACTTGCCATCGAGCGCCGCGCCGGGATAGACCATCTTGGCACCGACCATGCAGGCGGCATAGATCAGGCCCCAGGCATTGGCATGGAACATCGGCACCACCGGCAGGATCACATCGGTGGAGCCGCAATTGAGCACATCGGGCATCACCGCCGCATAGGTGTGCAGGATGGTCGAGCGATGGCTGTACAGCACGCCCTTGGGGTTGCCGGTGGTCCCCGAGGTGTAGCACAGCGAGGAAGCGCTGTTCTCGTCAAACGTCGGC
>JAPOKJ010000004.1 GCA_029977705.1 Burkholderiales bacterium | reverse complement strand
TCGATGCCTTGCTGATGCGCACCGCAGACGCCTTCATCTGCTTTCCGGCCCTGGTCTTTACCCTGGTGATGTCGGCCCTGATCGGCCCGGGCATCCACAATGTGATCCTGTCCTTTGCGGTGTTCGGCTGGACCGGCTTTGCCCGCATCACCCGCGGCCAGGTCCTGGTGGTGCGGGAGTTGCAATACATCGAGGCGGCGCGGGCCATCGGCATGTCGCGCGCGCGCATCCTGTTGCGGCATGTCCTGCCCAATGTGCTGACGCCGCTGATCGTGGCAGCCTCGCTGACCGCGGGCAATGCCATCCTGGTCGAGGCCGGGGCTTCCTTCCTGGGAGTCGGCGCGCAGCCGCCGACCGCCAGCTGGGGTCGCGAATTGCAGACCGGCTTCAGGCTGCTCGAGGCCGCGCCCATGATCGCCTTTTCCTCGGGGCTGATGATCACCCTGGCGGTGCTGTCCTTCAATTACATCGGCGATGGCCTGCGCGACCTGCTCGATCCGAGGGTGGGCCGATGAGCCCCGCATCGCCGGTGCTGCAGGTCAAGGGGCTGAGGGTCGAGTATCCGACGCGCCGTGGCGTGGTCCATGCGGTGGACGACATCTCTTTTGACGTCGGTGCCGGCGAGATCGTTGCGCTGGTCGGGGAAAGCGGCTGCGGCAAGAGCGCCACAGCCCATGCGGTGTTGCGCCTGATTGCGGCGCCCGGCCGTGTGCCCGGCGGTCAAATCCTGTTCGAGAACGAGGACCTGCTGGCGGTGAGCGAGGCCCGCATCCGCCAGGTACGGGGCAATCGCATTGCCATGGTGTTCCAGGAGCCCATGTCGAGCCTGAACCCGGTTCAGCGCATTGGCGACCAGGTCGCCGAGCCGATGCTCCAGCACGGGCTGGCCGGCAAGGCCGAAGCCTGGCAGCGGGCCGGCCAGCTGCTGGCGCGGGTCAACATCCCGGACCCGCAGGCCCGCCTGCACGACTATCCCCACCAGTTCAGCGGGGGCATGCGCCAGCGCGTGATGATCGCGACGGCGATGGCCTGTTCGCCGCGCCTGATCATCGCTGACGAGCCCACCACCGCACTCGATGTCACGGTGCAGGCCCAGATCATCGAGCTGCTGCGCAGCGCCGCCAAGGCCGATGCCACCGGCGTGCTGCTGATCACGCACAATCTGGGCGTGGTGGCGCGCTATGCCGATCGCGTCAATGTCATGTATGGCGGCCAGATCGTCGAGTCGGCCGATGCCGACGCCTTGTACGCGGCGCCAGCCCATCCCTATACGCGCGGTCTGCTGCAATCGGTTCCCAGCCTGACTCAGCCGTTGGGCGAACGCCTGGTGCCCATCAGTGGCCAGCCCTTCGATGCCTTGAACCGCCCGGGAGGGTGCAGCTTTCACCCGCGCTGCCCGCAGGCCCAGCCGCGTTGTCGCGAGCAGTCGCCGCCGCAGGTGCAGGTCGGTGCCTCGCACCGGGTGGTGTGCTGGCTGGCACAGGACGGTGCCGCCGAAGCATCTGCGGAGGCCGCATGCTGAAGGTCACCGATCTTCGCGTCACCTTCCGGCGCAGCGTCAAGGGTCAGTTCTGGAGCGCTGGCAAGTCGCTGCGCGCGGTCGATGGCGTCAACCTCGAGGTGGCCGCAGGCGAAACCGTCGGCCTGGTGGGCGAAAGCGGTTGCGGCAAGTCGACCCTGGGTCGTGCTGTCCTGCAATTGGTGCGACCCAGCGGTGGCCGCGTCGAGTTCGAGGGCGTGGACCTGTGCACCCTGTCCGAGGCGCAGCTGCGACCCTACCGCCGCCGCATGCAGATGGTGTTCCAGGACCCCTTCAGCTCGCTCAACCCGCGACTGACCGTTGGTCAGGCGGTTGCCGAGCCGATGCGGGTGCACGGTCTGGCCCAGCCCCACGAAATCCCCGCCCGGGTCGCCGAACTGTTCGCGATGGTCGGCCTGAGCCCCAATACCGCCAACCGCTTCCCGCACGAGTTCAGTGGCGGCCAGCGCCAGCGCGTCGGCATCGCACGCGCCCTCGCCGCCCAGCCGCAACTGCTGGTCTGTGATGAGCCGGTGTCCTCGCTCGATGTGTCGATCCAGGCCCAGATCGTCAACCTGTTGGAGGACTTGCGTGCCCGGCTGGGCCTGGCCTATCTGTTCGTGTCCCACGACCTTGCCGTGGTGCGGCACCTGTCGGATCGGATTGCGGTCATGTATCTGGGGCGCATCGTCGAGGTGGCGGGCAAGCAGGATCTGTACGAACGGCCCCTGCATCCCTATACGCAACTGCTGCTCGATGCGATTCCCGGCACTGACCGGGCCTACGAGAAAACCCGCGCCCCGCAGATCCTGCAGGGCGAGATCCCCAGCCCGCTCAATCCCCCGGGCGGCTGCACGTTTCATCCCCGCTGCCCCCAGGCCACGGCGCGCTGCCGACAGGAGGCGCCGGTGCCGCAGCCATTGGCGGGCGGACGCTGGATCGCCTGTCACCTTCATGGCTGAAAGGACTCAGGCCTGGTTGCGCCCCTGAGCCTGTATCTTTTGCTGCTACCAAACCCCACCTCTCCGGATCTTCCCGATGCCCCACCTGAACTACTCTGAAGCCGAGCTCTTTGCTGATCATGCCTATGTTCGACCCCATGAGCAGGCGGGGCATGTGATGCATGGCGGCTTTGACATGCAGGGCCTTTATCACTCGCCGCGGACCCTGCATCGCTGGCCCGCCGTGCTCGAATGGCAGAAGGCCTTGCAGGCGCGTGGCTGGCCCCTGATCGATGCCACCACCCGCTTGCTGTCGCGCGGCAATTTCCCCAGCTTTGAGCAGCAAAAGCTCCTGCTGGGCTGGGGCCTGGGCCAGACCTTGTGGAACTCGTTGACCGTGACCGGCGTGGTCGAGGCAAGGGGACTGGCGCTGAGCCAGATCGTGGCGCCTGATTTCCAGCAACTGATCGAGGAAGACATCAGCGATACCACGGTCGGCCATCTTGGCAAGGGACTGCTCAAGGCTCATGGCTTCGATGAGGGCGGAGTGCCTGGCTCGGGCAAGGGGGGCCATGACACGATGTGGTTTGCCGCCCGTGACCTGGTCTTCGGAAAGGATGCCTACCCGATGCCGGAAGTGCCGCCGTCCCTGGCCCGCCCGCAGACCGGTCGCCTGCTGCCGCAGATCGCCCCCCAGTTCGAACCGCTCATCATCATGATGATGAACGTGCTGATGATCGAGATCCGCGCCGAGGCTTTCTTCAGCTTCTGTACCCGCGTGCTGCGCGAGCCGACCCTGTTTGCAGACCGCCGCGAAGCGGCCGAGCAGGCAGCGCTGATGGTCGAGCGTATCCGCACCGATGAGGCGATCCATGTGGCCTACCTGCAGACGGCCGTCTCGGAATTGCGCAGCTTCACCTTCAAGACCCTTGATGGGGGACGCGTCGCCGGCAAGGACTTGCTCGACCCCCTGTGGCAGGGCTTCGTGCACTGGCACTCGGTGACCACGGTGGAGCACACGCGGGCCCAGACGCGGGCTGCGATCGAGCAGGCGGTCAGCGGCCTGCCCGATGCGGCACAGAAGTGGGCACAGTTTGTTGCCTGCGACGAGTTGCCGGCCTGAATCTTTACCGCCTTGCGGCGGGGCCGGAACAGCCAACCGCCCCTTCAGTCCGCCTTGACTCAGTCGGCCTTGATATTGGCCTCGCGCACGACCTTGCCCCAGGTGTCCACCTGCTCCTTGATGAGGCTGGCAAAGGATTCCGGCGAACCGCCGACCACTTCGACACCGGCCTGCGCGAAGCGTTCGCGGATTTCCGGCAGGGCGATGATGCGGTTGATCTCGGTGTTGAGCCGGGCGATCACCTCCTTGGGTGTGGCGGCCGGCGCGACCACACCGAACCAGACCTGCATCCGGTAGCCCGGCACGCCGGCTTCATCAACCGTGGGCAGATCGGGGACCAGCGCAGAGCGTTTGGGCGAGGACACGGCCAGGGCCCGCAACCGTCCCGCCTTCACATGGCTGAGCACATTGGGGACGTTGTCGAACAAGGCTTCCACCTGACCACCGATCAGGTCGGTGACGGCCGGTGCGCTGCCCTTGTAGGGGATATGGTTCAGGTTGACCCCGGCCATCATCTTGAACAACTCCATCGACAGGTGGTTGGACGAACCATTGCCGGTTGATGCATAGGGGATTGCACCCGGTCGGGCCTTGGCGGCGGCGATCACATCCTTGACCGACTTGTAGGGTGAATTCGGATTGACCACGAGCAGATTGGCAGTGGCACCGACATAGGTGACCGCTGCAAAGTCCCGCGTGACATCGATCCTGGCCTGGGCGTGGATGCTGTTGATCAGCGCAAAGGGAAAGGCCACCACCAGCAGGGTGTGGCCATCGGGTGGGGCGCGCATGACCAGATCGGTGCCGATGACCGTACCGCCTCCGGGGCGGTTCTCGACCAGCGAGCCCGGCGCAAAGCCCTTGGCGAATTCTCCGGCCAGGGTGCGGCCAAGGGTGTCATTGAACGCCCCCGGCGTGAAGGGCACGATGATGCGGATCGGCCGCGAGGGAAAGGCCTGCGCGGCGGCGTGCCCGGCGTGGCCCAGTGCAGCCAGGCCGGTGATGAGGCCCAGGGTTGCCGCGATCAGGCGGCGGGCTTTCAGCAGGGGGTCAGACATAGCTTGGTCCTTCGATGACAGGGTGCTTGATGAGAAAGTCTTCATCGACCTCCAGACCCAGGCCTGGGCCTTCCAGCGGGTGCACGAAGCCTTGCGCGTCGACACGGTAAGGCGTGGAGACCATCACATCGCGGAACAGGTTGTTGCGCGAGACGTCGCCTTCGAAATAGCCCGGATCATCCAGCGCGGCCAGCACATGGATCGAGGCGGCCATGTTCAAGCCGGTCATCGAGGTATGGGGGTGGACCGGCAGCTTGTGGGCCGAGGCCATGGCGGCGATCTTCATGAACTCGGTGACACCGCCGGTCTTGGACAGGTCCGGCTGCAGGATGGTGACCATGCCCTCGTCGATCAGGCGCGAGAACTCGAAACGGGTGTAGTGGTTCTCGCCGGCGGCCAGCGGCACCCGACCGAAGGCCTTGGCTTCACGGTAGCTGCGGTAGTCGTGGGCCGGGAAGGGTTCCTCGAGCCAGGCCACCCGATGCTCGTCCAGGGCGGGCATCACCTCGCGGGCGTCGGCGACGCTGTAGCCGATGTTGGCGTCGGTGAGGATCGCGAGCTCGGGGCCGAAGGCCTTGCGGATCGCGGCAACGCGGGCGATGTCATTGCCCGGGTTGTCGCCCAGACGCAGCTTGACGGCCTTGTAGCCGGCCGCCAGATGGACCCGCGCCTCTTCGACTAGTTCGGCCGGATCCTGAAAGCCCAGCGAGATACCACCGGCGTAGGCGGCCACGGGCTTGCTGCGCCCGCCCAGCAGCTTGTACAGCGGCCAGCCGGTGGCCTTGCCGCGAATGTCCCACAGGGCCATGTCGATACCACTCATGGCCATGGCCGTGCCGGCGCCCAGGCCGTGACTGGCCAGTTGCTTGGTATAGATTTTTTTCCAGATGCCCTGCACATCACTGGCGTCTTCGCCTACCACCAGCATCTTCAGCGTTGTCTCGACCAGCTTGGCGATGGTCGAGGGCGCACGTGCATGGTGTGATTCGCCCCAGCCAACCAGCCCGCCTGCGGTCGTGACCTTGACCACCACCGCGTCCTTCTTGACGGCCCGACCGATGCCCAGGCGGACATTGCCGTCCTTGGGCAGCGGAAAGGAGGTGGCATAGGCCGTGAGGTCAGTGATCTTCAGGTCTTGGCTCATGGGGCGTTCGCAAATGGATGAGAGTGAGGATGCAGGCAAGCCCGGGGGCGAGCCTTGTGGCCCGACCGGGACGACTTCGGGAAACCATACCGAAGCAGGCAGCGTACCCCTTGCGGCGCGTCAGGGCGGCGCGCTGTTCCGCGTTCAGGGCTGGCGCGGGGGCATCAGGCGGAAGGTGGCCTGGGCCAGCGCGACCAGGCTGCCGTTGCGGTCCTTGATCTGGCCGCGGATGAAGACGGTTCGGGAGGTCTTGCTGGTGGTGTCGACCTCGCACAGGAAGGGACCATGATCGGCAGGTGCGGTGTACTGGATATTGCAATCGACCGTGGCGCAGCCGGTGCCGGCCACACCGTTGGAGATGGCGGCGAAGGCCATCGTGGTGTCCAGCAGGGTGAACAGTATGCCGCCGTGCGGTCGCCCTTGCGTGGGCCAGCACACGGCCGCCTCGGGCCTGAGCATGGACCGGCCGCGGCCTTCGCCGACCGCCTCCACATGGATACCGATGGCATGGTAAAGCGGGTTGGCGTTGAGGCTGGCGAGCTGGTCGTCGGTGAAGGTCATGGTGCTTGAGGCAGACAGGGGCAGGCAGAGGCAGTCAAAGGCAGGCAGGAAGGTCTCTTGCGAGCGGTGTGGTGCTGATTCTAATGAGCTGCAGGCTGGCCTGGCGTGGCGCACGCCGTCCTGTGGTTCGCGGGTGCCTTTGGTGGCCCGCGCCGGGTTATTGTCTGTATCCCTTCAAGTCGGGCACCGACGAGCACCTACAAGGAGTCTTCATGAGACTGAAATCTGTGGCCACCCTGCTGGCGGCCTTACACTGCCTGAGCTTCCTGCTGGCACCGGAGGCCCGCGCCCAGGCCTACCCGAACAAGCCCATCCGCCTGATCGTGCCCTACGCGCCCGGAGGGGCGACCGACATCATTGGCCGCGCCGCAGCGGCCGAGATCAGCAAGACCATCGGGCAGCAGGTCGTGATCGAGAATCGCCCCGGTGCCGGTGGCAACCTGGGGGCCGAGATGGTGGCCCGCTCCGCGCCCGATGGCTACACGATGCTGGTCTCACCCAGCAGCCTGCATGGCATCACGCCCTTCCTGTACCCCAAACTCAGCTACGACCCCAACAAGGACCTCACACCGGTGATCGTGCTGGGGGCCTTTGCCAATGTCCTGGTCGTCAACCCCGGCGTCAAGGCCAATTCGGTCAGCGAGTTGATCGCCCTGATCCGTTCGCAGCCCGGCAAGATTTCCTATGCTTCGAGTGGCAGCGGCTCGACCATCCACCTGTCCGGCGAGATGTTCAAGCACATGCTCAATCTCGATATCGAACACATCCCCTACAAGGGGAGTGCACCAGCGCTGACCGACCTGATGGGTGGGCAGGTGCAGTTGATGTTCGACAACATTCCCTCGGCGATCCCGCATATCCGCTCCGGCAAGCTGCGCGCCCTGGCCACGACCGGTTCCCGGCGCTCGGCCTCGCTGCCCGAACTGCCGACGATGATGGAGGCCGGACTGCCCAGTTACGAGTCCACCGCCTGGTTCGGGCTGGTCTTTCCGGCGGGAACGCCGAAGGCCATCGTTGCCAGGATGAATGCCGAGGGCGTGAAGGCGACACGCTCGCCGGAGTTCATCAAGCGCATGAACGATCTGGGCTATGACATCGTCGGCGGCACCCCCGAGCAGATGGGGGCCATGATCCAGGACGAGGTCAGGCGCTGGGGGCCAGTGGTCAAGGCCTCGGGCGCGAAAGTCGATTGAGCCTGGCCAGTCCCGCGGCGAGCCTTCCGGTGCATCGGGTGCCGGCTGTTCAGGTGCCGGGGCGGTATCCCGGAAGGCGGTGCAAGGGCAGGTTGCTCACCACGAAATCGGGGTTCAGCACGGAAGGTTTGCCGTAGGTGAGGCGGGTTCCATCGAGGCGAGTGACATGGCCGCCAGCCGCTTCGACGACGGCCTGGGCAGCGGCGGTATCCCACTCGCAGGTGGGTCCCATCCTCGGGTAGACATCCGCTGCGCCTTCCGCGATGCGGCAGAACTTCAGCGAGCTGCCCGCCTGGATCAAGCGATGCTCACCCAGGCGTTCGATGAAACCCCGGGTGGCTTCATTCATGTGGCGCTTGCTGGCCAGGACTCGGACCGCTTCCCCTGCAGCAAGGCTTGCGCTGGCATGGACGGGGCTCTTGAGCGAATTCCGGATCCGGAATGCACCCTGACCGATCACACCTGCATACAGTTCCCCCAGGGCCGGTGCGCAAACCACACCCATCACCGAGATGCCGTCGCGAACCAGGGCGATGTTGACAGTGAACTCATCGCTGCCGGCAACAAACTCCTTGGTACCGTCAAGCGGGTCCACCAGCCAGAATGTCCCCTGTGGCGAACGCAGCGCGTGAGAAGCGGGATCCTCTTCAGACACGACGGCAATGGCCGGATCCAGGGTGCGCAATTCCTGAGCGATGACTTGATGCGCAGCCTGGTCGGCTTGCGTCAGAGGGCTGTCGTCGTCCTTGAGGGCGACGGGCAGCCCCTGAAGGCCGAAATCACCGTTCTTCATGCGCCGGTAGATGGTCATGATCGACTCGCCGGCACGCCAGGCGATCGTGCACACAGCTTCGAGCAGTTCAGACGGATCCGGGATCGTTTGCATCGCGGCAAGTCTAGCAACCCCCCATGCATTTGCATACGCCTTCCTTTTTCGGCAGGCTGACGCTCGCGACGGCCGCTTCGCCGCTACCATGGTGGGGATCGTTTGTGCAGACCCGGAGAGGTTCCATCGCCAGCCGCCCGATGCAATGATTCCGCGCTTTGCCGACCCCAAGGCCATCTCGGTGGTGGTGGTGGGCGGGGAGAAGAATGCCTACTGGTTTGCCACTGATTTCGGTCACCTGAAGACTGCTTCGGTGGATGACTGGCGTTGAGTCCTTTGAATGACGGGGTCCGATGATCCCCAAGGAGTGATGGATGAACCATGACCTGCCACGCAGGAACATGCTGGTAGCGGGCCTGGCGCCCCTGCTTTTGCCGCGAACCGGTGCCGCCCAGGTGTCCGATTTCCCGAACCGGCCCTTGCGCATCGTGGTGCCTTCTGCGGCCGGCGGTGTGTCTGATGCCTATGCCCGCACCCTGGGCAAGGCCGCTGGCGATCTGCTGGGCCAGTCGGTGGTGGTGGACAACAAGCCCGGTGGTGGCTCGGTGATCGGCACCGATGCCGTTGCGAAGGCCAAGGGTGATGGCTACACGATCCTGATGGGCAGCCTGCCGATGTCCACTAATCCGGGGCTGATGCCCCGGCTTCCCTACGATGTCCTCAAGGACTTGCGGCCGGTGATGCAGGTCTCGGGACAGGGCTTCGTGATGTCGGTGAGCACCAAGCAACCCTACAAGACCCTGGCCGAGGTGCTGGCCGCGGCACGCCAGCGCGATACCCCTTATGCCTCGCCGGGTATCGGTACCGTCGGGCACCTGTCCGGGCTGATGTTCAATGTCGAATACGGCACGAAGTTCGTGCATATCGCGTATCGCGGCAGCGCCCCCGCCATCCAGGATGTGATCGCGGGCCAGGTCGGGGTGATCATCGATCCGGTGGGCACCACGACCGCTGCTGTGCAGGGCGGACACCTGCGTCCGGTCGCAGTGACCAATCCGACACGCCTGCCCGGCTTCGAGAATGTCCCTACCTTCCGCGAACTGGGGTTTCCGGCGGCCGAGGCGGTGGCTTATTCAGGCTTCCTGGTGCCGGCCTCGACGCCCGATGCCATCGTGAAGAAGCTCAATGCGGTCTTCAATCAGGCGGCACGCCTGCCCGAGGTCAAGGCGGCCTTTGATCGCATGCATGTGCCGGTGGTGGGTGGCCCGCCCGAGGTATTTGGCAACCTCATCCGGAATGAGACCGAGCGCTGGGTGCCGGTGATCAAGCGGCTGGGCCTGAAGGCAGAGTAGGGCGGGCGCAGGCTGCGCCCGCCTGCAGTATCAGACCTTCGGAGGGCGATGCAGCGCGCACAGCTTGTTGCCGTCCGGATCGCGCAGGTAGGCCAGGTAGATCTTGCCAGCCGGGCCTTCGCGCCAGCCCGGGGGATCTTCACAGGTCACGCCGCCATTGGCGCAGCCCGCTGCGTGGAAGGCATCGGCCTGCTCCGGCGAGCTGACCGCAAAGCCCAGGGTGCTGCCATTGCCGTGCGTGGCGGGCTGACCATTGATCGGTGTCGTGATCGCGAAGTTGCCGGTCGGGCTGCGATAGAAGTAGCGGTTCTTGTTGGCCACGCCTGCGGGGATGCCGATGGCGCCCAGCATCGCGTCATAGAACTTCTTGGATTTCTCGAGATCGTTGACGCCGAGCATCACGTGACTGAACATGGGGTGGGTCTCCAGGGGGTTATCGATGGGCTCGCGCCCGGTGGGGTGAGAGTTTGATGCCCGAGCGTGTGGGTCAGGCCTGTTCGGTCTGGGATGCGATCTTGCGCAGCGCCCGCTCGAAGACCTCGACCGGCTGCCCGCCCGAGATCAGGTAACGCTCGTTGATGATGATGGCCGGCACGGCGTGGATGTCATTGGCGGCATAAAAGCGCTGACGGGCCCGCACCTGGTCGCTGTACTCGTCGCTGTCCAGGATGGCGGCGGCACGGCCTGCATCCAGGCCGAGGCGCTCGACGATGGCGAGCAGCTCGTCGCGCGCCGCCGGGTTGCGGCCCTCGGTGAAATAGCTCTTGAGCATTTCCTTCTTCATCTGGCCTTGAATGCTGTGGCCATGGGCGTCGTTGCCCAGTTCACCGGCCCAGTGCAGCAGCCGATGGCAATCGAAGGTGTTCCAGGTGCGACGACGGCCACCCTGCCGGAATTCGAAGCCCACCTCGGCGCCGCGCTGACGGATCATCTCGTAGGCCTGCGACTGCTGCTCGGCGGTGGAGCCGTACTTCATGGTCAGGTGCTCGGTGATGTCCTGGCCTTCCGGCGGCATGTCGGGATTGAGCTGGAAAGGCTGGAAGTGGATGTCGGCTTCGATCTCGCCCCCGACATTCTCGATGGCTTTTTCAAGGGCGCCCAGGCCGATGGCGCACCAGGGGCAGGCCACATCGGAAACAAAGTCGATCTTGATCGGGGTGCTCATGGCAGGTCCAGGCCGGTCGGGTTGAAAGAGGCGGTCAGCGTATCACGGTCGCGCCAGCAACGCCGGCATGACCTCTGCGGCGAACCGTTCCACCGATTCCGTGGATTCGGCGAGGGTCAGGTCGCCGAAGGCAAAGCGTCCCATCAGATAGTTGACGCCGGTGCGTTGCAGATGGTCGAGCAAGGTTTCGCGCACTGTGGCGGCGCTGCCGGCCACCACCACCTGTCCCAGGGCCGTCTTGAAGTCGGCCGGCATGGCACCGAAAGGCGGACTCATGCCGTGCGCCTTCCACAGCTTGATGAAGCGCTCGAGCCAGAGCAGGTACCCGCGCTCGGCAATGGCGATCGCCTCGGCGTCGCTGCCGGCGATGACGATATGCCTTGCGGTACCCATCAGCTGCTGCCGGTCTTCGGGCACGCCTTTTTGCGCCCACAGTTCGCGGAAGCGGTCGCTCATCTGGCGGATCCGCTCGAAGGGGCCATTGATGACGGCATTCACCCCCTGCGACACACACCAGTCGACCCCATCGAGCGCGCCCACGCCGTACCACAGGGGCGGGTGCGGCTGCTGGTAGGGCCGCAGCACCATGGGTACGTCGTGGAACTGGAGGTGCTCGCCCTCGTGGCTCACCCGCTCCTGGGTCAGGGCCTTGAGCAGCACCTGGAAGCTTTCCATGTACAGGGCCTGGGTGCGCGGCACGTCGGCGGCAAAATAGCCCAGTTCGATCGGCGATATGCCCCGCCCCACGCCGACCTGGAAGCGTCCCCGGCTCATCTGGTCGAGCATGCAGATTTCCTCGGCCAGCCGCAGTGGGTGATAGAGCGGCAGGATGTAGACCAGCGAACCGAATCGGATGTGCCGGGTGCGCTGGCCCACTGCCGACAGAAAGACCGAGGGCGAAGGGGCGTAGCCCAGCGGCGTGGCGTGATGCTCGGCCACGTGATAGCAGTAAAAGCCGTGCCGGTCATAGGCCTCGATCAGGCGAAGCCGGTCCTCGTAGTAGTCCGCCAGGGCATTGTGTCCGCCGTCCAGGTGATCGAATACGCCGATTTTCATGGGTGATCCTATTGAGGCAGGTGAGGCAGCCAGGCTGCGAGCGCGGCATGGACCGCCTGAGGATTTTCCTGGGCCATCCAGTGCCCGCTGTCGATGATGACCTCGGTCAGTTGCGCGCAGTGCGCACGCATCGGTGCCGCCAGCTGCGATTGCACCGTCTCGCAGGTGCTGTCATGGCGGCCATGCAGGAACAGCACCGGCAGGTGCAGGCGTCGACCCTCGGGTGCGCGCCGGGCAAATGCGCCATTGCGTTCATCATTCATGTACCAGGAGCCCGGTCCGAAAAAGCCATTGCGCCGCAGGCCTTCGACATACACCGCAAGGCTTTCATCGTCGAGAACGCGCGGGTCCATCGGCAGGGCAGGTGCCTTGGCCGCGCCGCCGAACCAGCCCCCGTGCTGACGGGTATAGGCCAGCACCGCGGGCTTGCCGATCGACTCGGGCTTGCCGCTGCGGAACAGGGCCTTCACCGTGGCGGGAATGTCGGCCTCGAGACAGGCCTGGGCACTGGCGAAGTGTTCGCGGTAGTACAGGAAGTACTCCCACTGGCCGGCAGGAAAGGTGTCGGCCGGGTAGATCTTGCGATCGACCAGCGGCACCAGGCTGTCCAGTGTGAAGCCACCCGGCTGGTAGGGGACGCACAGGCTGGCCACCGCCTGGCATTTGTCGGGATGATGGCTGGCCAAAGCCCACACCACGGGCGAGCCCCAGTCATGTCCGATCCAGATGGCGCGCTCACGGCCCAGATCGGCGAGCAGCTCCAGCATGTCGAGCACGGCTTCCTCGACCGCATAGTCCTGATGCCGCGCGTAGCAGGAGGAGCCACCGTAGCCGCGCATGTCGGGCGCCACCGCGTAATAGCCTTGCGCTGCCAGAAAACGCAGGGCATGACGCCAGCTGATGGCACGCTCTGGCCAGCCATGGACCAGGATCACCAAGGGGGCTGAGGGGTCGCCGCAGGCCAGCCAGGCGCTGCGGTGGCGTGCAGTTTCGGTGTGACCTTGAACGATCGGAAAGGACATGGCCGCCGGGAAGGCAAGGAGATGGCGCTGACTGTATCCCGATATCGCGAGGCGCGTAGCGATGCGGTTCAGGACGGGACAGCCTGCACCGATGGCGCTACCATGGATGTGAATTCCGTGCCCCCATCCCCTTCCTGAAGCAGGCCTGAACCATGAGTGCAAGCGCGACCCTGACCCATCCTGCCGACGGTGTCGGCCTGATCGTCTTTGACAATCCGCCCAGAAACTTTGGCGACATGGCCCTGGCCGGCAAGATCCTCGAGGCCTTGCAGGCGGCGGCCCAGGCCAGGTGCAAGGTGGTGGTCCTGGCCTCGGACCGGCCCGGCTACTTCCTGGCGCACTGGTCCCTGAAGTGGATCATCGACACCCAGGAGCCCGCCGAAGGCCGGCCGCAGAGCCAGCGCTTTCCGCAGCGCGCGATCTTCGATGTCATCGAGACCTCACCGATGATCGTGATCGCGGCCAACAACGGCCAGGCCTGGGGCGGCGGTGCCGAGCTGTCCTGGGGCTGTGATCTGCGCATTGCCGCCGAGTCCGCCACTTACGGTCAGCCCGAGGTGGCACTGGGCATCATTCCTGGTGCTGGTGGCACCACGCGGCTGGCCCGTCTGATCGGTCCGACGCGCTGCCTGGAGATGATTCTCGATGGACGGCCGATCACCGCGCGCGAGGCGCTGGCGATGGGCGCCATCAACAAGGTGGTGCCCGATGATCGCCTGCGCGAGGAGGCGATTGCCTGGGCGAGCCATATCGCTGGCTGGCCTGCATGGTCGCTGGCGGCCTGCAAGCGCAGCTTTGTCGAGGGACGCGACCAGACGCTCGAAGCGGCGCGCCGCAACGAGAACCAGATCTTCCTGAATCTCGCACGGCGCGGCGATGCCACCCGCCTCATGGCCGCGGCGCAGGCTCGCTACGATGACGGGGCTGATTCCTACGAGGCGCTGGGCATTCCCCGGCGCACCTGACAGGCTTTGTCCCCATGTCTGCCGATTCAAATCCCGCCATCGAACAGGTGCGCGCCTGGGTCGATCAGGCCCGGCGCATCGTCGTGCTCACCGGCGCCGGCATCTCCACCGATTCCGGCATTCCTGATTTCCGTGGTCCGCAAGGCGTCTGGACGCGCAACCCGGCCGCCGAAAAACTGTCCACCATCCAGAACTACCTGGCCGATCCCGAGGTACGCCGGGCGGCCTGGCAGGCACGCCTGAACAACAGCGTCTGGCAGGCCCGACCCAATGCCGGACATCAGGCCCTGGTGACGCTCGAGAGGCGCGGCAAGCTGCATGCCCTGATCACCCAGAACATCGACGAGCTGCACCAGATGGCCGGCAATGCGCCGGACAAGGTGATCGAGGTGCATGGCACGGTACGCCGCGTGATGTGCTGGTCCTGCGGACGGCGTGCGCCCATCGAGGAGGCGCTGGCCCGGGTGCGGGCCGGCGAGGCCGATCCGGCCTGCCCCGAGTGCGGCGGTATCCAGAAGAGCGACACCATCTCTTTTGGTCAAGCCCTGGTGCCCGAGGTGATCGAGCGTGCCATGCAGGTGGCGGCCGAAGCGGACCTGTTCATCGCGATCGGCTCCACGCTGCAGGTGTTCCCGGTGGCCGGTGCCGTGCCGGTTGCCAAGCGCGCCGGTGCACGCGTGGTGATCATCAACAACCAGCCCACCGGCATGGACGACGAGGCCGATGCCTTGCTGCCCGGCGCCATCGGCCAGATCCTGCCCGCGATCCTGGGCTGATTCCGGAATCTCCTTGGGCCTCGGCTTGGGCGCACCTGCAGCGCTGGCCCAGGACTACCCCACCCGCCCCATCCACCTGATCATCCCCTGGTCTGCCGGCGGACCTACTGACGTCACCTTGCGTGCCATTGCGGAAGGCGCCTCAAGGCAACTGGGCCAGCCCATCATCATCGAGAACAAGGCCGGCGGTGCAGGCACGGTCGGGCCGGC
Source organism: Burkholderiales bacterium (assembly GCA_029977705.1). GTDB lineage: Bacteria > Pseudomonadota > Gammaproteobacteria > Burkholderiales > Burkholderiaceae_E > JAPOKJ01. The sequence goes on along the minus strand of JAPOKJ010000004.1, from coordinate 116,648 downwards.
CACGATGGCGGCGACCGCCAGCTATGTAGCGACACTCATCCGGGATGAGGAAAAGGCCCTGGGCAAGCTGAACCTGCTCAGGAAGCCCTGAGGCGCAGGGACCGGATTTTCATTTCGGTCGTCACCTTGCCCTCGCGAGCCAGGCACATCGCCGGCCAGATGTCGGCCGAGTCATCCACCAGGATGTCGAAGCCATCTTCCCAGAACAGGGGGCGGCGGAAATAGATGTCGACCTCGATTGCCCAGGGCGCGTACTGCTTCCACAAGGCGGCCATCAGAAAGCGCACGCCATGGCCGCCGCCAATGATCGGTGCACGGTAGCCGGCGCGGCGGGCCGCGTCTTCGTCGAAATGGATCGGGTTGGTGGTTTTCAGGCCGTAGGCTTTCACATCCTCGGGTGTCAGAGTGAAATGGCCCAGGGACTTGAGTGTCGACACATCGGCGATGACCGGTGCAGGGCGCGCACCGGCACCGCGCTGGGCAGGGTCGGCATACACCGTGGGATCGGTCTTGAGCGAGGTGCGGCGCGAGCGGATGCCCAGGCTGCCGTCGGGCCGGTGGTAGCGGGTATCGCTGGTGGTGACCCGGCCGCGCGGGCTGGGCTGCACGTCGAGGATTTCGCCGCTCACCGTCAGGGTCTCGTCCCGCAGCACCGGCTGCGCCTGCACCAGGGTCTGCACCATGTTCACGCCGCCATTGGACGAGATGCCATTGCGCACCCCTTCCGCAATCGCCAGGCTGATGAAGGCTGAAGGATCGAGCGCACCTCGGTAGAGCGCTGGATCGATGCGGCACAGCGCCAGCTGACGGTCTTCCTCGGCCACATCCACCACCATCTGGCGGCTCTGATAGCGGAACCCGGCGCTGGGCGTGATCTCGTTGGCGGGGTTGAAGGCAGGCGAAGCGGGCGAGGCGTTCATGGGGTTTCCGGAAAGGCTGGGGTCGTGGCTTGCCCCATGGTAGGCCGGAAGGCCTTGCAAACCGGTGTCGCCCGGGCCGGCAATGAACCCGGTCGGGCCCTTGCCTCAAGAGTAATTGCTTACATGAGGGCTCTCTGGCCGGCCTTTGCCGCTGTGCCCCGACCGGCCTGAGATGGCCTGGCATGGAAAACCACTACCATAGCGGGCTTCGCATGAAATCCCCGCCCCGCCACTCCCCTGCGCTTGAACCCGCCGATGCCCTTGCATCGCCCTGCGGCCCAGCCCCCGCGTCTGGCCCGGTCGATACCGGCGGCGCGATGACGCCTACCGAGCGCCGTGCCACGGTCACGCTCAGCTTCCTGTTTGCGGCGCGCATGCTGGGCCTGTTCCTGATCCTGCCGGTGTTCGCCTTGCATGCCCGCCAGATGCCGGGCGGCGAGGATGCCTTCCTGGTGGGCCTGGCGATGGGCATTTATGGGCTGACCCAGGGCCTGCTGCAGATTCCCTTCGGGATGGCCTCGGACCGCTTCGGGCGCAAGAAGGTCATCACCATCGGCCTGCTGCTGTTTGCGGCGGGCTCGCTGCTGGCCGCCCTGGCCGACAGCCTGCTGGGCGTGACCCTGGGACGGGCCCTGCAGGGGGCCGGCGCGATCTCGGCAGCAGTCACGGCGCTGCTCGCCGACAGCACGCGTGATTCGCAGCGCACCAAGGCGATGGCGGTGATCGGCAGCTCGATCGGGCTGATGTTCTCGCTGTCCCTGGTGGTGGCCCCGCTGCTGTACCGTTCGATCGGCATGTCGGGCCTGTTCTATGTGATGGCGGCCCTGGCCCTGACCGGCATTGCCGTCTTGCAGGCAGTCCCTGCGCCGCCGGCTGGCAGCGATCTGGCGCAGCGCGGTGCCCAGGGCGGCGATCTGGCCCGGGTGCTGGCCGATGCCGACCTGATGCGGCTGAATCTGGGGATCTTCGTGCTGCATGCGGTGCAGATGGCGATGTTCGTGGTGGTGCCGGCCTGGCTCGTCGATCGTGGCCGCCTGGCCCTGCCCGACCACTGGCAGGTGTATCTGCCGGTGGTGCTGGCGTCCTTTGTCGGCATGGTGCCGATCATCCTCCAGGCCGAGCGCCATGGCCGCATGAAGGCGGCCTTCATTGGCAGCATCGTGCTGCTGGCCCTGGTGCAACTCGGCTTTGCCTTTCAGCCTGCCGGCCTAATGCCGATGGCGCTCTTGCTGCTGCTGTTCTTTGTCGGTTTTAATGTGCTCGAGGCGACGCTGCCTTCGCTGGTGTCCAAGCTGGCGCCACCCGAGGCCAAGGGAACGGCGCTGGGCGTGTACAACACCGTGCAGGCGCTCGGGCTGTTCGTCGGCGCCGGCCTGGGCGGCTGGCTGGTCCAGCACTTCGGGTCGGTGGCAGTGTTCGGTGTCGGTACCGTGGCCTTTGCGGCCTGGGCGATGGTGGCACTGGGCCAGAAGCGCTGGCGGGCGGCAACGCCGGCCTGAGCCGCCCGCGGCCGGGGCAGCGGCCTTGAGGCACAATCACGTTCATACAGCTTTCAGAGGAACCCAACATGGCATCGGTCAACAAAGTCATCCTGATCGGCAATCTCGGCCGCGATCCGGACGTGCGCTATTCCCCGGACGGCAATGCGATTGCCAATCTGTCGGTGGCCACCACCTCCAACTGGAAGGACAAGGCCAGCGGCGAGCGCAAGGAAGAAACCGAATGGCACCGCGTGGTGTTCTACGGTCGCACCGCCGAAGTGGCCGGTGAATACCTCAAGAAGGGCCGCCCGGTCTATATCGAGGGCCGCCTGAAGACCCGCAAGTGGACCGACAAGGAAGGCCAGGAAAAGTACACCACCGAAATCGTCGGCGACACCATGCAGATGCTCGGTGGCCGTGAGGGCGGCGGCGGTGGTGGCGGTGGCTACGGCGGCGGCGATGAAGAAGGCATGGGCGGCGGTGGCGGTGGAGGCGGCTACGGTGGTGGCCGCTCCGGTGGCGCGCCCGCGCGTGCACCGGCCGGTGGTGGCGGCGGTGGCGCGGCCAAGAAGCCGGCCGCCAATTTCGATGACATGGATGACGACATTCCGTTCTGACCACCATGCTTCTCGACGTCCGCACCTATCGCTGCCGTGTCGGCGGCCTCAACCGGCACCTGGCCCTCTATGATCAACTGGGCAAGGGTCCTCAAACCCGTCATCTGGGCCAGCCCCTGGCGTTCATGACCACCGAGACCGGCAACGTCAACGAGTACGTGCACATCTGGGTTTATGAAAACGCGGGTGACCGCGAAAAGCGCCGTGCCGCGCTCTGGGCCGATCCCGAATGGCTGGCCTATGTGGCCGAATCCGGCAAGCTGGGCATGCTCGAGTCCCAGGAAAACCGGCTTATGACCCAGGTGCCGTTCTTCCCGATCAAGCGCTGATCGCGTTGCGCCCGCTGCGGTCGATGCCGCGCACCAGGTGCAGCTTGCGACGCGACAGATCCAGCACGCCCATCTCGCGCACCTGGCGGGCTGCCAGGTCGCGATCGAAATGCGAACTGGCCGGCATGTAGCGGAACACCATGCCGGCGCGTCGCTTGCCCGAGTTGTTCGGGTTGGCCCCGTGAATCAGGTACACGTCGTGGATCGAAAAACGCCCGGGCGCCAGTTCGATGTCGCGCGGCGGAGCGCTTTGCAGGTATTCCGGCTTGAGTACCTGGTTGAGCACGATGGTGTCGCTGTTGTCGACATCATGCTGATAACTGACGCGGTCACGATGCGACCCCGGAATCACCCGCAGGCAGCTGTTCTCGGCGTTGACCTCGTCGATGGCGATCCAGGCGGTGACGGTGTGCAGCGGCCTGATCGGCCAGTAATGGCCATCCTGGTGCCAGGGCGTGGCGCGGCCACCCTTGCCGGCCTTGCAGAACAGGGCCGAGCCCCAGATGATGATGTCCTCGCCGATCAGCTGCGCGACCGCATCGAGGATCTCGGGCATCACGCCAAAGCGCAGCCAGCTCGGGTCCTTGTCGATGATGTCCGGGACATAGTCGGCATCGGTGATGTTCTGCGCCGTCAGGAATGCGTCGAGCTTTGCCTGCAGTTCGCGCACGGTATCGGGTGAGAAGCCCATGTCGGGCACCACGATGCCGTCACGATGGTAGCGGGCGATGTCCTCGGCGCTCAGCGGTTTCACGCGCCGGCCTTCTTGCTGGCGCGAAAGCGCTCGTACAGTTTCTGCATGCCACCGAGCCAGCGGTCGTAGTTGTTGGTCTTCATGCGGGCGTACTCCAGCACCTGCGGATGCGGCAGGATCAGGAAGGTTTCTTCGCCCATCACGCGGATGATGTCTTCGGCGACCTGTTCGGCTGACAGGATGCCGTCACCGCCGGCCGAGCCGCCATCGCCGGGCACCATGCCGGTACGCACCGCCTGCGGACACAGGCAGGACACCTTCACACCCTGGCGGCCATAGGCGATCGACAGCCACTCGGCAAAGGCCACCGAGGCATGCTTGGTGACGCCATAGGGGGCGGTCTCGACGATGTTCAGCAGGCCTGCCGCCGAGGCGGTGATCAGGAAGTAGCCGCCACCGCGTGCCACCATCTTGGGCACCACGGCGCGGGCGGCCCAGACGTGGGCCATGCCATGGATTTTCCAGCACGCTTCCCAGACCGCGTCGTCGACTTCGAAGCCGCCCAGTCCGCCGCCGATGCCGGCATTGGAGAAGTACACATCGACCTGGCCGTACCGGGCTTCCGCCGCCGCCACCAGGGCCTGGATGTCGGCTTCCTTGCTGACATCGCAGCGTACCGCCAGGCCGCCCACGGCCTCGGCCACCGGGGCCAGCGCATCGGCATTGATGTCGGCGACCACGACGCCGCGGGCGCCGCCCTGGGCGAAGCGCAGCGCTGCGGCCCGGCCGATGCCGCTGGCGCCGCCGGTGACGATTGCAACCTTGCCTTTGATGTCCATGGGCTTTGTCTCTTTCTGCAGGTGTTGGAGGGGCATTGCCATTTTGGCATGGCCGGGCGGATTCGCAGGCCTGCGGTCCGGTCAGCGGGATGGCGCAGCAGCGGGATGGCTCAGCAGCGTGGTGGCACAGGATTGAACCGCCAGCACGGCTGCGCGCCGGCCCGGGGTGACAATCGCCTGCAGGCGCTTGCGACGGTCCGCCATGGGTCCGGCGCACTGCCCGCTGCGATGCCCGCTGCGATGCCCTGATCCCCCTTTCCGCCCGAGGTGCTCCATGTTCCGATTGCGTCATCTGCTTTCCATGTGCCTGCTGCTGGCCTGCTCGCTGGCCGGAGCCCAGGTTGAACCCATGCCGGTCACGGCACCTGACAGGGTGGGCCTGTCGCCCCAGCGCCTGCTGGCTCTGACCCAGGCCTACCAGCGCGAGGTCGATGCCGGCCGCCTGCCCGGCGCGGTGATCGCCATCGCCCGCAAGGGGCAGGTCGCCTACCTGGAGGCGATCGGGTATCGCGATCCCACGAAGCGCGACCCGATGAAGCGCGATGCGGTGTTTTCGATCGCCTCGATGACCAAGCCGATGGTGTCGGTGGCGATCATGATGCTGCATGAGGAAGGACGCCTCCTGCTGTCCGATCCGATCGGCAAGCACCTGCCGGCCCTGGCGAACATGAAGCTGGGCGTGGTCAAGCCGGGCAGCCCCGAGGGCTTCGAGCGGGTGACCCCGCCGCGGCCGCCTACCATCCAGGACCTTCTGCGCCACACCTCGGGCGTGGCATCGGCCAGCCGCGGCGACTCGCCGATGCACAAGCTTTGGCCAGCCTCCTCGTCGGCGGCGGCCTACAGTTTCAACGGTCCCGAGTTGATTGCCGAGATGGCCAGGCTGCCGCTGGCCTATGCCCCGGGGACGGTCTGGGACTACAGCCTGTCCACCGATGTGCTGGGACTGATCGTCGAGGCCCTGTCAGGCAAGTCGCTGGGCGATTACCTGGACGAGCGCCTGTGGAAGCCGCTGGGCATGGTCGACACCCGCTTTGAGCTGCGCGACAGCGAGCGTGGCCGCTACGCACTGGCCCTGCCCAAGGACCCGGTCACCGGGCAAGCCCAGTTCGTGCTCCATGCCGATCCGCGCAAGATGAAATTCCAGTGCGGCGGCGGCTGTGCATTGTCCACCGCGCCCGACTACCTGCGCTTTGCGCAGATGCTGCTCGATGGCGGCACCTTCCAGGGCAAGCGCCTGCTCTCGCGCAAGACCATCGAGTACATGAGCAGCGATCATCTGGGCCCGGCGGTGCGTGCGCGCACCACCAGCCCGGTGCTGCCCGAGGGCTATGGCTTCGGGCTGGGCTTTGCGGTACGCGGCCAGAACGGCATGGCCGTGGTCTCGGGCAGTGCCGGTGACTTCTTCTGGGGTGGCGCCTACGGCACCCTGTTCTGGGTCGATCCCAAGGAGCAACTGGTGGTGGTCTACATGGCGCATGCCACCGGGCCTTTGGGGGCCCAGCATCGCGGCATGATCCGCAACCTGGTGTATCAGGCGATTGCCGACTGAGGCGCGTGCCGGCCCGCCGCTTCACTCCGGCGGGTCGAAGCGATAGCCCACCCCATACACGGCACCGATGCATTCGTGGCCGGAGGGGACGAGGCCCTGCAGCTTGCGCCGCAGGTTCTTGATGTGGCTGTCCACGGCGCGATCGCTGGTATCGCGGTTGTCGATATGGACATGGTCGAGCAGGTGGTCGCGGCTGAAGACCCGGCCCGGCTGGCTGACCAGGGCGCGCAGCAGCCGGTACTCCACCTGCGTCAGGTTCAGGGGCTGATCCCCGAAGAACACGCGCTTGCCGACCTCGTCGATCGCAAAGCCACCACTGGCGGCGGTCAGTTGACCTGGCAGGCCGGCCAGGCGACCCTCGGCACGCCGCAGTTGCGCGCGCAGACGGGCCACCACCTCGCGTGGGCTGAAGGGCTTGCAGATGTAGTCATCGGCACCGATCTCGAGTCCGAGCAGGCGATCGATTTCCTCGACCCTGGCGGTGATCATCAGGATCGGCAGGCTGGAGTATTGGCGCACCTGCCTGCACACTTCGATGCCATCGACGCCCGGCAGCATCAGGTCGAGCAGCAGGGCGCTGAAAGCACCGCCCTGCAGTCGGTGCAGGGCCTCCTGGCCGTTGTCGACGCAGACCGGATCGAATCCGCTGCTGCGCAGATAGTCCGCCAGCAAGGCGGCGATCTTGGCCTCATCCTCGGCGATCAGGATTTTTCGTGGGGCATCAGTCACGCAGGGGCTCCTCGGAAGGCTGCTCCCTGACCGACTCAGGGTCCAGGGGGAGGATCACGTCGATCTGCACGCCACCCAGGGGCGAAGGACGGGCCTCGATGGTACCGGCATGGCTGAGCACGATCGCCTTGCACACGGCCAGTCCGAGCCCGCTGCCACCGGAGAGCCGGCTGCGGGAGGGGTCGCCTCGGAACAGGGGCTCGAACAGGCGCGAGAGGTCTTCGACCGAGACGCCGGGTGCGCTGTCGCTGACCCGGATGCGAAGGTGTCGTGCATCGACGCCGGCGACACTGACGTCGATGCGTCCGGGCGCATCGGTGTAGCGCAGGCTGTTCTCGATCAGGTTGCCCAGCAATTGCTCGAGGCGCCCTGCATCCCAGTGTGGCCTTGCCCCGGGCGCCAGGGTTGCCGTGTCCAGTTGGCAGCGCAGGTCATGTCCGGCCTGCAGGGCTCGTCCCGCGAAGCGCTCGCGCGTCTGTGTCAGCAGGTCTGCCAGATCGAGGGGTTCGAAGTGGCAGGGCAGGGCCTGCGCATCGGACAGGGCCAGCTGATGGAAGTCCTCGGTCAGCCGGGTCAGGCGCGTGACTTCACCCTGCAGGGAAACCACCGCCGCGGTGCTCAGGGGCCGAACGCCATCGGCCAGGGCTTCGATCTCGCCGCGCAGCACGGTCAGCGGCGTGCGCAACTCGTGCGACAGCCCGGCGATCCAGCGCCGCCGTTGCCGCTCGTTTTTCTCGAGGGTGGCGGCCATGGCATTGATATCGCCTGCCAGGTCCGCCAGTTCGTCCTGACCCTCCACTGGAACCCGTACCTTGAAGCGCCCGGTGGCGATCTGATGGGTGGCCTGCTGGGCCGCGCTGACCCTTCGTACCAAGCGTCGCGCGCTGACCAGGCCGATCAGCAGGGCCAGCAGCGTCAGCGCCGCTGCCGTCAGACCGATGGTGCGCAGTTGCTGCTGCAGGAAACGCGCATCCGCACCCTCGGGCGCTGGCGGCCGGTCCTTGAGGCTGGCAATGGCCACCACCTTGTCGCCGACCTGCACCGGCAGTTCCATCGTGCTCAGGCGGTTGGCGAATCGCCGCCCCCCGAGGTAGCTGCCATCGGGGCGGTACAGCGCCAGTCGCGGCCCGAAGGCATGCGGATCGGCGCGCGGTGGCCGGAAAGGCGGTGGTGCATCGCGCGGAGCACCCATCAGTGGCGGTGGTGGCGGGGGTCTGAAGTCGTCGCCACCCGGCGGGCCTGGCCGGTGTTGGGGCGGGGGAGCATCGGGGGGCGGTGGGCCATGGGGGGGCGGGGGGCCGTGCGGGGGCCGGTGCTGGGGCGGCGGCCCGGGCGGCCTGGCGTCTGCGAAGGCTTCGGGCGGGCTGGCCAGGGGCGACGCATCCCTGAGCGCGGCATCGAGCAAGGGCCCCAGCACTTCCGGTCCGCCGGCCAGGGATTCCTCGCCGAACCGCTCGGCCTGCCGAGCGGCGACCGCGACAAAGGATTGCAGCTGTTCGAAGTCCTGCATCTTCAGGTAGTGACCAAAGCCGTTGCGCAGGCTCCAGGTCAGGATGGCGCCCATGACGACCAGAACCACCAGGATCGTGCTGATCAGCAGGAGCGTCAGTTTGGTGGCCAGGCGAATGCGCATCAGTCGGTTCCTGGAGGGGACGTCAGGTCTCGGGCAGGCGACATGGGAGGGACAGGCGGACTGAAGAGGGACAGGCGGACTGAACAAGGGGGCAATGCTGCAGATGTTACCCGGGGTGAGACTTGTAACTATGGACAGCCTCTCCACAATTCAGTCCACTTTCCTGCCACTTGCACCGTCACAGTCGGGCTTCACCCCAACGGAGACTTCAGGCAATGATGCGCAGGATCTTGAGTGCACAGGCGCTGGCAATGATGCTGGTGCTGGCAGGCTGTGGCAGTGATTCCACCAGCAGTTCGGCCAGTGAAAAGGCCACCGTGGTCACGCTGGCCGAGAAGGTCGCCGTGGGCGAACAGATCTTCAATGATGCCAGCCTCTCGGCCAGCGGCAAGCTGGCCTGTGCGGGCTGCCATCTCAAGAGCAATGCCCATGCGGATGCGCCGGGGGGCTTTCTGCCGATCGGCGGTGCCCTGCTCGATCGGCAGGGCGCGCGCAGTTCGCCGTCCCTGCATTACCTGAATGCCAATGGTGCCTTCGGCTTCGACACGCAGGGGCAGCCCTTTGGCGGCTTTACCTGGGACGGTCGTGCCGATAGCCGCGCCATCCAGGCCCGCGGCCCGCTGTTCGATGCGGCCGAGATGGCCAATGAAAGCGAGGCGGCAGTGGTGGCCAAATTGAAGGCGGCCAGCTACTACGCGGACTTCAGGCTCAAGTTCGGTGTGGCCGCCGACGCCACCGATGCGCAGGTGCTGGCGGCCATGCAATCGGCCCTGGAGACCTATCAGGCCGGCGATACCGACTATGAGCCGTTCACCAGCAAGTTCGATGCGGTGCTGGCCGGCACGGCCAGCTTCAGTGCGTCGGAGGCCCGTGGCCAGGCGATCTTCCGGGATCCGCAGCGAGGCAATTGCGCCTCCTGCCACAGCGATCGGCCGGACCCGACAACGGGCAAGATCCTTTTCACGAATTTCCAGTATCACGCCCTGGGCTTGCCGCGCAACCAGAGCAGCGCGACCCAGGATGCGAGCTTCTTTGACCTCGGCCTGTGTGGTCCCAAGCGCACCGACCTGAGCAACCGCAGCGACCTGTGTGGCAAGTTCAAGGTGCCCACCTTGCGCAATGTGGCCCTGACCGCGCCCTATTTCCACAACGGCGTCATCGGCAGCCTGCAGGAGGCGGTCAGCTTTTACGCTACCCGCGATCTGGATCCCGGCCGCTGGTATCCCAGCATGAATGGCCAGGTGCAGGTCTTCAATGACCTGCCGGTGCAATATCGCGGCAACCTGTTTCGCGGCGTGCCCTTCGGTGCGACCGCAAGGTTGAGTCCGCAGGATGTGACCGACCTGGTCGCCTTCCTGGGGACCCTGAGCGACGGCTTCACCCCCTGATCGGGTTCAAGGCGGCGATGCTCAGGCCAGGTGCGCGCCGAAGAAGCGGAAGCTGCGATCCCAGGCGATCTGGGCCCAGGCGGCATCGTACTGGGTGACGGCAATGCGGCCCGGGCCTTGCGCGGTCTCATTGGCAAAGCCATGCTGGGCCAGGTAGCGGTGAGGTTCGTACTTCACGCCAGCGGCCTTGAGCTTTTCGTCGAGGGCATCGACGCTGCTGATCGCAAAGGCCTGGTCCTGGGTTGCCCAGTGCGCCATCATCGGCACCTTGATCTTGCTGGCATCGACATACTCGAGCGGGGGCAGGCCGTACCAGACCACGCCGGCGGCCACTTCCGGCGCCATGGTCAGGGTCAGGATGGTCAGCGCGCCGCCCATGCAAAAGCCGGTGACACCGACCTTGCCGCCACTTTTGGCCAGGTATTGCACCGCGCCGCGCACATCCTGTGAGGCGGCATCGGCGAAGTTCAGGTTGGTCATCAGGTGATGGGCCTCTTCGGCCTCGACGGTCGACTTGCCACGGTACAGGTCGGGTACCAGGGCGGTAAAGCCGGCCTGCGCCGCGCGATCGGCCACGCCCTTGATCTGGTCGTTCAGACCCCACCATTCCTGTATCACCACGATCGAGCCGATCGGGTGATCGGCCTTGGCCAGATAGCCTTGAACGCTTTGACCGTCGGGGCGGTTGAAACTGATCATCGTGCCCATGGGGAACTTCCTTTCTTGGCGGGGGTGGGTGCGGCGCTGCAAACAAACCAGTCCAGGCCGCGCAACAGCGCTGATTATGCGCCGTGCAAGACGGCTTTTTCGGCATGGGGCCCGGGAATGAAATGCCGGTGGACGCCTTGTGCCCGCAGCACTTAGCCTCGGTGCTTCACCAAGGAGCGAAGCGATGGCAGTGGACCGTTTCCCTGTCGAGGCCGGGCACATCATGATGTTTGCCCGCGCCATCGGCGATGACAACCCGATTTACCATGACGAGGCGCATGCCCGGACCACCGAGGTGGGCCACATCATCGCGCCGCCCACCTTTGTGCAATCGAGCGCGCAATTCGACCCGGATTACCACCTGCGTCCCAAACCCGGCCAGGCCTGGTTCGGCTCGGGCAAGCGTGCCACCGGTCTGGCCCCCGGTGAAAAGCCGGCCTCCAGTGGCGGCCTGCATGCCGAGCAGCACTACGAGTACCACCGCCATCCCCAGCCCGGCGATGTGCTCAAGGGCACGCGCATTCCCGGCAAGACCTGGGAAAAGGAAAGCGCCCGTGCCGGTAAGCTGATGTTCACCGAAACCATCACCGAGTACCGCAACCAGCACGGCGAGTTGCTGGTCACGGCGCGCAGCGTGGGCGTGCGCACCGAGCGCCCGGTGGAACAGAAGAAGGGAGAGTGAAGATGGCCCTGAAAGCAAGTCAGCTCAAGGTCGGCGACAGCCATACGATGCGTGTCGTCGAGGACCTCAAGCGTACCCAGCTGGTGATGTATGCCGGCGCCAGCGGCGACTACAACCCCCTGCACAGCGACGAGATGTACACCCGCGATGTCGCTGGCTACCCGACGGTGTTCGCGCACGGCATGCTCACCATGGGCATGACCGGTCGCATGCTCACCGATTACGTCGGCGATGGGCGCCTGACCAAGTATGGCGTGCGCTTCACCAACCAGGTCTGGCCAGGTGACACGCTCGATGCCACCGCCGTGGTCGAGGCGATCCGCAGCGAGGGCGGCAAGCACTATGTCGACCTGACCGTCACCACCCGCAACCAGGACGGCTTGGATGTCGTCAAGGGCAGCGCCACCGCGCTGATCGATCCATGAAAACCGAATTCTGTCTCGTTGAAAAAGCCAACCATGTGATGACGGTGCGGATCAACCGCCCCGATCGCCTCAACGCCCTGCATCCACCCGGCAACATCGAACTGGGCCAGGTCTTTGATGACTTCGCTGCCGATGACGACATGTGGGTGGCGGTCATCACCGGCGAAGGCAAGGCCTTCAGCGCCGGCAATGACCTGCGTTACCAGGCCGAGGGCGGGGTACGCCTGCCGATGCCGCGCGGCTTTGGCGGCCTGAGTTCCCGCTTTGACCTGACCAAGCCGGTGATTGCCGCGGTCAATGGCGTGGCCATGGGCGGGGGCTTCGAGATCGCGCTGGCCTGCGACCTGATCATCGCCTCGGAGCAGGCCAGGTTTGCGTTGCCCGAGCCCAAGGTGGGCCTGGCAGCCCTTGCCGGCGGCCTGAACCGCCTGCCGCGCCAGATTGGTTCCAAGCGCGCCCTGGGCATGATCCTCACCGGTCGCCATGTGTCCGCGCAGGAAGGCTACGAGCTGGGTTTTGTCAACGAGGTGGTGCCCCATGATCAGCTGATGGCACGCACCATGGCCTGGGTCAACCAGATCCTGGCCTGCTCGCCGCTGTCGATCCGGGCCAGCAAGGATGTGGTTTATCGCAGCCTGTCGATGGCCTCGCTGCAGGAGTCGATGGAAGCCAGCTACGAGTCGGTCACGCGACTGCGCAACAGCGAGGATTTCATCGAGGGCCCGAAGGCCTTTGCCGAGAAACGTCCGCCCAACTGGAAAGGCCGCTGAGCATGCAACTGAAATCCGGACAGATTGCCGTCGTCACCGGCGGCGGGACCGGTATCGGCCGGGCCCTGTGCCTGCAACTGACGGCGGCCGGCGTGCATGTGGCCACCTGCGACGTCTCGAGCGAGAACATGGCCGAGACGCGCCAGCTGGCGCTGGCCAAGGCACCGGCCGGCACGCGCCTGACCACCTTCCAGGCCGATGTCAGCAAGGAAGAGCAGATGCTGGCCTTCCGCGATGCGGTCAAGGCCGAGCATGGTACCGACCATGTCCACCTGCTCATCAACAATGCCGGCATCGGCGGTGGCGGCGGATTTGTGGCCGGCAGCCGCAGCGAGTGGGAACGCACCTTCGGGGTATGCTGGTTCGGGGTGTACTACGGCGCGCGCGCCTTCATGCCCCTGCTGGTGGCGGCGCCCGAGGCGCATATCGTCAACGTCAGCAGCGTCAATGGCTTCTGGGCCTCCCTCGGGCCGACCGTGCCGCATACCGCCTATGCCGCCGCCAAGTTCGCCGTCAAGGGCTTCACCGAGGCGCTGATCACCGACCTGCGCCTGAATGCCCCGCATGTCGGCTGCTCGGTCGTGATGCCCGGTCATATCGGGACCTCGATCGCGCTGAACACCAACGTGGTCCAGGGCCATGGCGAGGTCAAGGACCTGCCGGCCGACAAGCTGGCGGCGGTGCGCGCCCGCATGGTCAAGGCTGGCGCACCGGTGGCGGACCTGCCCGACGAGGCCTTGCGCAAGTTCCTGCACAAGCGCGCCACCGACTTTCGGGACAACGCGCCGACCACGGCGGAGCAGGCGGCAGGCATCATCCTCGATGGCGTGCGCACCGGGCGCTGGCGCATCCTGGTCGGCGAGGACGCGCAGCGCCTCGACAGCATGGTGCGCGAGAACCCGGAAGGGGCCTATGAGGCCGAATTCGCGGCCAAATGGCGCGACGGCAAGCCCGGGCTGGCCGGTTGAGCGAGGCGGCCTTCGGGCCGTCTTTCATTGGACAAGGGCACCGTGTCGGGTGCCGTGCTGAGGAGTCGACATGTCCCCTGTTCCCAAACGAGGCCTGGTGGCGGTGACCGGCGCCGCCGGCTTCATCGGCGGCTGGGTGGTACGGCAACTGCTCGATGCGGGCTACCGCGTGCGCGCCTGCGTGCGCAATCCCGAGGATGCCGAACGCACTGCCTTTCTCAAGGCGATGCCTGGCTTTGCCTCCGGGCGACTGACCCTGCATGCGGCCGACCTGGATCAACCCGGCTGCTTTGACGACATCTTCAAGGGCTGCAACGGCGTGCTGCACCTGTCGCATGTATCCGACTACAAGGACCAGGCTTATGTAAAGTTCGTCTGTGACCATGTGATCGCCAGTGTCAATGCCTCGGGCAGCGTGACCCGGGTGGTGCTCACCTCGAGCATCGCGGCGGTGATGTCCGAGTCCGACATGCAGGAGGTGGTGCGCCGGCCGGTGTTCTATGAGGACCGCTTTCCCGACGAGACCAATCCCAGGCGCAGCCCCGAGCGTGGCCAGGGCTACTCGATGGGCAAGGTGCTGGCCGAACGCGCCTTTTCCGATGCGGCCCAGGCCAGCGGCCGCTGGGATGCCATCACCTGCTGCCCGGGTGACAACGTCGGGCCGATCCAGTCCGCCCACCAGAAGGATTTCGGCCCCTGGCAGCGACTGATCATGAAGATGCTCGAGGGCCATTGCGAGCAGACCGGCGCCTACCGGCCCTGGATGACGGTGGATGTGCGCGACACCGCGGCCGCCCATATCGGCCTGATGGAGAGCACCGAGGTGCTCAATGGCGAGCGCTACATCGCCTGGTCCACCGAGACGCGCAAGGTCGAGGACATCTGCGCCGACATCGATCGCCTGTTGCCCGAGTTGCGCCACGACACGCCGACGGTGAGCGACGATTTTCCGGACCGCATCCGTGCCCGCGAGGCTGAGCTGCGCGCCATCTGGGCCGGCTGCGACCTGCGCAATGACCGCATTCGTGACCGCCTGGGCATGCGCTTCCGGCCGCTCGACGAATCGCTGCGCGATTGCGTCGAGTCGCTGATCAGCGTGGCCGGCGTGCAACCCCGGCGGCGGGCCTAGTCAGACACTAGCGTCCGCTGAACTGCGGCGCGCGCTTTTCGATGTAGTGCGCCACGCCTTCCCTGAAGTCTTCCGAGCCCAGGCTCAGGTCGGTTTCATGGTTGGCCAGGATCGTCGCATCGGCCAGGGTCTGGAAAGGCACTTCGTACAGCTGGCGTTTGATCACACCCATCGAGCGCGGTGAGACCTGGGTGGCCAGCTCTTGCGCGTAGGCCATCACGGCCGTCTTCAGCTGATCGGTCGGATACACCTTGTTGACCAGACCCATGGCCAGGGCTTCATCAGCCTTGATCTTGCGCGCCGAGAGCAGCAGGTCCATGGCATTGGCATGGCCCACGATGTGCGGCAGCATCCAGCTGATGCCGTGTTCGGCGACGAGACCGCGACGGGCAAAGGCGGTGCTGAAGGCGGCGCTGTCGGCGGCAAAGCGCAGGTCGCAGTACAGCGCCATCACCATGCCCAGGCCCGCACAGGCCCCGTTGATCATGCCCAGGATGGGCTTGCCCACAGAGGGGAAGTAGCCATAGCGCGTCTGCCAGTCGCCGCGCCGATTCATGTCATGCGGCGGCAGGGCTTGCCGGCGGCGCATTTCCGCCGCCGATACGTTCTTGAGCACCTCGAAGTCGGCGCCTGCGCAAAAGCCGCGGCCGGCCCCGGTGAGCACGATCACGCGAACAGCGGCATCATCACGCGCCTCCAGCATGGCCTGGCGTACCTCGGTCTCCATCGTCGGCGTCCAGGCATTGAGCCGGTCCGGCCGGTTCAGGGTGATGGTGGCAATGCCGCCCTCGACGGCATAGAGAATGTCCTGATAGCTCATGGTGGTTCCTTGTCTGAAGAAAAATGAGGCGGCGCCCGGGCTCAGCGCGGATCGATCGGTGTCGTCGAGGGACTGCGGCCTTCCAGCACCTCGGCCGCCTCCATCACCAGGTCTTCGCGGAAACGTGCTCCGAGGATTTGTACCCCGGTGGGCAGGGCACCGGCCATGCCGGTCGGGGCCGAGATGGCAGGCAAGCCCAGCACCGGTACGGAAAAGCATGGCCCCTGGGCTCGCAGCACCTGGCGCGACCGCTCGGGCGAGAGGGTATCGGCGTTTTGTTCGAAAGGCAGCTCGGCACTGACCGGCCCCAGCACCAGGGGCCAGTCCTGCAGGAACAGGGTCCATTGCCGGATCAGGGTGCTGCGCCGGGCCAGGGCACGCAAGTGCTCGTCCATGTCCAGCAGCGGGCTGCCGTCGAACTGCGCGGCAAAGCTGGCGCGGATGCCGGCGTCGCCCATCTTCTCGATCAGGGGCTTGACCTGCATCAGGTTCTCGTTGCGCGAGATCAGGTCCCACAGGTCCATGGCTTCGGCCACCGAGGGGGTCTGGACCTCCTCGACCACATAGCCTGCCTCGCGCAGCCAGCCGGCCGCACGATGCACGGCCGCCACCACCTCGGGGCTGGCCTTGGCATGACCACAGTCCATGCTCATCGCGACCTTGATCGGGCGCTGCAGGCGCGGCCCCTCCAGGGGTGCCGGCACCCACCAGGGATCGCGCGGATCGAAACCGGACATCGCCTGCAGCGCCAGCCGGATATCGGCGACGCAGCGCGCCAGCGGGCCCTGAACCGACATCAGTTGCGGCGACAGGGGCCGCTCCTGCGTGGCGGTCGGCAGGAAGGCGGGTACGCGCCCGAACGACGGACGCAGGCCATAGAGGCCGGTGCAATAGGCCGGGTAGCGAACCGATCCGGCCAGATCATTGCCGTGGCCGATCGGTCCCATGCCGGCCGCCACCGCCGCCGAGGCCCCACCGCTCGAGCCGCCCGGTGTATGTCCTGCCGACCAGGGGTTGAGGGTGCGACCGTGCAGGTCGTTGTCGGTGAACCAGCGCATCGAAAACGCCGGGGTGTTGCTGCGCCCGATGATGATGGCGCCAGCCTTGCGCAGATTGGCCACCACCGGACTGTCCTCGCGCGCGATGTTGTCCTTCAGGGCCACCAGGCCATTGGTGGTGGCCTGGCCAGCCTGGTCGACATTGACCTTCACCGTGATTGGCACGCCGTGCAGGGGCCCCAGTGCATCGCCCCGCGCCACCGCCCGATCGGCCTCGTCGGCCGCCGCCAGGGCTTGTTCATCGAGCAGGACGACCAAGGCATTGAGCGCCGGATTGACCGCATGGGCGCGCGTCAGGCAGGCCTGCACGGCCTCCCGGCTGGAGATGCGCCGGGTACGGATGCCGTGCGCCAGATCGACAGCGCTCCAGCGCCACAGCGCCTGGTCAAGGGGAGGCAGGGGGTTCATCGGCGGGGCTCCTGGGGGTGTGCAACGGTCATCGCGTTACGCCTGCCAGGCACTGGCCACATTAAGGCGCTGCACCTGGGCGTCGCTGAGCACCAGGCGCGCCGATGCCACCAGTTCATCGAGCTGGGTCAGCGAGGTGGCACTGGCAATTGGCGAGGTCACGCCGGGCTGGCGCAGCAGCCAGGCGATCGCCACCTGTCCCTGCCGCGCGCCGGTCTGTGCGGCCACCTCATCGAGGGCCGCCAGGATCTTCATGCCGCGATCGTTCAGGTATTTCTTGGCGATGCCCTGGCCGCGCGGGCTCTTGCCGCTGTCGTCGACACTGCGGTACTTGCCGGTGAGAAAGCCCGAGGCCAGTGCATAGAAATTGATGACCGCCAGATGCTCCTTCTGGCACAGGGCCTGCAGGTCCTTCTCGAAGGGCTCGCGCTCGTACAGGTTGTACAGGGGCTGCAGGCTGGCGTATTCGGGCAGCCCTTCGCGGCGTGACACGGCCAGCGCCTCGGCAAGCCGGGCCGCGCTGTAGTTGGAGGCACCGATGTAGCGCAGCTTGCCGGCGCGGATCAGGCGGTCATAGGCACCCAGGGTCTCCTCGAGCGGTACCGTCGCATCATCGGTGTGCGATTGATACAGGTCGATGACATCGGTGTTCAGGCGGCGCAGAGAATCCTCGACGGCTCGGCTGATCCAGGCGGCGGACAGCCCCTTGCGATCCGGCGCAAGCTCCATGCCCACCTTGGTGGCAATGATGACTTTCTGGCGCATGCCCGGGCGTGCCGCCAGCCACTGGCCGATCACGGTTTCGGACTCGCCTCCGGTGTGGCCCGGTGCCCAGCGCGAGTACACATCTGCGGTGTCGATGAAATTGCCGCCAGCGGCAACGAAGGCATCGAGCAGCTGGAACGAGGTGGCACTGTCGGCGGTCCAGCCGAACACATTGCCACCGAAGCACAGGTTGGACACCTGCAGGGAGGTCTTGCCGAAGGGGATGATGTTCATGGATTGGTGCTTTTCAGAAGTGAAAGGGGAGGGTGCTGCCGCTTGCAGGCGCTGGTCCGGGCCTGCGCTCAGTCGAGGGTGATGCCGACCCGCCGGATGACCTCGCCCATGCGGGCGTAGTCGTCGGCGACGAAGGCGCGGAATTTTTCTTCGGGCAGATGGCCCAGCGTGAAGGTACCCAGCTTTTCGTAGGGACCGACCACGGCCGGATCAGCCAGCGCCTCGCGCATGGCCGCACTGAGCCGGCTGACGATGGCGGCGGGGGTTCCGGTCGGCACCGCGATACCGGACCAGGCGGCGGCCGAGGCGGCCGGGTATCCCGCCTCGCCGACGGCGGGCACCTCGGGAATGAAGTCAAAGCGCTTCGGTCCCATGGCCACCAGGGTACGCAGCCGCGGGTTGCCGCCTTGCAGATGGGGCAGCACCTGTGAGGGATAGTCCAGCGCCAGGTCGAGCCGTCCCGCGAGCAGGTCGACCAGCGCCGGTCCGCTGCCCTTGTAGGGCACATGCGTGATCTTGATGCCGGCTGCGATGAGCAGCATCTCCATGTTCACATGGGGCGCCGTGCCGGCACCCGCAGAGCCATAGTTCAGCTTGCCGGGATTGCGCCTGGCAAAATCGACCAGCTCGGCCAGGGTCTTGAAGGGCGAGCCTGCCGGCACCACCAGCACCATCGGTGACATGAACATGCCATGGACATAGGTGAAGTCCTTGAGCGGGTCATAGCGCACGTTCTTGTACAGGTGCTTGTTGCTCGAGATCGGCCCCTGCGAGACATACATGATGGTGTAGCCATCGGGGGCGGCGCGGGCTCCCATTTCCACCCCCAGCATGCCACCGGCACCGGGCCGGTTCTCGACCACGATCGAGGTGCCCAGGATCTCGGCCATGCGCTTGGCCACCACCCGCGAGGTGCTGTCTGTGACGCCGCCGGGCGGGAAAGGCACGATCCAGCTGATGGGCCGGGACGGGTAGGCCTGGGCACTGGCCTTGCCCGGCGCAACCGCGATCTGCGCCAGCACCAGCAGGGCGGTCAGCCCGGCCATCAGGGATTTGAAGGTCTTGCGGCGCGAGCGGTTCATCGAGGGCCTCCCGGTCCTGATCGTGTCCTCCGTCATGGAGTGGATCGAGTATCCCATCGTGCCGCGCGTCATGCGGTGGCGGCATGCCTTCGGCGGAACCAGTGGTGCGGCGCCGCGCCGTACCGTCCATGACATGCGATGATGCCGAAGGCGTCCGGCCCGTCGCGGCGCAGGATCGCCGGCATTGGGCTGGTGTGCATTTCGGAGAGCCGTCATGGATGATGTATTGATCAAGGCCGCAACCATTGTCGATGGCAGTGGGCGTCCCGCCTACACTGGCGACCTCGCGTTGCGCGATGGCGTCATCACGGCGGTGGGGCCGGGCCTCGGACATGCAGCCCGGCAGGTGATCGATGGCGAAGGGGCATTGCTGACGCCGGCCTGGATCGACATCCATACCCATTACGATGGCCAGGCCACGTGGGACGAGGCCATGGATCCTTCGGCCAGTCACGGGGTGGGCACCGTGGTGATGGGCAATTGCGGCGTGGGCTTTGCGCCCGTGCCGGTGGGCGGCGAACAGCAGCTGATCGAATTGATGGAAGGCGTCGAGGACATTCCCGGATCCGTGCTCAGCGAGGGCATGCCCTGGGGGGCCTGGCGCAGTTACCCCGAATATCTGGACTACCTGGCCACCCGGCGCTATGCCCTCGATGTCGGTTCGATGATCGCGCATGCGCCGGTTCGCAATGCCGTGATGGGAGAGCCGGGCCGCCGCGACGAGCCGGCCAGTGCCGGGCAGTTGCAGCAGATGCGGCAGGTGGTGGCGCAGGCGCTGCGCGCCGGTGCGCTGGGCTTTTCAACCTCGCGCATCCGTGGCCACCGCACGGTGCGCGGCGAGCCCGTCCCCGGCACCTTTGTCGACGAGGCCGAGATCCAGGCCTTTGCCGGTGCCTTGCGTGATGCCGGTCGTGGCGTGTACCAGATCATCCCCTCCTCGACCATCGGCAGCGCGCCGCTGCTGGGTGGCGAAAGGCACAGCCTGATGGAGGAGGTCGAGCTGATGGGGCGGGCCTCGATCGCCAGTGGCCGGCCACTCACCTTCACGCTGTTCCAGATCGACGAATGGAAGGACCTGTGGCAGCAGGTGCTCGATCGCGTGGTGCAGCTGAACCAGGCCGGTGCGCAGCTGTATCCCCAGGTCGGTGCCAGGCCGACGGCCATCGTGATGAGCCTGGCGACCTACCATCCCTTCATGCGCCGGCCTTCCTGCCTGCAGATCCGCGACCTGCCCCTTGCCGAGCGGGTGCGGCGCATGCGTGACCCGGCCTTCAAGGCGGCCGTGCTGGGCGAGGCCAACCGGCCCCACGAGCTGGCCGGCAAGATGGAAAACGCTGTGGCGCACATGGTGCCGCTATACCAGCAGACCTATCGCCTGAGCGATGCCCTGGACCACGAGCCGCCGGCCGAGGCCAGCTTCGCAGCCCGTGCAGCGGCTGCCGGCATCGATCCGGCCAGCCTGATGTACGACGAATTGCTGCGCGATGGGGGCAGGGCCTTCATCCTGCGCTATTTCACCAACTACAGCGACTACAACCTCGAGGCGCTGCGCCGCATGCAGACCCATCCGGCCACGGTCAGCGGCCTGGGCGATGGCGGCGCGCATGTCAGCGTGATCTTCGATGCGGTCAACCCGACCTACATGCTGACCCATTGGGTGCGCGACCGTCAGCGGGGCCCGCGCCTTGCGCTGGAGGATGTCGTGCATCGCCAGACCCTTAAGAATGCGCGCCTGTTCGGCCTGCGTGATCGTGGCGTTTTGCAGCCCGGCATGCGTGCGGACCTGAACCTGATCGATTTCCAGGGCCTGCAACTGGGCGAGCTCGCGGTTCACCGCGACCTGCCAGCGGGCGGCGCCCGCCTGCTGCAGCCGGCACGCGGGTATGTTGCCACCTTCATCAAGGGCGTGCGGACCCGCGACCACGACCAGGACACCGGCGAACGTCCGGGCCGGCTGGTGCGGGGCAATGCCTGAGGGTCAGGGAGTGCGCACCACGACCCGGCTGTCGTGACGCAGGGCCTGTGGCGGATAGATGATCACCGTCTGACCGGCCTGCAGGCCGCTTCGGATCCAGGCCGACTCGCTGTTGCGTGCGGCCAATTCGACGGGCGTCAGTTGCGCCCTGCCTGAAACCAACCGGAAGACTGCGTGGCGAGGCGCCGCGCTGTCGGAAGCTGTGCCCGATGGCGGCCCCGGGGGCAGGGGAAAGACGGCACTGGTGGGCACCTGCAGCGCTTCGGGCTGACTCAGGGTGATGATGCGCAGGCCAACCCGAAAGCCATCGCCCAATGGGCGCCACTGCTCCTGCGGGCTGATCAGTGCCACATGGGCGCGCACGCGCTGCTCCTCGACGCCGAGCGCCGATACCTTGGTGAAGGCGGCCGGCTCGATCAGGCTGATGCGCCCCTCCAGGGTTCCCGCTCCGCCCCAGCGCTCGATCACCACCCGTGTGCCCGGGACTGCCGACAGGGCATCGGTGGTGAGCAGATCGGCGACCACTTCCATCTGGCGGGTGTCGCCGATCTCGAGCAGGGGGATGCCCAGGCCGACAGTGGTCTCGCTGGTCTGGGCCACCCTCAGGACCCGGCCCGAGATCGGCGAGCGGATCGCGAACGCGGCAGTGCCAGCGCCACCGCTGCGGCGGGCACTGCCCAGCGCAGCCATCGCCTGATCGAGGTCATGCCCGGCAACATGCTTTTCGGCGGCTGCCGTATCCAGTTCCCTGCGCGCAGCGGCGACGGCCAGGCGGTCCCTGTCGAGCTGCGTTGGAGCGATGAAGCCTTTCTGGGCCAGTTGCTCGCTGCGCCGGGCCCCGTTCTCCACCTGCTCGAGGGCCACCTTGGCACGCTCGACCCGGGCCTGGGCCCGTTCCACACCCGCCTGGGCCGCTTCCATCCGGGCGGTCAACTCCCGCGTGGCGCGCTCGTCCAGCATCGGCGAGAGGACCGGGCTCAGGTAGGCCACGACGCTGCCTGCCTGCACCGGGTCTCCTTCCTTGAGGGTGATGCGCGACAGGCGTCCGGCCAGGGGGGCCGAGACCAGGTAACGCTCGCTCAGGCGTGTCCGTCCATCTTCAGAGATCGCGACTTCGAAGCGCCCGACAGTGGCGGTTGCGGTTTCGACGCCAATGGCTTGGGGCTGGAAGGCCCAGACCAGGATTCCTGCGGCCAGGGCCAGGCCCAGTACGCCCAGCATGAGGGTTCGGCGTTGCATGTTCATTCTCTCGTTTTCAGGGCCGCCACCATGTCGAGGCGGTCGATGCGGCGTCTGACCACCAGGGCGCTGGCCAGGCCAGCGCCGAGCACCGCAAGGGCCGCCCAGGCATAGGTCCTGGGCCGGATGGTCACCGGGAAATAGAACTGATCCGATTTCAGCAGCTCGGTGACCAGATGCACCAGCACCGTGCCCAGCCCCATCCCCAGCGGCAGGGCGATCAGGATCGCCAGGGCCATCTCGCCCAGCAAGAGCAGGGACACCTCGCCGCGCGTGAAGCCCAGCACCCGCAGGCTGGCCAGTTCCCAGGTGCGCTCGGCCAGCGCGATGCGCGCATTGTTGTACACCACCCCGACCGCAATGATGCCGGCAAACAGCGTGAGCATGGTGCTCATGATGCGGATGTTGCGGGCACTGATGTCCTCCATGTTGCGCAGCAGGGTGGCCTTGCTGAAGATGCCGGCGATGCCCGGAAGACTGCGGCTGGCCTCGATCAGGACTGACTCCCGTCCGCGCTCGATGGCAACCGCATAGCCATTGGCCAGATCGGCATCGCCAAGGGCGCGGTTCAGGGCTTCGCGGTCCATGTAGGCGTTCAGGCCCATCATGTCGCGAACGATGGCGTCGACGGGCAGGCTGAGCGGTCTTCGCCGCCCCTCGAGGACCTCGATGCCGAGCAGGTCGCCGGTGCGCACGCCGAGCTTGTCAGCCAGCCGGTCGGTCAGCACCAGCCCGGGACCGCCCAGTGCCTGCGCGCGGCCGTCGACATCGATGATGCGTCGCAGCTGGGCCTGCCCGGGCAGCCCCTGGATCACGCCCCGCTCCTGCCGGTGGCCATTCTGGAAACGCACCTGGACATCGCGCTGGGCCTCGACCCGGAGCACGCCCGGCAGGACGGCAATGGCATTCTCGCCGCGCCGGTCCGATGCCTCGGCCAGCCACAGCACGGCGTCATGCCGCATGGCCAGATTGAAGCTGCTGTCCACCACCTGCTCGATGGCATCGCGGATGAAATTGCCGAGCACGACGATCGCCACCGCCGCAGCGATGCCCGCCACGGTCAGGACGCTGCGCCAGGGCCTGCGGGCCATGTTGCGCAGGATCATGCGCAGGCCGGCAGGCAGTGAGAGCCCGAGCCGCTCCAGGGCGCTGATCCGGAAGCGTCCGGGTGCGGCCGGTCGCATCGCCTCGGCCGGAGGCAGGCGGGCACTGGCCAGGATGGCGTTGAAGGTGCCCGCCATTGCGGTGACCAGGGTCACCGCAATGCTGATGATCAGGACGCCCGCGCCCAGGTGATGCTCGAAGGAGGGAAAGTGGAAGAACTCGGCATACAGGCCGGTGAACATCCGGCCCAGCTGGTCGCCGGCCAGCACGCCCAGGGCCAGGCCGAGCGTCACGATCACCATCACCAGTTGCAGATAGTGGCGTACCAGCAGCGCATTGCCATAACCCAGGGCCTTGAGGGTGGCGATCTGTTCGCGCTGCGTGGCCACCAGCCGCGACACCACGACATTGAGCAGGAAGGCGGCCACGGCCAGGAAGATCGCCGGCAGCAGGGTGCCCAGAAGCCGTTGCTCCTTGATTTCGTTGTCGAGCATCTGGTGCGAGCTCTGCTCCTTGCGTCCATGGGCTTCGCGTCCGCCATGGGGTGCCAGCAGGGCGTTGAGCGCCACGACCACGGCTTGTTCGCTGGCGCCCGGCGCCAGGCGCACGGCGACGCGATTGAAGGCCCCCTGCATGTCGAAGGCTGCCGCCAGGATGTCGCGGTCCATCCAGAACACGCCGAAGCCGCGCTGGTCCGGCATGCCGCCGAGGCCCGCAAAAACATATTCGGGCGACAGGGCGGTGCCCACGATGCGCAGCGTGCGTTGCCGGCCGTTGATGCGGGCCCGGACCTCGCTGCCGATGTCCAGCCCGCGGGCCAGGGCAAAGCCGTGATTGACCAGGACCTCGATGCGCTCGTCGCTGCTGGCACCCCTGGCCGAAAGGGGCTGGCCACGGGCGATCGTCAGGCGGTTCATCTGGGGCCGGGCCGCCAGGTTCAGGCCGATCAGCCGCCCGCTGACCGGATCAGCGCTGCCGGCGATGTCGATGCGCACGCCTTGCTCGACAGTGGTCTGCAGCGCGGCCACGCCGGGCACTTCGCGCAGCCGCGCCTCCAGGGCGACCGGGGCATTTCGTACCGAGGCAAAGACATCGGCAAAGCGCGCATCGGCATAGAAGCGATCGCGTGCCAGGGCCAGCGAGTCGACCGCCGACAGGCTCATGATGAATCCACCGATGCCGCTGGCCACCACCAGCGCGATGGTCAGGGTCTGGCTCCACATCCGCAGCAGGTCGCGTCCCAGTTTCCGGTGCAGGGTTTTCATGACAGGCCGTACTTACCAGGACAGCTCAGAAGGCTTGAGCCGGCGCTCATTGGCCTGGATGCGGCTGATCGCACCATCCGTCAGAACGATGACCCGGTCCGCCATGCCGGCGATGGCGGCGTTGTGGGTGATCACGATCACGGTCGTGCCCAGGGTCTCGTTGATGCGCGCGATCACCTCCAGCACGAGCTTGCCGGTCTGATAGTCCAGGGCACCGGTCGGCTCGTCGCACAGCAGCAGGTCCGGCCGCTTGACGATGGCGCGTGCGATCGCGACCCGCTGCTGTTCACCGCCCGACAGCTGCGCCGGAAAGTGATCGCGTCGCGGGCCCAGCCCGACCAGGTCGATGGCCTCGTCGACATTCATCGGGTGGCGTGCGATGTCGGTGACCAGGGTCAGGTTCTCGCGCACGGTCAGGCTCGGGATCAGGTTGTAGAACTGGAAGACGAAGCCGACGTGATCGCGGCGGTAGGCGGTCAGGGCCGCCTCGCCGGCACCGTCCAGCCGGTGATCGGCAAACTGCAGCTGGCCGGCACTGGGCACGTCCAGGCCGCCCAGGATATTGAGCAGGGTGGACTTGCCACTGCCGGAGGCGCCCAGCAGGACGATGAACTCGCCACGACGGACCGACAGGTCGACGGTGCGCAACGCGTGCACCAGGACCTCACCGCTGCGGTAGGTCTTTTGCAGGCCGCTGGCCTGCAGGATGATGTCGTCCGAGGCCGGGCCGGCGGGTGAGTGGAGGGGCGCCGGGCTCATGGGGGCCAGTCTACGCTGCGGCTGTCGGGATCACTTGATGTGCATCAACAAGGGATCGGATGCGGCCTGAGGCCGCCCATCCTGGTCAGCGCCAGGCAAAGCGGGCCTGCTCCAGATGGGCCACGCGGGTGGCGCGTCCGGCAATCGCCACTTCCATGAACTGGTACATCAGTGCGGCGGTTGGCGCATGGATCAGCGTGTCGAGGATAGGGTAACGGATGACTGGCCGATCGCTCTCCGGGATCGTCACGAACTCGGGTGAGCCCGGTCTGACCAGGTCGGTCAGGGGCACCCGGAAGATCGCTGCCACCTCATCCGGGTTGGCCTGCATCGGGTGGTGGGCCTCGGCCCAGGCGACCCAGGGGGCGATCAGATAGCCCGAGCGTGTCGGGTAGTCATCGAGCCTGCCGAGCAAGGCCTCTGGCGCCAAAGCCAGCCCGATCTCCTCACGCATCTCGCGCAAGGCGGCCTCCTGCTCGGTCTCACCGGGATCGATGCGTCCGCCCGGCAGCGCGTACTGGCCAGCATGGTTGTTCAGGCCACGCGAGCGCTTGGTCAGCAGCATCACGGCATGGCCGGCCTCATTGCTGGTGATGACGATGCTGACGGCTGCGCGCTTGAGCGGCGTATCCGGCGTGCGCGTTGCCGGCCAGCCGGTCAGGCGTTCGCGGATCTGCGCTTGCAGGGAGGGGGAGAAGGGGATCGGGCTCACGTGCAGTCATTGTGGCATGGCGCTTGCCGCGCCTTTTGTGCTGCAGCGCAAATTGAAACCCCCGTTCTGAACAATGAGACGCCATCCCGTCAGGTGTTTCCGGCCGGCCTATGATGATTCCAGCCATCACCCCGACCAGGAGACATCATGTTGAAGAGGGACACACTGAAACGCGCACTCGGCGCGATCGGCGCACTCGCTGCGACCGCCACCGGCAGCCTGATCAGCCGCGGCGCCCAGGCGCAGCAAGGCCCGCTCAAGATCGGCCTGACCACTGCGGTGCAACTGCAGGTCGGTCGCGACACCCAGGAAGCCGCCAAGATCGCGATCGACGAGATCAATGCCAAGGGCGGCGTGATGGGGCGCAAGCTCTCGTATGTGGTGGCCGATGAGACCGAGAACCCCGAGGTCGGCATCAACGCCATCAAGAAGCTTACTGCGGACGAGAAGGTCGATGTGATCGTGGGCGGCTACACCAGCGGCGTGACGCTGGCCCAATTGCCGCACATCTCTGCGGCCAAGACGATTTACATCGGTGTCGGCGCGGCCTCTCCCGCGATCACCGCCAAGGTCAAGCAGGACTACGACAACTACAAGTACATCTTCCGTGTCGGCCCGATCAATGCGGCGCATCAGGCCCGTGGCCTGGTGGGCTGGATCTCCGGCCACCTGATCGGTGAACTCGGCCTGAAGCGGATCGCGATCATTGGCGAAAATGCCAAGTGGGTGCAAGACTTGGTCCCGGTGCTCAAGAAGGGCGCGGTCGAGGTCGGTGCCGACATCAGGCTGACCGAGTTTTTTGACACCACTACCTCCGACTTCTCGCCACTGCTGTCCAAGGTCAAGGCCAGCGACGCGCAATACCTGCTGGTCGTGCTCTCGCACGCCTCCTCGGACGTGTTCGCCAAGCAGTGGTACGACGCCCGCTTCCCGATCCCCTATGGTGGCATCGACGTCAAGGGGCAGGATGGCGACTTCTTCGATCGCGTCGGCGGCAAGGCGATCTCCGAGATCGCGGCCAACTTTGCGGTACGCGCGGCCATCACGCCGAAGACCATTCCCTTCTTCGACGAGTTCAAGAAGCGCACCGGACGCGTCCCGGTGTACACCGCCTTTGGCACCTATGACGGCATCCATGCCTATGCCCAGGCCATCGAACGCGCCAAGAGCTTCGACTCGAACGCCATCATCAAGGAACTGGAAAAGACCAGTCTGGTCGGCGTGGCCGGACAGATCGAGTTCGACGACACCCATGATGTCAAGGCCGGTGGCAAGTACGTGAACCTGCTGTTCGCGCAGTGGCAGCCCAAGGGCGAGCGCGTGGTGCTGTGGCCCAAGGAGCAGCGCAGCGGCAAGATGATCATGCCGCCCTGGCTGACCAAGTAAGACGGCCCCGGCTGACCGTGACGACTGCTCAAGCGAGGCGCAAGTGCTCGAGATCCTGATCTTCGGCGCGGTCACCAGCGCCATCTACGCCATGCTGGCGGTGGGCTTCACGCTGATCTTCGGCGTGGCCCGCATCCTCAACCTGGCGCATGGCTCGTTCTACGCGCTGGGGGCTTATGGCGCCTACGTGCTGACCACCCTCGTCAAGATGCCGCTGCTGGTGGCTGCGCCCATCGTGGTGCTGGCAGTGGCCCTGTTCGGGGTGGTGATCGAGCGCCTGATGATCCGGCCGATGCGCAAGTCGCAACTGGCCGTCCTGATGATCAGCCTGGCCATCTCGCTGGTGGTCGAGCAGGTGTTGTTCCTCACCTTCGGCTCGGAGTATCGCAATGTGCCGGCCTTTGTCGACCAGAAGTTCGTCATCGGCGGGGTCGATGTCGCTGGCCAGCGCCTGCTGACCGTGCTGGTGGCGGTGGTGGCGATCGGCGGGCTGTACCTGTTCATCCAGCGCACCCGGCTGGGCAGTGCCATCCTCGCCATTTCGCAGGATCCGGAGGCCGCCCAGTACATGGGCATTCCGAGCGACCGCATCTTCGGGGTGGTGATGGCGATCTCGGCAGGTCTGGCCGCGCTGGCCGGCATCATGGCCGGGCCCTTCCTGAGCGTGCAGCCCTCGATGCACCTGCTGCCCATCGTCAAGGCCTTTGCCATTGTCGTGGTCGGTGGCCTGGGGTCAATCCCGGGCAGCATCGTGGCAGCCCTGATGCTGGGCTATGCCGAGACCTTGGTGGCCTATGGCATCTCCACCGCCTGGACCGAGATCGTCTCGGTAGCCGCCACCCTGCTGATGCTGGTGTTGCGCCCGGCCGGCTTCTTTGGCAAGCGCGCAGCCTTCTGAGCGCGGGCAAGCGGCCTTCACCCCACCGAAACGCAAGAGACCGATTCCATGCAATTGCGCACCCTCGACAAGACCGGCGCCGTGCTCGCGGTGGCGGCCCTGGCCGCGTTGCCGCTGATCTTTGACAGCCGCTACCTGATCGGCGTCCTGACCGTGGCGGCGATCTACGGCATCTGGTCGGTGAGCTGGGACTTCATGTCCGGCCTGACCGGTCGCGAGAACTTCGGGCATTCGCTGTTCATTGGCGTGGGCGCCTATGCAGCAGGCTTCCTGAACACCGTCTGGGGGGCGAACGCCTGGTGGAGCCTGCCGGCCGGCATGGCGGCGGCGGTGCTGTTTGCCGTCATCATGGGGTTTCCGACGCTGCGCCTGAAGGGCCCGTACTTTGCGCTGGCCATGCTTTCGGGGGCGGTCATCATGCAGCGCCTGATGCTGATCTTCTGGGAGCAGACCGGTGGTGAGGAAGGCATCAACGGCATCACGCCGTTGCTCAAGTCGCCGCTTCATTTTTACTGGCTGGTGCTGGGCATCCTGGTGGCGACCACCGCCCTGCTGGGCTGGATGGCGCGCTCGCACTGGGGCCTCATCCTCAAGGCGATCCGCGGCGACGAGGCCACCTGCCAGGCCGCGGGTCTGAACATCACCTACTACAAGATGGCTTCGCTGATCATCAGTGCCGCATTCGCCGGCATGGGCGGGGCGCTGTATGCCCATTACCAGTTGCAGGTCAGCCCGCAGTTGTTTGCGGTGGCCACTTCGATCACCATCATCACCATGGTCTATGTCGGTGGCATGTCGAGCATCTACGGGCCGATCGGCGGTGCCTTGCTGCTGACCCTGATGACCGAGCTGCTGCGCAACTTTGGCGAGTGGCGCCTGATGGTGTACAGCGTGGCCCTGATCCTGATCCTGTTCTTCCTGCCGCAGGGGCTGGTCGCACCTACCTGGCAGAAGATCCGTCGCCGCCTGGCCGGCCCGGGAGCGCGCTGATGAACCTGCTCGAAGTACGCAACCTGGACAAGAGCTTTGGCGGCCTGCAGGCCGTCAAGCAGGTCTCTCTCGATGTCGCCAAGGGCGAGATCCTGGGCATCCTGGGTCCCAATGGCGCTGGCAAGACGACCCTGTACAACCTGCTCACCGGCTTTCTCAAGCCCGATCGCGGCGAGGTGCGCCTGGAAGGCCAGTCGCTGATCGGCGTGCCGCCGCACAAGGTGGTGGGGATGGGCGTGGCGCGTACCTTCCAGCTGTGCCGTCCGTTCGTGGGCATGAGCGTGCTCGAGAACGTGGTCGTGGGCAGCCTCGGGCCGCGCGTACCTCCCGTCAACCTGGAAGAGCGGGCCCGCCATCTGCTCGATCAGGTGGGCCTTGCCGCCAAGGCTGACACCGCAGCCGAACTGCTTTCCTATGGTGACCAGCGCCGGCTCGAGATTGCCCGCGCCCTGGCCACCGAGCCGCGCCTGCTGCTGCTGGACGAACCGTTCGCCGGGCTGGGCTCGGGCGAGATCGCTGCCTTGTCGACCCTGATCCGCGACCTGCACCAGCGCCAGGGCCTGACCATCATGCTGATCGAGCACAAGCTGCGCGAATTCATGCAGCTGGTGCAGCGCGTGGTGGCCATCGATTTCGGCCAGGTGATCGCCGAGGGAACGCCCGAGGAGATCGTCAAGAGTCCCAAGGTCATCGAGGCCTACATCGGCCGTCAGGATGAAGAACATGCTGCTTGAGATCGAGGGGCTCAAGGCCTCGTACGGCAAGGCGCTGGCGCTCGAAAATGTGTCGATGCGCATCGCGCCCGGCGAGTTCATCGCGGTCCTCGGCCCCAACGGGGCGGGCAAGTCGACCCTGCTCAAGGCGATTTCGCGGATGATTGCCTCCGAAGGCAAGCTCGCATTCGATGGCACCTCGCTGCATCCCTTTGCCGCCCATCAGGTGGTGGGCCGCGGCATCTG
Source organism: Burkholderiales bacterium (assembly GCA_029977705.1). Classification (GTDB taxonomy): domain Bacteria; phylum Pseudomonadota; class Gammaproteobacteria; order Burkholderiales; family Burkholderiaceae_E; genus JAPOKJ01. The sequence continues at coordinate 86,133 of JAPOKJ010000004.1, read as the reverse complement.
CCATTGCCCGGAGGGGAGGCGCCTGTTCCCCGAGCTGACCGTGCTCAAGAACCTGATGCTCGGGGCCTACCTGCGCGATGACAAGGATGCGGTGGCCCGCGACCTGGAGCGTGTCTACAGCCTGTTTCCGATCCTCAAGGACCGCAGTGCCCAAATGGTCTCGACCCTGTCGGGCGGCCAGCAGCAGATGGTGGCGATCGGCCGGGCCCTGATGGGGGCGCCGCGCCTGCTCCTGCTCGATGAGCCTTCGGTGGGCATTGCCCATCGCCTCAAGCACGAGATCTTCGATGCCATCCGCCAGATCCGTGCCGGCGGCGTGGCCATCCTGATGGCCGAGCAGGACGCCTTGTCGGCCTTGCGCATCGCCGATCGTGCCTACGTGCTCGAACATGGCGTGGTCGCCACCGAAGGGCCGGTGGCCGAGTTGAGCCGCAACGACCACATCCGCCAGATCTACCTGGGCGTGGCCTGAGCGGCCCGGCCGGCACGACCCGACCTGCGCCGGGGCCATCACCGGCCAGGCCTGCCTGCAGGCTTTAGAATCCGTTCCATCGCACCAGCGGTGCCCCCTTTTTTCGAGCCGTTTCATGATCCGTGACCCCGATACCCTCAAAGCCTTTCTCGAAACCGTCGAGCGCTTCGTGCGCGAGCGCCTGGTGCCCGCCGAGCAGGAAGTGGCCGAGACAGACCAGATTCCGGCCGACCTCATCCGCGAGATGAAGGAGATGGGGATGTTCGGCCTGACCATCCCCGAGGAATTCGGCGGGCTGGGCCTGACCATGGAAGAGGAAGTGATGGTGATGCTGGCGATGGGCGAGACCTCGCCGGCCTTCCGCTCGCTGTTCGGCACCACCGTGGGCATCGGTTCGCAGGGCATCCTGTTCGATGGCACGGCAGAGCAGAAAGCCAAGTACCTGCCCAAGCTGGCCACCGGCGAGCTGCTCGCCTCGTTTGCGCTGACCGAGCCCGAGGCCGGGTCGGACGCTGCCTCGCTGCGCACCACCGCCATCCGCGACGGTGACCACTATGTGGTCAATGGCACCAAGCGCTACATCACCAATTCGCCCCACGCCGGCATCTTCACGCTGATGGCCCGCACCGACCCCAACAACAAGGGGCCGGGCGGCGTGACCGCCTTCATCGTCGAGGCCGATACCCCCGGCATCAGCATCGGCAAGGTCGACAAGAAGATGGGCCAGCGCGGCGCCCACACTGCCGACGTCATCTTCGAGAATTGCCGGGTGCCGGCCAGCCAGATCATCGGCCTGAAGGAAGGGCAGGGTTTCAAGACCGCCATGAAGGTGCTCGAGAAGGGGCGCATCCACATCGCCGCGATCGCCGTCGGTACCGCCGAGCGCATGCTGCGCGATGCCCTGAACTACGCCATCGAGCGCAAGCAGTTTGGTCAGCCGATCGCCGACTTCCAGCTGGTGCAGGCCATGCTGGCCGACTGCAAGGCCGAGATCTATGCTGCCCGCTGCATGACCATCGACGCAGCCCGCAAGCGCGATGAAGGCCAGAACGTGTCCACCGAGGCGTCCTGCTGCAAGATGTTCGCCTCCGAGATGTGCGGCCGTGTTGCAGACCGTGCCGTCCAGATTTTCGGTGGCGCCGGCTACCTGAGCGAGTACGGCATCGAGCGCTTCTATCGCGACGTGCGCCTGTTCCGCCTGTACGAGGGCACGACCCAGATCCAACAGATCGTGATTGCCCGCAACATGATCAAGGAAGCACGCGGCTGAGCGTGCTGCTCCCGGTCGCAAGGAGAACACCCATGAGCAAGCGCCTTTTCGGTCACCTGGCTGCCGTTGGCCTGATCGCGGCCCTCGCGCCGGTGGCGTACCCGACCTTCGCGCAGAGCGACTATCCGGCACGTCCGGTCAACATCGTCGTGCCGCAGGCGGTGGGCGGGGCCAACGATACCGTGGCCCGGGCCCTGCAGGCCAAGCTGTCCGAGAACCTCAAGCGGCCCTTCCTGGTCGAGAACCGGCCCGGTGCCGGCGGCAACCTGGGGACGGCCCATGTGGCCAAGGCCCCCAAGGACGGTTACACCCTGCTGTTGACTGCCGCCTCGGCCCACACCATCAACCCGGCCCTCTACCAGGGCAAGCACGGGTTCGACCCGGTGGCCGATTTCGAGCCGATTGCGGTGGTGGCGACTGCGCCTTATGTGCTGGTCACCCATCCCGGCTTCGAACCACGGACCGTCAAGGATCTGGTCGCCTACGTCAAGAAGCGGCCGGGCCAGATCAATTACGCCTCGGCCGGCAACGGCACCACCAACCACCTGCTCGGCGAAATGTTCAAGCAGGCTGCGGGGCTGTACATGGTGCATATCCCCTACCGCGGCGCGGCGGCGGCGGCCACCGATGTGGTGGGTGGTCAGTTGCCACTCACTTTCGGTAGTCTTCCCGGTGTGCTGCCCTTTGTGAAGTCGGGGCAGTTGCGCTTGATGGCGGTGGCCGAGCCCAAACGCTCGCCGCTGATTCCCGATACCCCCGCCTTGTCCGAGACCCTGCCGGGCTTTTCCACCATCTCCTGGTACGGCCTGTTTGCCCCGGCCGGTACGCCGCGCGAGGTGGTCGACAAGCTCCATGCCGAAGTCCAGAGGGTGCTCGCGGCCAAGGATTTCCAGGACAAGCTGGCCGGTCAGGGCGCTGCGGTATCGACCCTGAACCGCCAGGAGTTTGCCGCCCTGATCAAGGAGGACCTGGTCAAGATGGCCCGCATCGTCAAGGATTCCAAGGCCCAGGTCGACTAGGTGTGAAGGCCCTTCCCGCCTCTTCCGGCAGGGGGCGGCTTATAATGGCGGGTTATCCAAAACCACCTGCCCTTGACGGTTCACCATGCCGATTTATGCGTACAAGTGCGGTGCCTGCGGCAAGCCGCATGACGCCCTGCAGAAAATCTCCGATTCGCCCCTGACCGACTGCCCGCATTGCGGGGCCGCCGCCCTGACCAAGCAGGTTACCGCGGCCGGCTTCCAGCTCAAGGGCTCGGGCTGGTACGTGACCGACTTTCGCAACAACGGCCAGCCTGCGGCCAAGGCGGGCGACAAGCCGGCTGGCGAGTCTGCGCCGGGTACCTCGGCACCCGCGCCTTCGCCTGCTGCTGCGCCTGCCCCCGCGCCTGCGCCTGCCGCCCCTTCCTCCACGGGTTCGACGCCCACCCAAGGCTGACCGATGTTCAAGCGCTATCTGATGGCCGGGCTGCTGCTGTGGATGCCGCTGGTGATTACCGGCTGGGTGCTCAACAGCATCGTCGGTGCCATGGACCAGTTCCTGCCCGAACTGATGACGTCCGAACACCTGTTTGGTCGCCATGTGCCGGGCTGGGGTCTGCTGGTGGTGCTGGGGGTGGTGCTGGTCAGCGGCGTCTTCGCGGCCAACCTGCTGGGCAAGCGGCTGGTCGGTTACTGGGAAAAGCTGCTCTCGCGCATTCCGCTGGTGCGCTCGATCTATTCGTCCGTCAAGCAGGTCAGCGACACCATCCTCTCGCCCAACGGGCAGGCATTCCGCAAGGCCTTGCTGGTGCAGTATCCGCGCGAGGGGGTCTGGACCATCGCCTTCCAGACCGGCACGCCGAATGCCACCCTGCGTGGCCTGACGGGCGCCCACCTGGTTTCGGTCTATGTGCCGACCACGCCCAACCCGACCTCGGGCTTTTTCCTGCTGATGAAGGCCGAGGAAGTGATCGAGCTGGACATGTCGGTCGATGCGGCCCTCAAGTATGTCGTCTCGATGGGCACGGTGGCCCCGCCCTCGACCCTGCCTCCCAATCTCAAGGAACTGGAGGCGCGGCGTGCAGACCCGCAAGCCCAGGCCTCGGAGCCTCCCCATAACTGACGCGGTGAACCCTCACCGTGAGCCCTTTCGATTTTTCTGAGTGAGCTATGCGTACTTGCTACACCGGCCAGGTGGCCGCGGACCGGATGGACCAGATCGTGACCCTGTATGGCTGGGTGCAGCGTCGCCGCGACCATGGCGGCGTCATCTTCATCGACCTGCGTGACCGCGAGGGCCTGGCCCAGATCGTCTGCGATCCGGATCGCGCCGACACCTTCGCCACCGCCGAGAAGGTGCGCAACGAGTTCTGCCTGAAGATCGTCGGCAAGGTACGCCGCCGTCCCGAGGGCACGACCAACCCGAACCTCAAGAGTGGCGAGATCGAGATCCTGTGCCACGAGCTGGTCATTCTCAACGCCTCGGTCACGCCGCCCTTCCAGCTCGACGATGACAACCTGTCCGAGACCACACGCCTGACCCACCGCGTGCTCGACCTGCGCCGCCCTCAGATGCAGAACAACCTGATGCTGCGTTACCGCGTGGCACTGGAAGTGCGCAAGTTTCTCGACTCGCATGGCTTCATCGACATCGAGACGCCGATGCTCACCAAGTCCACCCCCGAAGGGGCGCGCGACTACCTGGTGCCCTCGCGTGTGCACGACGGCCATTTCTTCGCGTTGCCGCAGTCGCCCCAGCTGTTCAAGCAGTTGCTGATGGTGGCCGGCTTTGATCGCTACTACCAGATCACCAAGTGCTTTCGCGACGAGGACCTGCGCGCCGACCGCCAGCCCGAGTTCACCCAGATCGACTGCGAGACCTCCTTCCTGGACGAGGTCGAGATCCGTGCCATCTTCGAGGAGATGATCCGCACCGTCTTCAAGGTCGCCATCAACGTCGATCTGCCCAAGCAGATTCCGACCATGACCTACAACGAGGCGATGCGCCTGTATGGCTCGGACAAGCCAGACCTGCGCGTCAAGCTGCAGTTCACCGATGTCACCGAGGTGATGAAGACGGTGGACTTCAAGGTGTTCTCCGCTGCGGCCAACATGGACGGCGGCCGGGTGGTGGCCCTGCGCGTACCGGGCGGCTCCGAGATCAGCCGCTCAGAGATCGATGCCTATACCCAGTTCGTCAGCATCTACGGTGCCAAGGGCCTGGCCTACATCAAGGTCAACGACACCAGCAAGGGGCGCGACGGCCTGCAGTCCCCGATCGTCAAGAACCTGCATGACAACGCGCTCGATGCCATCCTGTCGCGTACCGGCGCGGTCAACGGCGACATCATCTTCTTTGGCGCCGACAAGGCCAAGGTGGTCAACGACGCCATCGGGGCCCTGCGCAACCGCATCGGCCATTCCGAGTTCGGCAAGAAGAACGGCCTGATGCAGGGTCAGTGGATGCCGCTGTGGGTGGTCGACTTCCCGATGTTCGAGTACGACGAGGAAGGCGGCCGCTGGGTGGCGGTGCATCACCCCTTCACCTCGCCCAAGGATGGCCACGAGGACTACATGGCCACCGACCCGGGCAAGTGCATCGCCAAGGCCTATGACATGGTGCTCAACGGTTGGGAGCTGGGCGGTGGCTCGGTGCGTATCCATCGCGAGGAAGTGCAGAGCAAGGTGTTCCGCGCCCTCAAGATCGGTCCCGAGGAAGCGCGTGCCAAGTTCGGCTTCCTGCTCGATGCGCTCCAGTACGGCGCGCCGCCCCACGGCGGCATTGCCTTCGGCCTCGATCGCATCGTCACCATGATGACCGGTGCCGAGTCGATCCGCGACGTGATCGCCTTCCCCAAGACCCAGCGGGCCCAGTGCCTGCTGACCCAGGCGCCCTCCGAGGTCGACGAAAAGCAGTTGCGCGAGTTGCACATTCGCCTGCGCAACGCCGAAGTCAAGGTCGCGAGCTGACCACCGCGGGCGGCAGCCACGGCAGGCACGGGGCAAGGCATGGGATCCGGTCTCAAGATTCCGGAGTCGGTGCTGGTGGTCATCCACACCTGTGCAGGCCTGGTGCTGCTGCTCGAGCGTGCCGATCATCCCGGCTACTGGCAGTCGGTCACGGGCAGTCTGGATGCGCCCGATGAGCCCCTGCGTCAGACCTGCCAGCGCGAGGTGTTCGAGGAAACCGGCATCCTGGCGCAGCCTGCGGATTTCATCGATCTCCAGATCATGAACCACTATGAAATCTATCCGCAGTGGCGTCAACGTTACCCGCAGGGCACGACCCACAACCGCGAGCATGTGTTTGCCTTGTGCCTGCCGTCGACCCCCGAGATCGTGATCGCGCCGGCCGAGCATCTGGGCCATCAGTGGCTGGACTTTCAGGCGGCCGCCGAAACCTGCTTCTCCTGGACCAATGTCGCGGCCATCCGGCACTGTGCGCGCCTCGCGTCCGCCGGCGGACACTGAGCCATGAGCCCCAAGGCTGCTGACCGCACGCTGCGCGTTGCCACCTACAACATCCACAAGGGGGTGCTGCGCGAGTTGTTCGGCCTCAGGCATATCAACCGCATCCAGGATTTGCGGGCGCGCCTTCACGAACTGGAAGCCGACCTGATCCTTTTGCAGGAAGTGCAGGGTCAGCACGACCGTCATGCCGCCCGTTTCGAGCACTGGCCCGATGAGCCCCAGGACACCTTCCTGGCCAAGTCGCCCAGCCTCAAGCGCGCCTTTGAAAGTGCTTACGGGCGCAATGCCAGTTACCTGCATGGTCACCATGGCAATGCGCTGCTGTCGAAGTTTCCGATCCTGCGCCAGGAAAACCGCGACGTCTCCGATCATGCGATGGAAAAGCGCGGGGTCCTGCACTGCGTGATCCAGGTGGCGGGCCGCGAGGTGCATGTGTTTGTCGTGCACTTCGGGCTGTTCGCCCGCAGCCGCATTCGTCAGACCCAGGCGGTCATCGACTGGGCGCGCAAGGTGGTGCCGGCCGATGCACCGATGATCATCGGAGGGGACTTCAATGATTGGCGCAACCGGCTGTCCGGGGAGCTGACCCGCAGCCTGGGTCTGACCGAGGTCTTCGATGCGCACAATCCCGCGATGAAGCGCACCCAGAAGCTGCTGTACTTCATGACTGACCGGCTCAACGAGATCGGTGCCGGCATCGATCCCCAGCAGTTGCGCCTGCCCCGGCGGGTGCGCGCTGCGCGCACCTTTCCAGCCCTCATTCCCTGGCTGCGCATGGACCGTATCTATACGCGCGGTTTCGAGGTCCAGCAGGTGCAGGTGCTCGGTGGACCGAAATGGGCTCGCCTGTCCGACCATTCGCCACTGGTGGCAGACCTGCGCCTGACAAGGCCTGCGGCCCGCACGACGCGCACCCCGGGACAGCCCGCCCTGCCGGGCTGAACGGGCGATCCCTCACTGGTCCCGACCCATGCCGACGCCGACCATCAGGGACAAAGCCCAGCTGCTCGACGGACGCCTGATCGTCGGCCTGCCCTGGTACGAATCGCTCAGCCCCCATATCGAAGCGGGACACGAGGTCCGGCTGCTGGCCTCGGGCCGTGAGTATTTTCCTGCCCTGATCGCTGATCTGGCCAGCGCCCAGGATCGCGTCTACATGGAAACCTATATCTTCCAGGACGATGTCTGCGGGCAGGCGGTGGCGCGGGCCCTGGCCGACGCTGCTGCGCGCGGCGTGCGCGTCCATCTGGTGATCGACGGATATGGATCCTCGGGCTTTACTGGTCAGGTGCTGCAGGTGCTGCAGGCCTCCCAGGTCCGGGTCGAGGTGTTCCGGCCCAAGCGCCGCCTGTTCGACATGGCGCGCCAGCGCCTGCGGCGGCTGCATCGCAAGCTGGTCGTGATCGACGGCAGCATCGCCTATGTTGGCGGCATCAATGTGCTCGACGACTACGATGATCCGCGCATCGGCCAGTTGCAGCATCCGCGCCTGGACTATGCCGTCCGGGTGCGCGGCCCCCTGGTGGCGCACGCCCATGTGGCCGTCACACGCATGTGGTGGGAGCTCAGTGTCGTGAACCGCTCGCTGGGCCGGGGCCGTCATGGCACCCATCAGGCGCGCCATCTGCAGGGGCGGCTCAGGGACAGCCTGCGCCAGCCCGAGGTCGTGCTCAGCGATGTGACCATCAGCGGTCCGGAGCAGGCCATGCTGGTGCTGCGCGACAATTTCCGCTATCGCCGCACCATCGAGAACTGGTATCTCAAGGCGATCGGCCGGGCCCGTCGCGACATCCTCATTGCCAACGCCTATTTCCTGCCGGGCGAGCGTTTCCGTCGCGCCCTGCTCGAGGCCCGGCGCCGTGGCGTCAGGGTGCGCCTGCTCCTGCGGGGCATCAGCGAGTATCCGCTGATGGACTGGGCCTCGCGCGCCATGTACGAAGAGTTTTTGCGCGCCGGGGTCGAGATCATCGAATATCGCAAGAGCCACCTGCATGCCAAGGTGGCGGTCATCGACGAGCAGACCACGGTCGGTTCATCGAACATCGATCCCTTCTCGTTGTTGCTGGCCCGCGAGGCCAACGTGGTGGTGCGCGGGCCCGCCTTTGCGGCGCAGATGCGGGCCTCGCTCGAGGCGGCCATGGCCGATGGTGGCGAAGCGGTCCTGCCCCGTCACCATTACGCCAGGCCCTGGCCGGTGCGGATGGCGCACCGCTTTGGCCTTGCCCTGATGCGGCTGGGCGTGGCCATCAGCGGCGTGGCGGGCCGCTACTGATGCACTTGCCAATTTTCGGGGTGGACTTCAGCTCGAGCCCCTCGCGGCGCAAGCCGATCGTGGTCGCCAGTGCGAGCCTTCATGCGACGGCGCAGACTGGCAGCGCCAGCCATGGCCTGCGCCTGGACGGCTTCGAGCGGCTCGAGACCCTGGAGGCCTTCTCGGCCTGGCTGCAGCGCGCCGGACCCTGGGTGGGCGGCTTCGATTTTCCGTTCGCCCTGCCACGCGCTTTCCTGCAGGCGGCGCTCTGGCCCCCCTTTCAGGGCGATGCCCAGGCAGCAGCGCCCTGGCCTGAGCACGTGCGGCATGTGGCCACTCTGGCCCGTACGGATCTGGTGGCCGCTTTTCGCGCCTACTGCAATGCGCGTCCGCCGGGTGCCAAGTTTGCCCATCGACCCTGCGATGAGCCGGCGGGGGCCTCGCCTTCGATGAAGTGGGTCAATCCCCCGGTGGCCTTCATGATGCATGCCGGCGCGCCGCGCCTGCTGCAGGCGGGACTGTCCCTGCCTGGTCTGCAGGCAGGCGATCCGCAGCGCGTGGCCCTGGAGGCCTACCCGGGTTATCTGGCGCGTCTGGTGCTTGCTCGCCGCTCCTACAAGAGCGATGACCGACGCAAGCAGGATGCAGCCCGCCTGCAGGCCCGCGAAGACCTGCTCGCTGCGCTCGAGCGGCACAGCCTGCAGGAAATCGGACTGCAGCGCCCTGATGAGCCCTCGCTCATGCTCGAATGCACGGCACCAGCACGCGCCTGGTGCCGGGACGATCCCAGCGGCGATGCGCTCGATGCATGGCTGTGCGCCATCCAGGCCGCGGTGGGCGTGCTGCGCCAGCAGGCCGATCCTGGCTCGCAATACGGCATGGCCCCGGTCGATCCGCTCGAGGGCTGGATCGTCTCGGTGCCGCGCCCGCTTTGACGTCCCCGGGCCGGCGCTTGCGTCTCGATTGAACCTACAGGAGATCCTCATGTCCACCCCCCTGCCCAAGACCGCCCAGGAATGGAGCGCCCTGGTCGACCAGCTCAACGGCCTGTTGCGCCTGAAGACCACGATCATCGGGATGAAGATGTTCGAGAAGGCGGCCGACATGGAGGCTATCCCCAAGATTCGCCGGCCCAAGTCGGTTCACACCACCGACCAGATCGTCGGCATGGGGGCGCGCATGGGTTGGACCGTGGGCATCACCGCCAGCGACCTGGTCGGCGCGCAGTGCCAGGCGGTGCTTGGCCTTGCGCCCCGCGATGAGGACTGGATGAGCGGCAAGCGCTATGTCGGCGTGTGGCATGCCACGCTCGAGGATGCCGGCAAGCGCCAGGAGGCCATCACCTGCGTGCCCTTTGGCAAGTACGAGGCGATGGCGGTCTCGCCGCTGGCCAGCGGCCGGCTCGATCCGCCCGATATCTGCCTGGTCTACGCCACGCCTGGCCAGATGATCCTGTTCATCAACGGCTTGCAGTACAAGGGCTACAAGAAGTTCGACTGGAGTGTCGTTGGCGAGACGGCTTGCGCCGATTCCTGGGGCCGGGCCCTGGCCACCGGCGAGCCGAGCCTGTCGCTGCCCTGCTTTGCCGAGCGCCGCTATGGTGGTGTGCCCGACGAGGAAATGTTGATGGCCTTGCCGCCGCGCTACCTGCCGCTGGCCATCGAGGGGCTGCAGGCGCTCTCGAAGAACGGCCTGCGCTATCCGATCCCGCCCTATGGCATCCAGAACGATGTCCGGGCGGGGATGTCGGCATCGTATTGAATCGACCCTGCCACACGGTCGCGGCATTCATGGGTCCCCGGGGCGAAGAGCCGCCTGTGAACGAGACCCCCCGGTACATGGATGCACCCGGATCATTCGGTGCCACGCTGGTACGCCGGCTGTTGTCCTGCGGGTGGATGGTCCTCTTGCTGCTCGCCCCTGCGGCGCAGGCACTGGCGCAAAGCGGCAAGGGTGAGGCCCCGGATCGCCCGCCTTGTCCGGTCGATCGCACTTCCCTGGCGCGGATCATCGATCGCCAGGGGCTCGCGACCCGGGAGATGATGCACTCGCGCGGTCTGCAGCCCGCGCCTGGCGAGCCAGAGCTGGTGACGATTGACCAGCGGCTGGCGCAGATACCTGATCGTGTGCTGGTCTTGCTGGGTGAGCATGAGGGCCGCAGCTGCGCCTGGGTCTGGACCGCCGGCCGGGCTGGCCAGCCGAGGCAGGTGATGGGCGTCCTGCTGGCCGATACTGCCCCGGTCCAGGCCATGGACCTGCCCTCCCTGGGCCGCTTGCACCTGCCTGGCCGTTCAGCTCGGACGGTCACCGACATCCCGCCGATCGCCTCCGTGACAGAGCTGCTTTCCCGTCTGCAGCATCGCTGGGCATCGCCGGCGTTGCTGAACGCCCTGGCTGGCGCGCGGGATATCGTCATGATGCCGACCGGTGCACTGGCGCAATTGCCCTGGAACGCCCTGATGATGGCCGCCCGGGACTTCGCTCCGGAGGCCGCGCCGATCACGCTCGCAGCCACGCTTGGGGCGGCGGTGAGCAAGGACGGCCTCCTGGACTGGTCGCCGATCGATGCCGCGGATCAGGTCCTGGTCGTGGGCAATCCCGACTATCGCGGCAGCCTGCCCCAGTTGCCGGGCGCCGAGACCGAGGCTCGACTGGTTGCCAAGGCCTTCGGTGTCGAACCCTTGCTTGGCCGCGACGCCACGACACAGCGGGTCCTCGAAAGCCTGAAGAAGGCTGATGTCGCGTTTCTGGCCACCCATGGTTTCTCCCATCCGCAGGCCGGCCTTGAAGGCGGTGCCCTGGCGCTATCCGATGGCCGCGTCAATGCCCGCGAGATCCAGGCGCTCAAGTTCGAGAAGATGCCCCTGATCGTGCTCTCGGCCTGCGAAACCGGCCTGGGCCAGGTGCATGAGGCGGGCACCATCGGCCTGGCCCGTGCCTTCCAGATTGCCGGTGCCTTTGGTGTGGTGATGAGCCTGTGGAGCGTCGACGACGAGGCGACCCAGAAGCTGATGCTCTACTTTGTCGAGGAACTGCAGCGCGCAGCGCCGCCCCAGGCCTTGATGCGTGCCCAGGGCCGTTTGCGCCTGAGTCATCCGGACCCGCGCCACTGGGGCGCCTTCAACTATTTTGGTACGCCCATCCGGTTTTCCCGATGAGCCGCGCTGCCTGGATCGGTTGCCGCTAACCCGGCGTCTTGCGCTTGCCCGCCCGCGAACAGGCCGCACTGCAGTACTTCACCTGCTCCCAGTTCTTCTCCCAGCTTTTGCGCCAGGTCATCGGGCGAGCGCAGGCCTGACACAGCTTGCTGGGCAGAAAGGATTTATTGCCTGCAAAGCTGCGGGACTTCAACTTGTCCTTGGGGTCCATGGCGGCTACTATACGTTGGTTATGGCGGGAAATAACGATACCGATTCGGGCAGGCCGGCCGCGCGCCGGGCTGCCCTCGTGATGATCTGCGCGGCGCTGTGCCCGGCCATGGCGGCGCAGGCCGGCGAAGTCATGGTGGCCGTGGCCGCCAACTTCACTGCGCCGATGCAGAAAATCGCCGCCCTGTTCGAACAGGAGAGCGGTCACCGGGCCGTGCTGGCCTTCGGGTCGACCGGTCGCTTCTATGCCCAGATCCGCAATGGTGCGCCGTTCCAGATGCTGCTTGCGGCCGACGACGAAACACCGGCGCGCCTCGAGAAGGAGGGCATGACCCTGGCCGGCACCCGGCACACCTATGCGGTGGGGCGCCTGGTGTTGTGGAGCGCCCAGGCCGGCCTGGTCGATGACAAGGGCGAGATCCTGCGCACGGGGCACTTCGATCGCCTGGCGATCGCCGACCCCCGGCTTGCCCCCTACGGTCAGGCTGCGATCGAAACCCTGACCCGGCTGGGTCTGGCGGAACGCCTGAAAACCCGCCTGGTACAGGGCGAAAGCATCGCCCAGGCCTTCCAGTTCGTGGCCACCGGCAATGCCGCACTGGGCTTTGTGGCCTTGTCGCAGGTGATGCAGGATGGCCAGATCGGCAAGGGCTCGGCCTGGCGCGTACCGGATACGCTGCATGCGCCCATCCGTCAGGACATGGTGATCCTGTCCGGTGGCAGGGACAACCCGGCAGCGGCAGCCTTGCTGCGTTTCATGGGCACTGACAAGGTGCGCCAGTTGATCAAGGCCTACGGTTATGGGTCCTGATCGGGTGCTGCTGCGGGGCCGATCCATCCGGTCTGGGTGGCCACCATGCTGAGCCCGGAAGACTGGGCCGCCATTGCGCTGACACTCAAGCTGGCCAGCCTGACCACGGTGTTGCTGCTGATGCTGTGCACGCCGCTGGCCTGGTGGCTGGCGCGCACGGCTTCGCGCTGGCGTGCCCCGGTTGCGGCGGTGGTGGCCTTGCCCCTGGTGCTGCATCCGACCGTCCTTGGTTTTTACCTGCTGGTGGCGATGGGCCCGGCCAGCCCGCTCGGGCAATTCACGCAGGCCATGGGCTGGGGAACCCTGTCCTTCACCTTCAGTGGCCTGCTGATCGGCTCGCTTCTCTATTCGCTGCCATTTGCGGTGCAACCGCTGCAGCACGCCTTCGAGGCGATCGGGGAGCGGCCGATGGAAGTGGCCGCCAGCCTGCGTGCCCGGCCGCTCGATGCCTTCTTTCATGTGGCCTTGCCGCTGGCACGCCCCGGTTTCATCACCGCTGCCATCCTCAGCTTTGCGCATACGGTGGGCGAATTCGGCATGGTGCTGATGATCGGTGGCAACATCCCGGGCAAGACCCGGGTGGTGTCCACCCAGATATACGGCCATGTCGAGGGCATGGCCTATGCCCAGGCCCATGCCTTGGCCGCAGGCATGCTCGCCTTCTCGTTCATCGTGCTGCTGGGCCTGGCCTTGCTGCGCCGTGATCGCGCCCGGGTGATGCCCTGATGACCTCCCGTTCCGTACGGCAAGACCAGGCCTGCGACGTGCCCGCAGGGATCCGGCTGCAACTGCAGTTGCAGCGCCCCGGCTTTCGCCTTGATATCGATCAGGTCTTGCCCGATTCCGGCATCACGGTGCTCTTTGGGGCCTCAGGCTCGGGCAAGACCACCGTGCTGCGTTGTGTGGCCGGGCTCGAGACCCGGGCGCGCGGACGCGTCTGCATCGCGGCCGATTGCTGGCAGGACAGCGACCGATCCTTGTTCGAGCCGACCTGGAAGCGGCCCATCGGCTATGTGTTCCAGGAGGCCAGCCTGTTCGAGCATCTCGATGTGCGCGGCAACCTGGCTTTCGGCATGAAACGCATCCGCAGCAGCGATGCCGCCGAGACACTCGACAGCGCCATCCGGTTGCTGGGCATTGGCCACCTGCTCGAGCGTTCGGTCAAGGGCCTGTCGGGCGGCGAGCGCCAGCGCGTGGCCATTGCCCGCGCGCTGGCCACGCGTCCGGCGCTGCTGTTGCTGGATGAGCCGATGGCGGCGCTGGATCATGCGCGCCGGCAGGAACTGCTGCCCTGGTTCGAACGACTGCGTGAGCAGTGGCGTGTCCCGATGCTGTACGTCACCCACTCGCCCGATGAGGTGGCACGCCTGGCCGATCACCTGATCGTGCTGGAGCAGGGCCAGGTCAAGGCGGCCGGTACGCCTTCACGGGTGATGGCTGACATCCGTGTCCGGGCGACCTCGGCCGATGAGGTGGGCGCCCTCCTGGAGGGCCTGGTGGTCGCTCGCGATCCCCAGTGGCATCTGAGTGCGGTCGATGTCGGACCCGGCCGCCTGTGGCTGGCTGACCGCGGGCAGCCCCTGGGGGCCCGGGTACGGGTCCGGGTGCTGGCGCGAGATGTCAGCGTCACGCTGTCCGAGCCCCAGGACACCAGCATCCTCAACCGTGCCCGCTGCACGATCCAGGCGATTGCGGCCGATGCCCACCCCGCCCAGGTGCTGGTGGCGCTGCGCTGGGGGGAACGGGACCTGGTGGCGCGCATGACCGCGCGCTCGGCACAGGCCTTGTCGCTGACAGCGGGACAGCAGGTCTGGGCGCAGTTCAAGTCGGTGGCGCTGGCGGGCTGAGTTCAGGGCCTGGCCAGCATCTGGATGATCTGGCGCAGATCCCGCGCGCAAGCCTTGGCTGCATCGGCCTCGACCTTGCGATACAGCGCGATCAGCTTGCGTCCGTGCGCGGTGACCTCGGTGCCGCCTCCATGCGCGCCCCCGGTCGCCTTGAGCACCACCGGTTGCGCCATGTGCCGGTTGACTTCGTCGATCAGCATCCAGGCGCGCCGATAGGACATGCCCATCGCCTTGGCGGCGGCATTGATGGAGCCGCTGGCCAGCACCTGTTCGAGCAGGGCGATCTTGCCGGGGCCGATGGCGATCTCCTCGCCCTCGCCGATCCGCAGCCGAAAGCGGGCCTGGGCGCCGCGACCGGTGCGGGCCTCATCGGGCGAAGCCGGCGGCCTGGCCATCAGTCAGAGCGGCCGCACCTGCACCTTGCGGAACTTGATGACGCCCTTGTCCTTGACGACGCCCGGGTAGTACTGCAGCGAGAAGGGGCCGCGGGCATGCTTGCTGTTGCGCGCCTCGGAGGTCTTGACACCATTGAGCACCACGGTCAGCTGGTCTCCCTTGGCGGTGATCTCGTAGACATTCCATTTGCCACCGGCCTTCGGCGCCGGCAGCGCCACCTTGGCGACATCGACGATGGCACCGGTGGAGTAGTCCTGGCCTGGCCGCTTGTCGAAGATGTTGACTTCGTAGGAGTTGGCCGCCGTCACGGTGGTGGTGTCCTGCATGCGGATGAACAGGCCGCTGTTGGCATCATCATCGGCCCAGAACTCGGCGCGAATCTGGAAGTCGCCATAGCTTTGGCGGGTGACAAGGAAGCCGGTGCCCTTGTCTGCGGTGAGCACCCCGTCGACCATGCGCCAGTTGGCATTGCCGATGGCGTACCAGTTCTCCATGCCATTGGGGCCGTCGAGCAGCGTGACCCAGCCAAAGCCCGGCAGGCTGGCACAGCCGAGCAGCGACAGGGTGGCCAACATCAGGCCGGCGAGCAGTGTGCGAATCCGTGTCATGGGGGTCTCCTGCGGTATTTTTGGGGTACTGCCCAGTCTACCCGCATCTGCCGGACGAATCGGCCCGCCGTTCGCTTTCTGAAAGCCCCGTCCCGCCCGGGGCCGGCTGCATGCCCGCCCGCCCGCACTGGCTGCATAATGCTCAGGTTCATGCAAAACGGGACCCATTGATGAATCCACCGCTGTCGCCTTCCCGGGAGGCCCGCCTGCGCATCCGTCGTGGCGAGCATGTCGGCCACACGGTGGCCATGGCGCCCGGTCACGTGCAGGGCAACCTGATGATCCTGCCCAAGGCGCTGGCCGATGACTTTCTGCTCTTCTGTCAGCGCAATCCCAAGCCCTGTCCGGTGCTGGCCGTCTCCGAGCCTGGCAATCCCTTCCTGCCTGCGCTGGGGGAGGATGTCGACATTCGCCACGACCTGCCGCGCTACCGCGTCTGGCGTGACGGGGTGATGGTCGATGAGCCCACCGATATCGCCGCGCTGTGGCGTGAGGATCTGGTCAGCTTCGTGATCGGCTGTTCCTTTTCCTTCGAGCAGGCCTTGCTCGAGGCCGGCGTGCCGCTGCGCCATGTCGAGACCGGCCGCAATGTGGCGATGTACCGGACCTCCATCGCGACCGAGGCGGCCGGTGTTTTCCATGGCCCGCTGGTCGTGTCGATGCGACCGATGCGTCCGGCCGACGTGGTGCGCGCGGTGCAGGTGACCTCGCGTTTTCCCCAGGTGCACGGAGCCCCCGTGCATATCGGCCTGCCGCATCTGATCGGCATCCAGGACCTCGCACGCCCGGATTTCGGTGACCCGGTCGAGGTCCGTGAGGACGAACTGCCTGTATTCTGGGCCTGTGGCGTCACCCCCCAGTCGGTGGCCATGGCGGTCAAGCCGCCCTTGTGCATCACCCATGCGCCTGGCGCCATGCTGATCACCGATCTGCTCAATCACCGTCTGGCCAGCTTCTGAGGTCCGGCGTCCCCTGCTTCCCGAGTGCAACGACTTTTCCGAGGAGTTTTCATGTCATTCCCGTCGATTCCTTTCAAGACTTCCGTGATCACCGGCCTGCTGGCTGTGGCCGCCGTGGCCTGGGCGCCGTCGCCGGTCAGTGCACAGGCCAAGATTGCCGTCCAGGCCATCACCCAGGTGGCTCCCAACCTGCCGCAGTACACCCTGGTCGATCAGCCCTTGCTGCGCGATGGCATCGCCAAGGCCACCAACGGCCGTGTGCAGGTGACCCTGGCCTCCTGGCCTGAGCGCAATGTCAACGGTCCCGAGGTGCTGCGCCTGGTGCGCTCCGGGCAGGTGGACATTGCCGCCGGCCCCCTGACGACGGTCTCCGGAGATGTGCCGATGCTCGATGGCATCGACCTGGCCGGCATGAATGCGGACATCAGGCAGGCCCGCAAGGTGGCCGATGCCATGATGCCGGTGGCCAACAAGGAACTCGAGAAGCTGGGCATCAAGCTGGTGGCCACCTATCCGTTCTCGGGCCAGATGCTGTTCTGCAAGAAGCCGATCACCAAGCTGTCGGACATCAAGGGCCTGAAGGTGCGTACCAATGGTCCGTCCACCTCCGACCTGATCAAGGCACTGGGTGGCCAGCCCGTCTCGCTGGCCTTCGGCGAGGTCTATACCGCGCTTGAGCGCGGCACGGTCGACTGCGGCGTCACGGGTGCCGGTTCGGGCAATGGGGTGAAGTGGCCCGAGGTATCGACCCACCTGTACACCCTGGCCCTGTCCTGGTCCACCTCCGGCTACTACGTGAACCTGGGCTGGTGGAACCGGCTCGAGGCACCCGTGCGGGCCGAGTTCGAGAAGACCTTTGCGGCCATGCAGGAAGCCCAGTGGAAGCTGGGCTTTGATGCGACCGCGGATGGCATTGCCTGCAACGTCGGACGCGCGGCCGAGTGCAAGCTGCACACCCTGGTCAAGCGGCCGATGGTCGAGGTCAAGCCCGAGGCCAATATCGCGGCCGTGATCAAGACCGAGCTTACCGAAGACGTGCTGCCTGGCTGGATCAAGCGTTGCGGCGATCGCTGCGCTTCGGTGTACAACGAGGTGATCGCACCGATCACCGGCATCAAGTACGTGGCCAAATAAGATGATGCGCCTGCTCGAGGCGCTGTCGGCGCGCGCGATGACGGTGGCGGGCGGGTGCTACCTGCTGATCACCGTGCTGATCTGCTTTGACATCACGGCGCGCCGCCTGCTGGGCTTTTCCAGCGAGGCGACCACCGAGCTGACCGGCTACCTGATGGCGATCGGCATGACCTGGGGCATGGCTGGCACCTTGTTTGAGCGGGGCCATGTGCGCATCGATGTACTGGTGCAAAAGCTGCCCCTGCGCCTGCGGGTCTGGCTGCACCTGGCGTCCCTGCTGGCCCTGGGCGTGGTCGGCGCCTTCTTTGTGTACGGGGCCTGGTCGCTGAGCCGCGACTCGGCCCAGCTCGGTGCCACCGACCTGTCGGCGCTGCGCACCCCACTGGTGATACCGCAGGGCCTTTGGGCGGCGGGGCTGGCCCTGCTGCTGCTCGCGGTCCTGGCCTTGCTGTGCCGCTGCCTTGCGCAACTGGCGCGCGGCAAGGCCGATGCGGTGGACCGGGCGTTGATGGCCCGCACCTATGAGGACGAAGCGGCCGAAACTCTCGAGGCGGTGGCACAGGCCCACCCCGGTCAGGGCGATGCCGGGCCCGGGGGGATGCGTCCGTGATTGCGGTCCTGTTCATCGTCGTGATGGGGCTTGTCATTGCTGCCACCTCCTTGTTTGGCGGTGGCGGTGCAGCGGCGGCAGCTCAGGCCAGCGTGCCCTGGTGGGCGCTGACCGCTGTGCTGGCGGCCTTCGTGGCCTTCTTTGCCGGCGGTATTTATGTCGGTGCGGCACTCGGGCTGCTGGCCCTGCTGGCCGGCTTCGGCCTGTCGGACCGACCGTTCTGGAACTTCATCGGCGAGATGATC
Organism: Burkholderiales bacterium; assembly: GCA_029977705.1. Taxonomy (GTDB): domain Bacteria; phylum Pseudomonadota; class Gammaproteobacteria; order Burkholderiales; family Burkholderiaceae_E; genus JAPOKJ01. Next base: position 67,711 of record JAPOKJ010000004.1, on the reverse strand, counting down.
TGGGCGCCATCGACCAACTTTGTGCTGGTCTCGGTGCCGCTCTTTCTGCTGATGGGCGAGATCATGCTGCGCGCCGGTCTGTCCGAGCGCCTGTACCGGGCCCTCAATGTCTGGATGGGCCGCCTGCCGGGCGGCCTGCTGCACACCAACATCGTCGCCTGCGGGGTGTTCTCGGCCGTCGCCGGCTCGAGCGTGGCCACCGCCGCGACCATGGGCTCGGTGGCCCTGCCGTATTTCGAGAAGAGCCACTATCCGCCCCGGCTGGTGCTGGGCTCGCTCGCTGCGGGCGGCGCCCTGGGCAACCTGATCCCGCCCGGCATCACCTTCATCATCTATGGGCTGATCACCGAGACCTCGGTCGGGGCCCTGTATCTGGCTGCGATCGGCCCGAGCATCCTGGTGGTGCTTCTGTTCATGGCCACCATCTTCTGGTACAGCTTCAGGCTCAAGTTGCGCGAGCCGGCCGGCACGGCCAGGGTCACCTGGGCCCATCGCCTGGCCAGCCTGTCGGACCTGTTGCCCACCGCCTTCCTGATCGGCCTGGTCCTCGGGACGATCTATGCCGGCTGGGCCACACCCACCGAGTCCGCGGCGCTGGGAGTGGCTGGTGCGATCGTGCTGTCGCTGATCGACCGCAAGCTGAACTGGACCATGATGGTCGAGTCGATGCGCAGCACGGCACGCACCACCTCGATGATCGCGCTGATCCTGTTTGGCGCCTTTTTCCTGAACTACATCCTGTCCTCGCTGGGCATTCCGCAGATGCTGGCCAAGTTCCTGACCGGCCTGCCGCTGCCGGGATGGGCCATCATGCTGGTGATCATCGGCTTTTACCTGGCGCTGGGCACCTTCATGGAAGGCATGTCGATGGTGATCACCACCATCCCGCTGCTGTTTCCGGTGGTCAAGGCCTTGGGCTATGACCCGATCTGGTTCGGGGTCGTCATCACCATGCTGGTCGAGATCGCCATGATCAGTCCGCCTGATGGCACGGTGCTGTATGTGCTGCAGGGCATGCGCCGCCAGCCCGGTCCGATCACCGATGTGTTTTCCGGGGTCTTGCCCTTCATGCTCGTGTACATGCTGGCAATCCTGGTGTTGATGATGTTCCCGGCCATTGCGCTTTGGCTGCCCGCCCGAATGATGTGAGTGACACCATGAATTCTCCGCTCTATTTTTCCTGTGAATCCTTGCAGGACGATGGCACGACCACCAGCCGCGTGCTGTCGGTCCAGCCCTACCTGCTCGTGATCGCCGGCTGGACAGGCCGTGACCTGGCCGCCATCGAGCACCACATCCATGAATTGCAGGCCCTTGGCGTGCCGGCGCCATCGACGGTTCCGCTGTACTACCGGGCCAGCGCCACCTTGCTGACACAGGCCAGCCAGATCGAGGTGCTCGGGGGCGACAGTTCCGGGGAGGTGGAGCCGGTATTGTTCATGGCCGATGGCGAGTGGTGGCTCACGGTGGGCTCGGATCACACCGACCGCCGGGTCGAAACCTATTCCGTGGCCGTCTCCAAGCAGATGTGTCCCAAACCGATCGGCAATACGGCCTGGCGCTGGCGCGATGTGCAGCCCTACCAGGACGAGATCATGCTGTACTCGCGCATCTACGAGGACGGTCGCTGGATCGACTATCAGCGTGGTACCTTGGCCTCGATTCGGCCGCTGGAGAGTCTTCGCGATGGCTTCTTCTCCGAGCCCGACGCCCAAGGCTGTTTCATTTCCTGCGGCACCCTGGGGGCGATCAAGAATGAGCGCGGCGAGGGTATCCGTTCGGCAATCCGCACGGAACTGCACCTGCACGATCCGCGCCGCCTGCGCAGCATCGTCCATCGCTACAACAGCGTGGTGCTGCCGATCGTCGCCTGAGGCATACTCCAGAGTCCGGACCAGGCCTCGTGCCCTCAAGTCACGACTGAACGTCCATGTCAAAAAGGCCCAGCAACATGCCTTCGATCACCGAGACGATTTCCCAACTCAACACCCGCCTGGCCAAGGGCGAGACCCGTTGCGAAGCACTCACCCAGCAGGCCCTGGCGGGTGCCGAGGTGGCATCGGCCCGTCATGTCTTCACGCGTCTGTATCCCGATGCAGCCCTGGCGGCGGCGCGACATGCCGATGCGGCCCGTGCCGCCGGTGTCGAACTCAATCCCCTGGCCGGCCTGCCGCTGAGCATCAAGGATTTGTACGACGTTGCCGGAGAGACCACGCTGGCGGGTTCGCGGGTCTGCGAGGGCGAGCCTGCAGCCGCCCATGATGCGCCCGCCGTGAGCCGATTGCGTGCGGCTGGCGCGGCGATCATCGGCAAGACCAACATGACCGAGTTCGCCTTTTCGGGCGTCGGCATCAATCCCCATTACGGCACGCCGAACAATGCGGCCGATGCCCAGGTGGCGCGGGTGCCCGGAGGTTCTTCCTCCGGGGCTGCGGTTTCTGTGGCGCTGGGCCTGGCGGTGGCCGGCCTGGGCTCGGACACCGGGGGGTCGATCCGCATCCCGGCGGCGCTCAATGGCATCGTGGGTTTCAAATGCACGCAGTCGCGCGTGCCGCTCGAGGGTGCCTTCGAACTGGCGCGCAGCCTGGATACCGTCTGCGCCATGACGCGCAGTGTCGAGGACTGCGTGATCGTCGATGCGGCCCTGTCCGGCCAGCCCCTCAAGGTGCGGCGGCGTCCGGTCTCAGGCCTGCGCCTGGCCCTGCCGATGAGCCTGATGCTCGATGACCTGGACCAGACCGTGGCCCGTGCCTTCGATCGCAGCCTCAAGACCTTGTCAGCGGCCGGCGCGCGCATCATCGACATCCCCCTGGCCGAACTCAAGGAGATCGCCCAGATCAATGCGCCCGGCGGACTGTCGCCGATCGAGGCCCATGCGGTGCACGTCGAACGCATGGCCCGCAATGCCAAGGCCTACGATCCTCGTGTAGCGATGCGGGTCGCCCTGGGGGCGCCGATCACCGCGCAGCAGTACATCCGCCTGCTCGACCGGCGCCGCGACTGGATCGCGCGTACCGAGGCGCGTCTGGAAGGTTTCGATGCCGTGATCTGTCCCACCGTGCCGATCGTGGCCCCTGAAACCGCGCCCCTGGTGGCCTCGGACGAGGCCTTCTTCAAGGCCAATGCCCTGTTGTTGCGCAACACCTTCCCGATCAATTTTCTCGATGGCTGCTCCTTCAGCCTGCCCTGTCACCAGCCCGGCGAATTGCCGGTGGGCCTGATGCTGTCCTCGCTGCGCGGGGACGATGCCCGCCTGGCCTCGGTGGCCCTGGCCGTCGAGGCAGTGCTGGCCTGAGGCCGTCTTCAGCAAGGGGGCCTCGGTCGATGATGCCTGCGCTTTTCCTTCCTGCGCGGCGGCGAGCGCTGTTGAATGCCGGACTTTTGCTGGTCCTTGGCGTGCTCGGGTTCGCGCCCCTCGCGCAGGCCCAGCAAAGCCTCAACATCATCTGCAGTGTGCAGGCCGAGTGGTGCAGCATGGTCCAGACGGTGTTCGCCAGGACCACCGGCATCAAGGTGAACCTGGTGCAGAAGGGCTCCGGCGAGGCGCTGGCCCAGTTGATGGCCGAGAAGGCCAACCCCAAGACCGATCTCTGGTTTGGCGGCACCGGGGATCCGCACCTGCAGGCTGCCGAACTCGACCTGACCGTGGCCTGGCAGTCACCGAGCCTGCCGCAACTGCACGACTGGGCCCAGCAGCAGGCGCGACAGTCCGGCTACAGGACGGTGGGCATCTACTCCGGGCCGCTGGGCTTTGGCTACAACACCGAGCTGATCGCCCGCAAGAAGCTCGAGGTCCCGAAAAGCTGGGCCGACCTGCTCAAGCCGCAGTACAAGGGGGAGATCCAGGTGGCCAACCCGGCCTCCAGCGGCACCGCCTACACGATGATTGCGACCCTCGTCCAGTTGATGGGTGAGGACAAGGCCTTCGCCTACATGAAGGCCTTGCATGCCAACATCAGCCAATACCCGCGCTCGGGCACCGGGCCGATCAAGAACGTCGCGCGCGGTGAAACCGCCGTCTCGATCAGTTTCGTGCACGACGGGCCGGGCGAGGCGATGCAGGGCTTTCCAGTGCGCACCATTACCCCCGCCGAGGGCACCGGTGCCGAGATCGGATCGATGTCGATCATCAAGGGGGCGCGCAACCCCGAGGCTGCCAAGCGCTTCTACGAGTGGGCGCTGACCGCACCTGCGCAACAGATCGCTGCGGCGACGCGCCAGTTCCAGCTGCCCTCGAACCGTTCTGCCCAGGTCGATCCGCGCGTGCCAGACTTCAAGACCATCCGCTTCATCGCCTACGACTATGCGCGTTACGGCCGCAGCGCCGAGCGCAAGCGCCTGATCGAGCGCTGGGAAAAAGAGGTCGGCAGCCTGCCGCGCTGACCGTCCATGCACAAACCCAATGCAGCGATCCTGATCTGGGCCGCACTGGGCCTGACCGCGGTCCTGTGTCTGCCCTGGTTTGCGATCCCCGAGGGCCGCAGTCTTTGGCAGGCCGCCGCCGTGCCCGCCGAAGCGCTGGGGCGAAGCATCACCCCCAATCCGGGCGCGGATGCCTCTGCAGCGATTGCGGCCCGTCCCTGGTTGTGGTGCGCACCGCTGGCCCTGCTGTTTGCGCTGGCCGGTGGCTTTTTGCCGCCGTCCCGTGCCCAAGGTCGCTGGCTGAGCGGGGTGGGCGCCTGCGCGCTGCTGGTGCTGGGGCTGGCCGCTTTCATCCTGCCGCAGCCGGCCCTGGGCTGGGGTGCTGCCCTGGCGCTTCCGTCCCTGCTGGTGTTGCTGGCCATCGGTCTGGCGCGTCAGGGCCTGTTCAAGTCCGATGTGTTTGTGGCCTCGGTGGTGTTGCTGTGCGGTGCGGCCCTGGGCCTGTTCATCGGCTGGCCGGTGCTGCGCATGCTGGTGACGGCCTTCCTGGATGATCAGGGCCAGCTCTCCGGCGCCGCCTTCGCGGCGCGTCTGGCCACTGACCGGGTGTGGGGGCTTGAATGTCTGGTCGGCCCCTCGCGCTGCGGCGTGGCCTGGAACACCTTGTTCCTGGCCCTGCTGACCGCGGCGGGCACCACGGTCCTGGGCACGCTGATGGCCTTGCTCTGCGAGCGCGGCAGCGCCGCACAGCGAGGCGGCGGCAGGGGCAGTGCGGTGGACCGTCTGCTGCGCGTGCTGGGCCTGCTGCCGATCATCACGCCACCCTTCGTGGTGGGTCTGGGGTTGATCCTGCTGTTTGGCCGTGCCGGCATCGTCAATCAGGCCCTGGACTGGGCCTTCGGTATCCCGCCGGGACGCTGGTTCTACGGCCTGCCGGGCCTGTGGCTGGCGCAGATGTTCGCCTTCACGCCGATTGCCTTCATGATCATGCGCGGCGTGGTCCAGGGTCTGAGCCCGACCCTGGAAGAAGCCGCCCAGACCCTGGGCGCCGATCGCGGGCGGACCTTCCGCAGCGTGTCCCTGCCGCTGCTCAAGCCGGGCCTGGCCAACGCCTTCCTGGTTGGCTTTATCGAGAGCATGGCCGACTTTGGCAATCCGATCGTGGTCGGCGGCCAGTACAGCGTGCTGTCGACCGAGATCTTCTTTGCCATCGTCGGGGCACAGTTCGACCAGGGCCGGGCCGCATCGCTGGCCTGGCTGCTGACCCTGTTCGCGCTGGCGGTGTTCGTGCTGCAGCAGGCCTTTCTCGGGCGACGCTCGTACACCACCCTGGCAGGCAAGGGTGACGGCGGCCTGCCACTGGCCCTGCCCGATGGCCTGCGGCGCCTGGCGCGTACGCTGGTCTATCCCTGGCTGCTGTTCACCCTGGTGATCTATGGCTTTGCGCTGACCGCCGGCATGGTACGGACCTGGGGGCGCGACTACCGGTTCACGCTGGAGCATTTCCGCGCAGCCTTCGAGGTGCAATGGGGGACCTCGGGACTGCTCTGGGCCGGAAGCGCCTGGAATTCGCTGTTCACCACGGTCAAGCTGGCCGCCATTGCCGCGCCCCTGACGGCGCTGCTGGGCCTGTTGATCGCTTTCCTGGTGGCCAGGGTGCCGTTCAGGGGACGCAGGATCTTCGAGTTCGGGGCCCTGCTCTCGTTCGCGATTCCCGGCACCGTGCTCGGCGTCAGCTATGTACTGGCCTTCAATGTGCCGCCCCTCGAGCTGACCGGGACCGGTATCATCATCGTCCTGTGCTTCCTGTTCCGAAACCTGCCAGTGGGCGTGCGCGCAGGCACCGCGGCCTTCAAGCAGATCGATGCCAGCCTCGACGAGGCCTCGTTGATGCTGCGCGCCTCGAGCCTGACCACCCTGCGTCGTGTGCTGCTGCCCCTGCTCAAGCCCGCCCTGGTGGCCGCCCTGGTGTACAGCTTCGTGCGTGCCATGACGACGGTGTCGGCGGTCATCTTCCTGGTTACGGCTGAATACGAATTGTCCACCACCTATATCATCGGGCGCATCGGCAATGGTGACTACGGTCTGGCCCTGGCCTATTGCACGGTGCTGATTGTGCTCATGTCGCTGGCCACCTGGCTGATCCAGCGGCTGGTGGGCGAACGTGAACTGGGCCTGCGATGACCGGCATCCGCTTTCAATCCGTCAGCAAGCGCTATGACACCCGCGGCAAGCCCGCGGTGGATGACATCAGCTTCGAGGTGGCCAAGGGCAGCCTCACCACCCTGCTCGGTCCGTCCGGCTGCGGCAAGACCACCACCTTGCGCATGATCGCGGGCCTCGAGACGCCCACGGCCGGCCGCATCCTGATCGATGGCCGGGATGTCACGCCGCTCGGTCCGGCCCAGCGCAGTGTCAGTCTGGTGTTCCAGAGCTATGCCCTGTTCCCGCACATGAGCGTGCTCGAGAACGTGGCCTATGGCCCCTCGGTGGCCGGGGCGCCACGCGAGGCCGCCCATGCCCAGGCCGCACAGGCGCTGGCCCTGGTGGGCCTGCAGGGCTACGAGTCGCGCATGCCGGCGGCCCTGTCCGGTGGCCAGCAACAGCGCGTCGCATTGGCCCGGGCGCTGGTGCTCAAGCCCTCGGTGCTGCTGCTCGATGAGCCGCTGTCCAATCTCGATGCGCGCCTGCGGCGCCAGATGCGCGAGGAAATACGGTCCCTGCAGCAGCGTCTTGGGCTGACGGTCGTGTATGTGACCCACGATCAGGCCGAAGCCCTGGCCGTCAGCGACCGCATCATCGTGATGAACGAAGGCCGCATCGCCCAGCATGGGGCTCCGCGCCAGTTGTATGAGCAGCCTGCCTCGGCCTTCGTGGCCGGTTTCATGGGCGAGGCCTTGTTGCTCAGGGCCCATCGCAGGGGGGCCGACTACTGGCTCGATCGCCTGCCCGTGCCGGCGCAGCTGACCGATGGCCAGCAGGCCGGGCAGATCACGCTGGCCATCCGCCCCGAGGCCTGGCAGATCCTGCCTGCCGGCCCCCTCGATGCGGCGGCCCCGGGTCTGCCGGGGACAGTGCGCCGCGTGACCTACCTGGGGGGCAGCCATGAGGTCACCGTCGATACCGTGCTGGGCGAGGTCTTCATGAATACGCCGCTTCAGGCCGGAGCGCCGCTGCCCGGCTCGGCCGTGCTGCTGCGGCTCGCGGCGCAGGGGGTGGCGGTGTTGTCCGATGAGCCTGGTGCGGGGGCGGCCCGGTCATGAAGGCTGTGGTCGGTGCCACCGCGCCAGTAGCCCCGGCCTGCCGTCCGGGTTGCGCCGCGTGCTGCATCGCGCCTTCGATCAGCAGCGCCATCCCCGGCATGCCCGAGGGCAAGGCGGCGGGCGTACCCTGCGTCCAGCTCGACGAGGCCCTGCGTTGCCGGCTGTTCGGCGATCCCGCCAGACCCCTGGTGTGCCGGTCGCTGCAGCCGTCAGTGGCGATGTGTGGCGATGACCGCAGCCATGCCTTGCGCTGGCTCACCCGCCTGGAGCAGCAGACCGCGCCTTGATTGTTCAGATCGAGGCCAGAATCCGTTGCGCCCGCAACAGCACCGGCTTGTCGATCATCTGGTCGCCCAGCTTCACGGCACCGTCGCCTGCCGCATGGCTGACGCGGACTACCTCATGCGCCCAGGCAATGTCCTTCTCGCTCGGCGAAAAGGCGGCATTGACGGCCGTCACCTGCGAGGGATGGATGCACAGCTTGCCTCCGAAGCCCAAGCGCCGGGCCAGCCGGGCATCGTGCTCGATGACGCTGGCGTCCTTCAGGTTTACTGTGACCGTGTCGATCGGCGCCGGCAGTTCGGCCAGGCGCGACACCCAGACCAGGTGCGAGCGGGCGTGCAACAGGGCGAGGTCTTCATCGGGGGCCAGGCCCAGATCCAGGCTGTAGTCGATCGAGCCGAAGGCCAGGCGGGTGATGCTGGCGCTTTGTGCAAAGTCACGGGCCTGATCCAGGCCGAGTGCCGATTCGATCTGCGCGATGATCTCCAGGCCCTGGCCATGGCCGACGCTGCCGGCCAGGGCATCGACCGAGGCCCTGGATTCCACCTTGGGCAGCATGATGCGAACCGCATCGGCGATGCCGGCGCCGGCCAGTGAGGCCGACAGGCGCTTCAGGAAGGCGACATCATCGTCATGGGCCGCGCTGCCCACGGCATTGATGCGCACCCACAGGCCATTGCCGTGATGGCCGGGCAGCCAGTCCAGGATCGCCTGACGGGCCGATCCTTTGGCGCTCGTACCCACGGCATCCTCGAGATCGAGGATCACCGCGTCGGCGCCCGAAGCGGCGGCCTTGTCGAAGCGTTCGGGGCGGTCGCCCGGCACGAAGAGCAGGGAACGGGCGAGGCGGGCGGCAGCGGTCATGGGACTTTCTCGGAGCAACGGACAGGCTGGGAAGTTTATGACAAGGTCCGTTGCCACCGGCTGTGACACCGGACCGATCGGTCCCCAAACCGGGGGGCCGGTGGTAAAGTGGCCCGGTCAGGTCGGACCTGCAAGACCTCGCCGAGGCCAGCCCCTGACGCTCACCAGGAGACGGACATGGGCGCGACAGAACCCCAAGGCAGCTTGGCGATGACCGATGCGGAATGGCAGGCGCGTTGCGACCTGGCCGCGCTTTACCGCATCTGCGATTACTTCGGATGGACCGACATCCTGGCCACGCACATGTCGGTGCGCGTGCCCGGCGAGCCCAATACCTTCCTGATCAATCACTACGAGGAAATGTTCGACGAGATCACGGCCTCGAGCCTGATCAAGATGGACTTGGAGGGCAATGTCATCGGCCGCCAGGGGCGTTTCAACACCGCCGGGCTGACCATTCACAGCGGGGTCTACAAGGCGCGGCCGGACGTCAATTGCGTGATGCATACCCATACCCGCGCCGGCGCGGGTCTGTCCATGATCCGCAATGGCCTGCGTCCGATCAGCCAGGATGCCCTCATCATCTATGACGAGGTCGTCTACCACGAGTATGGCCTGCCTTCCTCGAAGGAAGAATGCGAGGCGCTGGGCGTCAGCTGCAAGACCGGCAATTGCGTCATCCTGCTCAATCATGGCCTGCTGACCCTGGGCGAGACCGTTCCCGGCACGCTGGCCCGCATGTACATGCTCGAGCGGGCCTGTGAACTCGAGTTGATCGCCCGTACGCTCGGCGAGCCACCGGTGATGGTCGAACCGGCCGTGGTCGAGGGCATTGCCAAGGCAATGCAGAAGGCCCGCGCCAAGCCGGATTACGGCGTCTACAACTGGAAGGCCCTGCTGCGCAAGATCGACCAGCGCGGCACGCCCTACCGGGTGTGATCCGTCGCCCGCCGTCTCCACAGGTTTGCACAGGACATCCGCGATGAACGCACCCATGAACGGCGCCGCCGCCTTGCCCGCCAGCAGCGCCGGCCGCAGCCCCTCGCTGGCAGACATGCAGGGCCTGCGGCCGGCCGGCATGGCTGCCGAGGAATGGGCCTTGCGCCTGGAACTGGCGGCTTGTTACCGCCTGTTTGATTACCTCGGCTGGACCGAGATGATCTACAACCACATCACGCTGCGGGTACCGGGCGGCGCTGCCGACAATCCGCATTACCTGATCAATCCCTTCGGCCTGCACTATGCCTTCGTCACCGCCAGCAATCTGGTGAAGATCGATGCCCGCGGTGCGGTGGTCGGGCATTCCGACTTCCCTGTCAACCCTGCCGGCTTCACCATCCACAGTGTCATTCATGCGGCCCGCGCGGATGCCCACTGCATCATGCATACCCACACCACGGCCGGCATGGCAGTGGCCTGCAAGCAGGAGGGCATGCGTCACGACAACTTCTACACCGCGATGCTGCATGGCCAGGTGGCCTACCACGAGTTCGAAGGCATCACCACACACCTGGGCGAGGGGCCACGCCTGATCGCAAGCCTGGGCCAGCGCAACGTGCTGGTGCTGCGCAACCACGGCCTGCTGGTCTGCGGCGAAGACATCCCCGTTACCTTGCAGACGATGTGGACGGCGCAGCGCGGCTGCGAGATCCAGATGGCGGCCGACAGCATGGCCGGAGCGAACCATCCGATCGATCCCAAGGTGTTCGGCGTCATCCTCGAACAGCGGCGTCCGATGCAGATGCAGTCGCGCCCCGGGCAGGTGTTGTTCGACGGCATGTTGCAGCGGGCCGGCATCCGTTACCCCGACCTCGTCTGAAGCGCAGGAGTCCCATGTCATCCGCCTTTCAAGTCCGCCGCCTGAGCGGCAATATCGGCGCCGAAATCCTCGGCCTTGATCTGTCACGCCCGCTCGATGATGCGGTCCAGACGCAGTTGCGTCAGGCCTGGGTGACCCACCAGGTGCTGGTCTTTCGCAATCAGGCGGCGCTTACGCTCGAGCAGCAGATGGCCTTCGGCCAGCGTTTCGGTCCGCTCTCGATCCACCCTTTTTCGCCCAACCTCGATGACAAGCGTGAAGTGATCGTGCTCGATTACTCGGCCGACAACCCGCCGGCGCTTACCGACCAGTGGCATGCGGACGAAACCTTCCGCATCAATCCGCCGATGGCCACCCTGCTGCGCTCGCGGGTGGTGCCCGAACATGGCGGCGATACCCTGTTCGCCAGCATGACGGCAGCCTATACCGGCTTGTCCGAGCGCATGAAGCGCTACATCCACGGCATGGTCGCCCAGCATGATTTCAAACCCTGGCGACCCCTGTTCAGTTCCAGCGAAAAGCACCAGGCCAAGCTGCGCGAACTGGAACGGCAATATCCAAACCCCTGGCATCCAGTGGTGCGGGTGCACCCCGAATCGGGCCGGCGCCTGATCAATGTCAATGCGCAGTTCACCCTCCGCATCAAGGACCTCAAGCCTGACGAGAGCGACATGGTGCTGCAATACCTGTATCGCCAGGCCACCGTGCCCGAGTATCAGTGCCGGGTGCGCTGGGAGCCGGACATGCTGGTGATGTGGGACAACCGCGCCGTGCAGCATTACGCCGCGCATGATTACTACCCGCAGCGCCGCACCATGGAACGGGTCACCATCACGGGCACCGAACCGGTGGGCGTGGCGGGCGATTACGCGCCGGAGGAGGGGGCAACGCGCCTGCCCGATGGCAAGGGCTTCAAGCCGGTGGACGGCAAGCGCCCGATCCGCGAATTCGAGCGCAGCTAGTTCCGCCGACCATGCAACGACGACACCTGCTGGCCGCCGGCCTCGCCGCCACTGCCCTGCCCGGGCTGCTTCGCGCCCAGAGCGCCTACCCGGACCGACCGATCAGGATGGTCGTGCCTTTCCCTCCCGGGGCACTGACCGACAACCTGGGCCGTGCCGTTGCCGAGCGCCTGCGTGCAGCCTTCAACCAGGCCGTGGTCATCGAGAACCGCCCGGGCGCCGGCACCCTGGTCGGTGCCGCCCAGGTGGCCAAGTCGCCGCCCGATGGCTACACCCTGATGGTGGCGACCAGCACTACCCTGGGCATCGCTCCCTTCCTTTTCCAGAACGCGCCGATCAGGATCACCGATCTGACCGGCATCGCGATGCTGGGCAATGTCACCCTGTTCCTGGTCACCCGGCCCGACTTTCCGGTCAAGTCCTTGCAGGAGCTGGTGGCCTTGCTGCGCAAGTCGCCGGGGCGCTACAACTTCGGTTCCCCGGGCAATGGCACAGTCCATCACCTGGTGATGGAAATGATCAAGGCCCGTGAGCGGGTCTCCGCGGTGCACATTCCCTATCAGGGCAGCATTCCCGCCCTGACCGATGTCATCGCGGGTCGCCTGGACTTCATGTTCATCGATGCCAGCGTCGCCGTGCCCCAGATGCGCGCCGGCAAGGTCAAGGCGCTGGCGGTCACCGGCAGCAAGCGCAGTGCGCTGGCGCCCGAGGTGCCGGCGGTGGCCGAAGTCTTCAAGGGGCTCGATACCCAGGCCTGGCAGTCGGTGGCCGCGCCCAATGGCCTGCCCGCCGAGATCCAGGCGCGCCTGCATGGCGAGATCAACAAGGCCCTGGCGACCCCCGAGTTCCGCCAGCAATTGGCGCAGATGGGCGTCGATGCCAATCCCATGACGCAGGCTGAGTTCAATGACATGATCCGGCGCGATGCAGCGGCCTGGCAGGCGGTGATCAAGCAGTCGGGTGCAAAGGTCGATTGATGAAGCTTTCCTTGCGACAGCATCTGGGCCCGATCTCTGCGCTGCTGGCGGTCCTGCTCTTCATCGACCTGGTGTGGATGACCCGCGATGTCGTGCCCAGCGTCGTGCGCGCCCAGCTCAGTTTCAGCCGCTCGGGCTTCGAGGCGGTGCTGGCCCGCTGGTCTCCCCTGGCGCTGCAGCAGGTGCGGGATCACTTCCCGATCGACTTCGCCTTCGTGCTGTGCTTCTCGACGGCGGGTTTGCTGTATGGAAGACGCTGGCTCGGGCAGGAGCCCAGGCCCGATATCGGCGCGCGGCTGCTGCCCTGGCTGCTGCCAGCGGCAGGAGGTCTCGATGTGATCGAGAATGTGCTGCATCTGCGCTTTCTCTCGCCCGCCGCCAGTGCCATGCCCGATGAGGCTTACACCCTTGCGGGCGTGGCAGCCAGCTGCAAATGGACGCTTGCGCTGCTGTTCCTGATCCTGTGCCTGCGGCGCTGGATCAGGCGGCGCCGCTCACTCAACCCTTCCTGACCGCTGCCGCCCACTGCGTCGTGACGTGGCGCAGCAGATAGGCGTCATTGGCCAGCACGATGAAATCCCAGCCCTGGCGCTTCATCTCCTGCGCGAACTCGAGCGTGGAGCAGAAGATGCCGATCATCTTCTTGTGCTTGCGCGCGGCCTTCAGGATCCTCGCGAGCGTCTTCCTGAGCGGATCGGCCCGGAAGTCGGGCGTCGGTGGCAGGCCCAGGGCCAGGCTCAGGTCGCTCGGGCCTACGAATACGCCATCCAGGCCCTTGACTGCCAGGATCTTGTCCAGGTTCTTCAGGCCGTCGGTGGTCTCGATCATCGCCAGCTTGGTGATGGTGTCGTTGGCATGCTCGAAATAATCTGGTCCGCCATAGAGCACGCCCCTTGACGGACCGAAGGAACGCGTACCCTGCGGCGGGTAGCAGCAGGCGCTGACGAAGCTCTGCGCATCGGCCGCGCTGTTGACCAGCGGGCAGATCAGGCCGTAGGCGCCGGCATCGAGCAGCTTGTTGATCTCGAAGAACTGGTTCACCGATACACGTGCCATCGGCACTGCCGGGGTGGCCGAGATCGCCTGCAGCATCGGTACTGCCGCATCCAGATAGATCGGACCATGCTGCAGGTCCACGACCACCACGTCCATGTCGGCGTGGCCCATCACCTCGGCAGCGAAGGGGCTGGAAAAGCCCATCCAGCCGCCCAGGGCGGGTTGGCCGGCGGCGAACAGGTCCTTGAGCTTGTTTCTGCGCATGTCGATGGGTCCTCGGGAATGCTTCAGGCCTGGCGGCTGGCGTCCTGCCTGGCCTTGGCGGCCAGCACACGATCGACCATCACGCCGGACTGGCCGAGATAGTGGGCGGGATCGCACAGGCGGGCCAGTGCGGGGCGGTCCAGGTGCTTGTTGATCTCGGGATGCTCGCAAAGCAGGTCAAGCAGGTGGCGGTCGCTGCGGATGGCCTCGCGGCAGATGTCATAGACCAGGTCGTGGGCGTATTCGCGGCCGATGTAGGGCCCCAGGCCCATCATCACCGCCTCGGACATGACCAGGCCCTTGGTGATGTCCAGGTTTGCACGCATGCGCGCGACATCCACCTCCAGCCCTTCGAGCACGGCGCGCGACTGTTTGAGGGCGCCAGCCATCAGGCAGAAGGCCTCGGGCAGCACGATCCATTCGATTTCCCAGGGGCCGGTCGAGCGCTCATGGTCGGCCACCATGGCATCCATCAAGGCCGCGGCATGCTGGCGCACGGTGGAGATGCCGGCATGGATGTAGCAGCTGGCAATCGGATTGCGTTTTTGCGGCATCGTGCTCGAGGAGCCGCGGCCATGGTGATAGGGCTCGTAGACCTCGCCGACCTCAGTCTGCATCATCAGCTTGACATCCATCGACAGCTTGCCCAGCGTGCCACCGACCAGACCCAGGAAGGTGCCGACCTCGGCGATGCAATCGCGAATGGTGTGCCAGGCGATCACCGGCTGGCCCAGGCCCAGCTCGGCGCATACGCCGGCCTGGGTCTCCATCGCACCGGTCTCGAGCGAGGCCAGCGTACCGGCAGCACCTGCAAATTCACCCACCAGCACGCGCGGCTTGAGCTGCTGCAGGCGTTCCTGGTGACGCAGCACGGCCGACAGCAGTCCGGCCATCTTGTAGCCGAAGGTGACCGGAATGGCCTGCTGCAGATTGCTGCGGCCGATCATCGGCGTGTCGCGGTGCTCGCGGCACAGCTTGGCCAGCGCATCGGCGATGGCCTGCAGGTCGGCTTCCACCAGGGCCAGGCCCTCGCGGATCAGCAGGGCGGTGGCGGTGTCGGTGATGTCCTGGGTGGTGGCACCCCAGTGACAGAACTCGCCCAGCTTGTCGCGGCACAGGGCATTGAGTTGCGAGACCACGCCCAGGATGGGATAGCCGATGCGTTCGGTCTGGGCGCGCAGCTTGACCATGTCGATCTGGTCCAGGTGGCAATGGCTGACGATTTCGTCGGCAGCCTCCTGGGGGATCAGGCCCAGGCGGCCCTGCACCTTGGCCAGCGCGCACTCGATGTCGAGGTATTTCTGGGTTCGGTTCTCATCGGACCAGACCTGACGCATCGCGTCGGTCGTGAAGATGCCCTGGAAGATGATCGAGTCGATGATGCTGGCGGCCATGCCGGAGTTCCTGTGCTGCGGTTCGGGGGAAGGGGGAAGGCGGGGTCAGCGCAGCGTCACGCTGGCATCCATGGTCAGCCAGCCCTCATGGTCGGCCGCCCACAGGTGCACGCTCTTGCCATCGGCCGAGGGTACGCCCTGCACGGTAAACGGATTCAGGTCGAAGGTCGGGCGTACCGCCTTGAACTTGAAGGTGGCCACATCGGCGCCCGGCATCTGCCGGCGCAGCAGGTCCATCAGCAGGGTCGAGATCAGCGGGCCGTGCACGATCAGGCCGGGGTAGCCCTCGACTTCGGTGACATAGCTGCGGTCGTAATGGATGCGGTGGCCATTGAAGGTGAGCGCCGAGTAGCGGAACAGCAGCACCGGATCGCCATGGATCTCGCGTCGCCAGGTGGCCTCCCGGGGGGCGGCCTGCGGCGGCGGGGGAACATCGCCGGGCTGGGCCAGGTCGCGATAGACGATGTCATGGAACTCGGTGATGGCAGGGGCCGTCGCGCCGTTGCAGCGAACCTCGTGCTTGACCTTGACGAAGACCAGGCGTCCGGTGCGACCGCTCTTTTCACTGACATCGACGATCGTCGAGGTGCGTGACACCTTGTCACCGACCCGTACCGGCGAGTGGAATTCGAACTGGCTGCCAGCCCACATGCGACGCGGCAGCGGGACCGGGGGCAGAAACCCGCCCTTGACCGGGTGGCCATCCAGACTGAGGATCGATTGGCGGTACACCGGCAGGAAATACAGCCAGTGCCACAGGTAGGGCAGGGGAGTGCCTGGCACGGCGGCGGCATCGATGTCCGGATAGTCCATGGTGGCAGTCATCGCCTTGACCGGCGCGGCGACGATCTCGTCGTGAAGGGTCTCCTGGCGGCCGATCCATTGCTGCAGATCGGGATTGTCCTGGGTGTGGGTGGCGGTGCTCATGGTCTCGTCCTGTACGGCAGAAGCGGGGCGCGCACAGCGTGGCGCCGATGGGGAAAAGACGATAGCACGGTCCGCGCGGCGAACCGGGATCGCGTCTCTGGACAGGTCCCTCGTGTATCGTCCCGGCATGACTGCTTCACTGCCGCCCGGCGCCTGCAACGCCCATTGCCATGTCTTCGGTCCCCGAGACCGCTTTCCCTATGCCGAAGACGCTCCTTTCGTGCCGGGTACCGACGCCCCCAAGGAGGCGCTGTTTGCGCTCAACGACCGGCTCGGCCTGCAGCGCTGTGTCGTGGTGCAATCGACCTGCCATGGGTTTGACAACAGCGTCACCGAAGATGCGATTGCAGCGCGGCCGCGCGACTACCGTGGCATCGCCCTGCTGCCGATCGACGTCGCGGAAGAAGAATTGCGGCGACTGAACAAGGCGGGATTTCGCGGTGTGCGCTTCAACTTCATGGGCCACCTGGGCAAGCGCGTCTCCATCGAGGCGGTGCTGACGCTGGCGGCGCGCATGGCCCCGCTGGGCTGGCACCTGCAGATCCACGGCGATCCCGCCCTGTTGACGGATCTCGGGCCCGCACTGAGCCGTTCGCCGGTGCCCGTGGTCATCGATCATATCGGCCGCATCGATGCCGGCCTGGGTGCCGGGCAAGCTGATTTCGTGGCCCTGCAGCGGCTGATGCGCGATACCCGTTTCTGGGTCAAGCTCAGCGGCATGGACCGTATCACCCGCGCGGGGCCGCCGTATGCCGATGCGCTGCCGTTTGCGCGGCGACTGCTGCTCGATCATGGGGACCGCGTGCTGTGGGGCAATGACTGGCCTCATCCCAACCATGCCGGTCCAGTGCCCGATGAGCAGGCGCTGCTGGGCCTTGCGCACAGCATCGCGCCCACGCCCGCCGAATTGCAGGCCCTGCTGGTCGACAACCCGGCACGCCTTTACCGGTTTGGCTGAGCGCCCCGGCAACCGAAGCAGGACACAGGATGAACAAGCGATTCGAAAACAAGGTGGCGATTGTCACGGGTGCCGGCTGTGTCGGTCCCGGATGGGGCAATGGCCGCGCCATCACGGTACGGCTGGCGGAAGAGGGCGCTCGCGTACTGGCCGTGGATCGTGATCCGGCGCGACTCGAGGAAACGCTCGAACGGGTCGGACCGCTGCGTACGTCGATCCGCACCCACATCTGCGATGTCACGAAAAACGCGGACGTCAAGGCGATGGTGCAGGCCTGCATCGAGGCCTTCGGAACCGTGGATGTGCTGGTCAACAACGTCGGGGGCTCCGCGGCCGGCGGACCGGTGGAAATGGACGAGGAGGTCTGGGACACTCAGGTGGACTTCAACCTCAAGAGCGTCTTCCTCAGTTGCAAGCATGTCCTGCCGGTGATGATCGCGAAGAAGTCCGGCGCCATCGTCAATATCGCGTCCACCTCGGGCCAGCGCTGGACGGGCAGCGCCCAGGTGGCCTATGCCGCCACCAAGGCGGGCGTGATCCATCTGTCCAAGGTGGTCGCGGTCCAGCATGCGCCACTCGGGGTACGCGTCAATTGCGTGGTGCCAGGGCAGTTGCATACCCCGATGGTGGAGACCCGCCTTGCCAGGCAGCGCACCGGCGGTGATGTCGAGGCCTTGCTGGCCGCACGCCAGAAGCGCATTCCCCTGGGCTTCATGGGAGATGGACGTGATACGGCGTCGGCCGTGCTGTTTCTGGCCAGCGATGAGGCGCGCTTCATCACCGGCACCGAAATCGTGGTCGATGGTGGCATGACGGCCCGTTGTGATTGAAGCCATGGCGTCGTCTTTCCATCTTGCACAGCCCCTTCCTAACGCCTGCAGGGAGGCCTGATGAGCCACGCCAGGACCCGCGTTCCCCTGGTGCAGCCGGGCACCCGCCCGGAACTGGCCGACATCGAGCAGCGCATCATGGCCGAGCGTGGCCGTGTCTCGCTGCTGTACCAGGTGCTGCTCAACAGCGGCCCGATTGCCTCGGGCTGGGAGCGCATGCTCACGGCTGTCCGCAACCAGACCAGCGTGCCGGCTGACTTGCGCGAGTTGATGATCCTGCGCGTGGCCGTGCTCAACCGGGCGGCCTTCGAATTCGACGCCCATGTTCCCCATGCCCTGCAGGCGGGGGTGTCGCAACTGAAGATCGACGCCGTCCGTGAAGCGGCGCTCTCTTTTCCCTTCGAGCCGCTGGAGCGCCTGGTACTGGAACTGACCGATGCCATGACGCGCGAGGTTCAGGTCCCCGAGGCCCTGATGGATCGGCTGCAACAGCACTTCGATGCCAGGGCGGTGGTCGAGGTGGTGGCGACGGTGGCGGCCTACAACATGGTGTCGCGCTTGCTGGTGGCCCTGAATGTGGCCCACTGAAGGGCGCCGGCGGGTTCGTGCCCTCGGGACACGGGTCCGTCTCGGCCTGGCCTTGCTGGCGCTTGGCACGATCGCCGTTCCGACCCCTGTGCAGGCGGGTGAGTACCCCGACAAGCCGATCCGGCTGATCGTCACCTTCGTGCCCGGCGGGGGCGCCGATATCATTGCCCGCTACATCGCCCAGGGTCTGACCCAAGCCCTGGGCCAGCCTGTACTGGTGGAGAACAAGGCCGGCAAGCTCCGGGCCCTGGCGGGGACCACGCGGGAACGCATTGCGGCCTTGCCCCAGGTGCCGACAGTGGCCGAGTCGGGCTACAAGGACTATGAGGTCACCCTCTGGTATGGGCTGATCGGCCCCAAGGGCCTGCCCGCCGAGATCGTCCAGCGCATCAACAGCGAGGTCAACAAGATCCTGCAGACCCGCGAGACGGCGGCCAAGCTCGAGATCGATGGCGCATCGCCGGCCGGCGGCAGTGCGGCGCAGTTCCAGGCGATCATCCGGCGCGAGATCGGCGTCTGGCGCAGCGTGGTGGGACGCCTGGGCATCAAGCCGGAATAGCCAGACGCACGACGCCGTCGGCAGCTACGACGCCTTGCCCGCCGTCCAGCACAAACAGGGGATTGATCTCGGCCTCGGCGAGTCGATCGCCCAGTTGTGCCACCAGTGCCGAGAACTGGACGATGGCCGAGACAAGGGCCTCCTGATCGGCCGGGGGACGTCCGCGGTAACCGGCAAGCAGGGGCCAGGTCTTGAGGCGGCGCGCCATCGCCATCGCCTCGGCGCGGGTCAGGGGACGAAGGCTGCCCTGCGCCTGGCCGGGGGGCAGCATCTGCAAGGTGGTGTCCTCGAACAATTCGGCCGTAATGCCGCCCATGCCGAGCAGTATCGCTGTTCCCAGGGCATCGCGATGCATGCCCAGGATCATCTCGGTACCTCCCCTGACCTGGGCCTGCACCAGAAATTTTTCGATGGCTGTCCCCTGGGTCTGGATTGCCTGTCGCATCTGCTCCAGACGCGCGCCGATCGAGCTTGCCGTCTGTCCGAGCGCGACGCCGCCCATGTCGCTCTTGTGGGTGATGGTCGAGGACAGCAGCTTGAGCACGACCGGTTCTCCGAGGCGCCGCGCTGCCGCTTCTGCCTGGCCGGCATCGCTGACCACCTCTTCCGGCGTGCAGGTGATCGCCGCGCGTGAAAACAGCCGCTTGGACTGGGCCTCATCGAGCGTGCCTGTTGGCAGGCTGGCGAGCAGCGCTTCGTTGGTCGGCAGCGGCACGGCGGGGGCCTCATAGAGGGGTGCCCCTCGCTCAAGCGCGGGGCCTTCACGATGCCAGAGTGCCCCGATGGCCACGGCACAGGATTCCGGGGCCATGAAGGCTGGCACGCCGCGCTGCGTGAGGACCGCTGCAACGGTCGGTGCGCTCGGGCTGACATAGGCCACGACCGGTTTGTCGCTGCCGGGCAGGCAGGCGCCGATTGCTCCCGCCATCAATTCAGGTTGCGACAAGCCCGATGAACCGACGATCAGGGCCAGGGCGTCATAGCCCGGGCTGTCCAGCAAGGTCTGGATCGCGCCACGCAGCAACGCCGGCTGCAGGCCTGCCAGCGTCACATCGATCGGATTGCGGTCCATCGCGGCGTGATCGCCGGGTTGCAGCGCACGCAGGCGCTCTCCGGTCTTCGAGTCAGGCGCAGGGGTTTCGAATCCAGCCACGCCCAGCGCATCCGAGACCAGGGTGCCGGCGCCGCCCGTCGAGGTGAGGATCGCCACCCGCTTGCCGCGCAAGCGTCGCCCGGTGGCCAGGGCACAGGGGATGTCGAGCAGTTCGGAGAAGGTCTGGGCGCGCTGGATGCCCAGCGAGCTGAAGAAGGCGTCGTACATCCGGTCCTCGCCCGCCATCGCGCCGGTGTGCGAGGCTGCGGCCCGGGCACCGGCCTCCGAGCGGCCGATCTTGTACGCCACGACCGGCTTGCCCGCCTCGCGGGCGCGCTGCGCTGCGGCGCGAAAGCGCTCCGGGTGTCGCACGCTTTCGATGTACAGCGCGATGACCGCCGTGGCCGGATCGTCCACCAGATCCTCCATGACATCGGCCAGATCGATGTCCAGCTCGTTGCTCGTCGACACCAGCTTGGACAGACCGATGCCGCGTGCCGAGGCCCGTGACAGCAGCGAGCCCAGGATGCCTCCGCTTTGCGAGATCACGGCCAGGTTGCCAGTGGGAAAGTGGTCCATCTCCAGTGCGCTGCTGGCCGAGAGCACGATGCGGTCGGTGAGGTTGACCAGGCCGATGGTATTCGGCCCCAGCAGACGCATCGTGCCGCGGGCGCGGGCCAGCTCCGCCTGGCGATGCGCACCCTGCTCCCCGGTTTCGCTGTAGCCGCTGGCCAGCACGATGGCGGCGCCGCAGCCCTTGGCGGCCAGTTCGCCGACCGCCAGATGCGCCTGGCTGGCGCCCAGCAGGACGATGGCCACATCGGGTACCTCGGGCAGCGAGGCGACATCCGGGAAACAGGTCAGGTCCCCGATGCGCGCCACCCGTGGATTGACCGGATAGATCGCTCCCGCAAAGCCGTGCTTTTGCAGGTAGGCGACCGGTCGCCCCGAGGTCTTGCCGGCATCGACCGAGGCGCCGATGATCGCGACACTGCGCGGCTGAAGCAGGGGTTGCAGACGCATGTTCACGATGCCTTGGCGGTCTTGGCCAGAAAGGCCATGACCGATTCGCGGTGCTCGCTGCTGGTGTAGCAGATGCCTTGCGCCTGACTGCCCCGGGCGAACACCTGTTCGGCGGGCAGCTCGAAGCTCTGGTTGATGATGGTCTTGCCCAGTGCCAGGGCCGTGGCCGAGCCCCGGCTCATCTCGTCTGCGAAGGCCTGGGCACGAGCCAGGAGTTCGTCATGCGGCACGAGCTGGTCGGCGATGCCCAACTGCAGGGCCTCGCCCGCCTCGACCTTGCGCCCGCTGAAGATCAGCTGCTTGGCGCGTGACAGGCCCACGCGGCGCGGCAGGAAATACATGCCGCCGCCATCGGGAATCAGGCCGCGCTGGATGTAGGACCAGGTGAAGCTGGCCTGCTCGCTGGCGATGATGAAGTCACAGGCCAGGGCGGTATCCGCACCCAGGCCCGAGGCGGCGCCATTGACTGCCGCCACCACCGGTTTGGGCATGGTATGCAACAGCGACTGCACATAGTGCACGCGCTGCTGGCGGGCCCAGCCGTTGAAGGCGATCTCGCCTTGCGGGGCCTTCATGCGCCGTTCCATGCCGGCCACATCACCGCCGGCACAAAAGCCCTTGCCACGCCCGGTGATCACCAGTGCGCGAATCGACTTGTCAGCGGTGATCCGCTCCAGGTGGACCACGAATTGCGCACGCATGTCATCGCTCATCGCGTTGCGCTTGTCGGGCCGGTTGAAGCTCAGCGTTGCGATGCCACCGTGCACGTCCAGTTCGATCAGGTCTTGGCTCATGGTTCAGTCCGAAGTGATGTGGTTGTCTTTGATGATCTTGCGCCAGCGGCTCTCCTCGGCGCGTACATACTGGTCCAGTTCGGCGGGCGTTCCGGCACTGATGGTCAGGCCTTCCTCGGCCACCTTCTTGCGGAACACCTCGGTCTGCACCGCCTTGCGGGCGGCGGCATTCAGGCGTGCGATGACCTCCGCTGGCGTGCCGGCCGGGACATACAGACCGTACCAGCTTTCCATCACATAGCCGCCCAGGCCGGCCTCGGCAATGCTGGGAACGTCCTTCATCGCGGGCGATCGCTCTGCGGTCGTTACCCCCAGGGCGCGAAGCTTGCCACCATCGAGCAATGCACCCACCGCCGAGGACGTGGCGAACATCATGTCGACTTGGCCCCCGAGCAGGTCGGTCAGCGCAGGGCCTGCGCCGCGATAGGCGATATGCGTCATCTCGACCTTTCCCAGGGTCTTGAACAACTCGCCGGCCAGGTGGGCCGAGGTGCCATTGCCCTGCGAGGCAAAACTGAGCTTCTTCGGCTGCGCGCGCGCCACTGTGAGCAGGTCACGTACCGACTTGAGGGGACTGTCGGCGCGCACCACCAGGACATTGGGCGACCGGCCGATCAGGATGACCGGGGCGAAGGCTTTGTCCTGCGCATAGGGCAGCCTGGGCAGCAGGGCCGGATTGACCGCATGGGCAAAGGTGGCGATGACCAGGGTGTAGCCATCGGGGGTACTCTTGGCTACCAGATCCGTGCCAATCAGGGTACCGGCGCCGGGCTTGTTGTCGATCACCACAGGCTGGCCGAGTTCGGCCGCCATGCCTTGACCCAGGGTCCGGGCAATCAGGTCGGTGCCTCCGCCGGGCGCAAAGGGAACGACGATGCGCACCGGCTTGTCCGGGAAGGCGGCATGGACAGGACTTGAGGACCACAAGGCCCCGCTGGCGATGAGAATGAGGTTTCCAAGGGACAGGGGTGCAAGAAACAGGCTGGCCAGGGCCAGGGCCTGTTGCCGAATCCGCGAGACTGACGACACTGGGGGCACGATGCGTTCCTTGGCTTGCTGGCCGGCAGTCTACGGGGCACCGGGCTGGCCGGGCGTTGGCCGATTCCACTCTTTGGAAAAGGGCCACCGGCTGCGGTCGCCGGACCCGACCGCCAGGCCCGACCATGACACAATCTGGCATTGCATTGACCGATGCCGCGGGCGGCCCGTCGCACCCTCAGGAGACAACACATGACCCATCGTCGCAGCGCCCTGGCCCGGGCAACCGCCTGGACCCTTGCCAGTCTCCTGCCCGCCCTGCGGCCCGTCCAGGCGCAAGGCAAGGCCACCCGCCTGCTGGTGGCCTTTCCGCCCGGCGGTCCGGTGGACATCGTTGCGCGCGCGGTCGCTGAGCAGCTGGGCAAGGAGCTGGGCCGGCCCGTGGTCATCGAGAACAAGCCGGGCGGCAATGGTGCCATTGCGGCGGCCGAGGTCCTGCGCTCGGAGCCCGATGGCCACACCCTGTGGTTTACCAGCGTGGGCGCCGTGGCCATCAACCCGGCGCTCTATGAAAAGCTCGCCTATGACATGGTGCGCGATTTCGCACCGGTGTCGATGGTGGCCAACAATGTCGAGTTGCTGGTGGTGCATCCGAACGACCCGGCCCGGGATGCGGCCGAGTTCGTGGCCAACAGCAAGAAGCGCAAGGATCCGGTGACGATGGGTTCGACCGGCAATGGCAGCATCCCGCACATGGCCATCGAACAATTCGCCGATGCCTCGGGGGCCAATGTCCAGCACATCCCCTACAAGGGGGCGGCTCCGGCGATCACCGACCTGATGGGCGGGCAGATCGGCGGCTTCTTCGGGGACATCCCGGGGCTGATCGGCCATGTCCGCAGCGGCAAGCTCAAGCCCCTGGGCATTGCAGCGGGCAAACGCCACCCCGCCCTGCCCGAGGTCAAGACCCTGGATGAGCAGGGCATCAGGAATGTCGACACCAACAACTGGTACGCCTTGTTCGCGTCGATCAAGACCCCGGCCCCGCTCATCGAGGCGCTGAACAAGGCGGTGCGCCAGACCATGAACGATCCCGTGCTCAAGGACAAGCTGCTGAAAGGGGGCGCCGAGCCAGCCCCCTCGAGCCCTCGCGAACTGGCCACCATCCTCAGGCAGGACACCGACAAGTGGGCGCGCCTGATCAAGGCCAAGAACATCAAGCCGGACTGATGCGGGGCGCGCCGCAGCGCGCCATTGCCCCTGTGCTTGCGGGCACGCCCTCTGGTGCGCCGCACCAATAGAGCGGCTGCCCTAAAACCCCCGCCGTTCGTCACCCCGTCGTTTGACAGGGTTGGGCGCACCGGAAAATAGTACGGTCGTTCGTGCTTTTGGCGTCCTGGCACCGCAAGCCGCTTTTTTGGATCGCCAGGCCCCCGATCCCTGCCTTTTCCGGAGAACCATGCGCAAAGGCGAGCAAACCCGTGCTGCCATCCTCACCTCTGCCGTCGGCCTGGCCGCACGTCAGGGGCTGGAGGGCATCACCATCGGCACGCTGGCCGACCTGATGCAGATGAGCAAGAGTGGCGTGTTCTCGCATTTCGGCTCCCGGGAAGACTTGCAGATCGCGGTGCTCAAGGAGTACGAGCGACGTTTCGTCGAAGAGGTGCTCAAGCCGGGCCTGGAAGCGCCGCGCGGCCTGCCACGGCTCAGGGGCATCTTCGAGCACTGGATGGCCAATACCGCAACCAACCGGGAGCATGGCTGCATCTGGATCTCGGGTGCTGCCGAATATGACGACCGGCCCGGGCCGGTGCGCGACACCCTGGTGGCGATCGTCAAGTCATGGCAGCGCGAATTGATCAAGGCGGTGCGTCAGGCCATCGCCGAGGGCCATCTGAAACCTTCGGGCGACGAGGCCGGTACGGTATCGGACCTTGTCTTCGATCTCTACGGCATTGTGCTGGCCCTGCACCACGATGCGCGCCTGCTCAACACGCCTGATGCGATCAACCGCGCCCGCCGCGCCTTCGAGCGTGTCATGACGGCACGCATGAACCCCGCCCTGAGTGCGAGCGGGCGCAAGAAACTCCTCGCGGCCCGGCCACGGCCCGCCGCATCTTCCCTCCAAACCCTCCTTCAGTAACAGGAATCGTCATGCCCCACTACACGCCCCCGCTTCGTGACATGCAGTTCGTCATGCATGAATTGCTGGACGCCGCCGGCGTCCTCAAGACGCTGCCACGTCATGCCGAGGTCAACCGCGAACTGATGGACCAGGTCATGGAAGAAGGTGGCAAGTTCTGCGCTGAAGAACTGCTGCCGATCAACCTGGTCGGTGATGTCGAGGGCTGCAAGCTGAGTGCTGACGGCGTGGTCACCACCCCCAAGGGCTTCAAGCAGGCCTATGCCAAGTTTGTCGAAGGGGGCTGGCCGGGCCTGGCCTGTGCCGACACCTGGGGAGGCCAGGGTCTGCCCCATGTGATGCAGACGACGATGCAGGAAATGATGAATGCCACCAACCAGGCCTGGACCATGTATCCAGGGCTGACCCATGGCGCCTACGCCGCCATCGCGCATCATGGCAGCGACACGCTCAAGGCCAGGTACCTGCCGATGCTGGTTTCCGGCAGGTGGCTGGGCACGATGTGCCTGACCGAGCCGCATTGCGGCACCGACCTGGGCATGCTCCGCTCCCGGGCCGAGCCACAGGCCGATGGATCCTTCCGCCTCACCGGCACCAAGATCTTCATTTCGGCGGGCGAACACGACCTGACCGAGAACATCATTCATCTGGTGCTGGCGCGCCTGCCCGATGCACCTGCTGGCGTCAAGGGCATCTCGCTGTTCCTGGTGCCCAAGTTCATTCCCAATGCCGACAACAGCCTGGGCCCGCGCAATGGCATCAAATGTACCCGTCTGGAAAACAAGATGGGCATCCATGGCAGTGCCACCTGCGAAATGACCATCGAGGGCGCCGCCGGCTGGATGGTCGGCGAGCCCAACCGTGGACTGGCCGCGATGTTCGTGATGATGAACGCCGCCCGCCTGGGTGTGGGCATGCAGTCGCTGGGCCTGATGGAGATGGCCTACCAGAACTCGGTGGCCTATGCCCGGGACCGCATCCAGAGCCGTTCGCTGACCGGCCCCAAGGCGCCGGACAAGCCGGCTGACCCGATCATCGTGCATCCTGACGTTCGCCGCATGCTGCTGACGCAGCGCGCTTACACCGAGGGTTGCCGGGCGCTGGCCTACTGGGTCAGCCTGATGATCGACGAGTATGAAAACCACCCCGATGCCGATGAGCGCAAACGCATCGAGGCCATGGTGGCCCTGCTCACCCCGATCGTGAAAGCCTTCCTCACCGATGCCGGCTTTGAATGCACCAGCCTGGGCATGCAGGTCTTCGGGGGCCATGGCTACATCCGTGAGAACGGCATGGAGCAATTGGTCCGCGATGCTCGCATCAACATGATCTACGAGGGCACCAACACCATCCAGTCGCTCGATCTGCTTGGCCGCAAGGTGCTGCAGAACAATGGCGCGACGCTCAAGGCATTCGGCAAGCTCGTCTACGACCTGATCGAGAAGGAAGGCACCCGTGAGGACATGGCCGAGTTCATCAACCCGCTCGCCGACCTGGGCCAGAAGCTCGAGAAGCTGACCACCGAGATCGGTATGAAGGCCTTCGGCAACCAGGACGAGGCGGGCGCTGCGGCTGTGCCTTACCTGCGCGTGGTCGGTCACCTGGTGCTCTCCTACCTGTGGGCGCGCATGGCCCGCATTGCGCTGGACAAGCAGAACAGTGGCGATGACTTCTACAAGGCCAAGCTGATCACGGCGCGCTTTTACTTTGCCAAGCTGCAACCCGAGACGGCCTCCTTGATCCGTGTGGCCCGCAGTGGCGCGGCGCCGATCATGGCAATGGAAGAGGCCCTGTTCTGAAGCCCGCCGCCCCGTTCGCCCTGTCCCGGGACTTTTCCCCCCACCCTGTCACGAAAGAGGAAGCCTTGATGAGCCTGTTCAAACGCTGGATGTCCCGCCTTTCCCTGGGGCTGGGCCTTGCCCTGATCACTGTTGCGGCGCAGGCCCAGGCCGATTCGCCGGTCGGCCTTTGGCGAAACATTGATGACAAGACGGGTGAGTCCAAGGGCCTGATCCGCATTACCGAAAATGGCGGCGCGCTGACCGGTCGCATTGAAGCGATCCTGACCAAGGGTCAGGAGGACGCCCGCTGCGAGCATTGCGAAGGGGATCTGAAGGACAAGCCGGTCAAGGGCATGACCATCCTGCAGGGCCTGCGCAAGGACAAGGACCACTGGGATGGCGGCACGGTCCTCGACCCCAACAACGGCAAGTTCTACAAGGCGCGCCTCAAGCTCATCGAAGGCGGCAAGAAGCTCGAGCTGCGGGGCTATATCGGAACCCCCCTGCTGGGCCGTACCCAGACCTGGATCCGCGAGTAAGTACCCTGACTGGAAAACGAGATGTCTGCATTCAATGTGAAGAAAGTGGCAGTGCTGGGCGCCGGCGTGATGGGGGCGCAGATCGCAGCCCATTGCATCAATGCCCGGGTGCCGGTGCTGTTGTTCGATTTGGCGGCCCAGCCCCGGGAAGGGGAGCCAGCCCCTGACCGCAACGCGATTGCGCTGCGCGCGATCGAGGGCCTGAAAAAGCTCAACCCGGCGCCGCTTGGCCATGCCGATCTGGCCTCTGCGATCCAGCCTGCCAATTACGACACCGACCTGGAACTGCTCAAGGGCTGCGACCTGGTGATCGAGGCGATCGCCGAGCGCATGGACTGGAAGCACGACCTCTACCGCAAGGTTGCGCCCTTCATCGCGCCGCATGCCCTCTTCGCCACCAATACCTCGGGCCTGTCGATCACAAGCCTGTCCGAGGGACTCACGGATGCCCACCTGAAGGCGCGTTTTTGCGGCGTGCATTTCTTCAACCCGCCGCGCTACATGCACCTGGCCGAGCTCATTCCGACCGCTGCCACCCGGCCGGTGATCCTCGACCAGCTCGAGTCCTTCCTGACCCGGGTGCTGGGCAAGGGTGTGATCCGAGCCAGGGACACGCCCAATTTCATCGCCAATCGGGTGGGCATCTTCGGCATCCTGGCCACGGTGATCGAGGCGCAGAAGTTCAATCTGCCGATCGATGTCGTCGATGATCTGACCGGCGAGAAGATGGGCCGTGCCAGGTCGGCCACCTTCCGTACCGCCGATGTGGTCGGGCTGGATGTGATGGGCCACGTCATCAAGACCATGCAGGACAACCTGAAGGTCGATGGCGAAGGCCCCGCCCGTGATCCCTTTGCCATGCATTTTGCAACCCCGGCGCCGATTGCCGGCCTGCTGGCCGCCGGTGCGCTGGGTCAGAAGAGCGGCGCGGGCTTCTACAAGAAGGTTGGCCGTGATATCCAGCGCCTGGATCTGGCGACCGGCCAGTATCTGGCGGGGGGCGGCAAGGCCGACGAGACCGTGGCCCGCATCCTGAAAAAGAAGGACCCGGCCGAGCGCCTGAAACTGCTGCGCGAATCGACCAACCCGCAGGCCCGGTTCCTGTGGGCGATCCTGCGCGACACCTTCCACTACGTCGCGGTACATCTGGAGACGATTGCCGACAACGCGCGCGACCTGGATCTGGCGATGCGCTTTGGCTTCGGACAGAACCAGGGGCCGTTCGAACTATGGCAGGCGGCGGGTTGGCAACAGGTTGCTGCCTGGATCAGCGAGGATATCGCGGCCGGCAAGGCGCTGTGCGATACACCGCTGCCCGACTGGGTTAGCGATGGCCGCGACGGCGTGCACAAGGCCGAGGGTTCATGGAGTCCGGCCAGGAAGGCCTATGTGCCGGTATCGGATCTGCCGGTGTACCAGCGTCAGGTCTTTCGCGCCTCGGTGCATGGTCAGACCTCCCGTGATCCCTTGGCGTATGGCACCACCTTGCTGCGCAATGACGAGGCGCGCCTGTGGACGCTGTCCGAGCGCGGTCTGGATGACGTGATCGTGCTGAGCCTGCACGGCAAGATGAATACCATTGGCCCGGGCGTCGGCGAAGCCCTGGCCAAGGGCCTCGAGCTGGCCGAAGCCGGCTACAAGGGCCTGGTGATCTGGAGTCCGAGCGCCCTGAGCGGGGGGCCGTTCTCCGCGGGAGCCAATCTCGAGGCCATGCTGCCCACCTTCATGAAGGGCGGCGCCAAGGCTGTGGAGCCGGAAGAAAAGAAACTGCAGGAAGCCATGCTGGCCCTGCGCTACGCCAGTGTGCCGACGGTGGCAGCGATCAGCGGCCTGGCGCTTGGCGGCGGCTGCGAACTGGCGGTCCATTGCAGTAAGCGGGTAGCCCATCTGGAAAGCTATGTCGGTCTTGTCGAGGTCGGTGTCGGCTTGATCCCGGGCGGGGGTGGTCTGACCTATGGTGCCCGCCGCGCGGCCGAAGAGCGGGCCGCAGCGCCCGAGGCCTACCTGCTGCAGTTCCTGACCCGCTACTTCATGAACGCGGCCACCGCGAACGTGGCCAAGAGTGCCATCGAGGCCCGGAAGATGGGGTACCTCCTCGAGAGCGATGCCATTGTCTTCAATCCCTACGAATTGCTTTACGTGGCGATCCGCGAGGCCAAGGCGATGCATGACGCCGGCTACCGGCCGCCGCTCAGGGCGATGTTCCCGGTGGCCGGTCGTCCGGGTATCGCGACGATCATGGCCCAGCTGGTCAACATGCGCGACGGGGCGCTGATCACCGGCCACGACTTCCACCTCGGCAAGACCATTGCCGAGGTGATGTGCGGTGGCGATATCGAGGCCGGCACCCTGGTCAGCGAGGAGTACCTGATGACGCTCGAGCGCAAGGCCTTCTGTGGCCTGCTCACCCACCCCAAGACCCAGGAGCGGGTCATGGGCTTGTTGCAGACCGGCAAGCCGGTGCGCAACTGAACCGCGTCTTCACCGCATCGAAGGATTTATCCATGAAGCAAGTTCAAGACGCCTATATCGTGGCGGCCAGCCGGACACCGATCGGCAAGGCCCCCAAGGGCGTATTCCGCAACACCCGGCCTGATGACCTGCTGGTGGTGGCGCTGCGTGCGGCGCTGGCCCAGGTGCCCAACCTCGACCCCGCAAGCATCGAGGATGCGATCGTCGGTTGCGCCATTCCGGAAGGCGAGCAGGGCCTGAACGTGGCGCGCATCGCTGCGCTGCTGTCGGGACTGCCCAATACCGTGGGCGGCGTGACCGTCAACCGTTTCTGCGCCTCCGGCCTGACCGCGATTGCGATGGCGGCCGACCGCATCCGGGTCGGTGAGGCCGATGTCATGATCGCCGCTGGCGCCGAGTCGATGAGCCTGGTGCCGATGATGGGCAACAAGCCCAGCATCAACATGCATGTCTTCGACAACAATGAGAACATCGGCATCGCCTACGGCATGGGCATGACCGCCGAGAAGGTTGCCCAGCAATGGAAGATCAGCCGCGAGGCCCAGGATGCCTTCGCGCTGCAGTCCCACCAGAAGGCGATGGCGGCCCAGCAGGCGGGTGAATTTGCGCAGGAGATCTGTCCGGTCGAGGTGGTGGAAAAGCTGCCCGATCTGTCCTCGGGCGAACTGATCATCAAGACCCGCACGGTCTCACTCGATGAAGGCCCGCGTGCCGACTCGACGCTGGAGGCCCTGGCCAGACTGCGCCCGGCCTTTGCCGCGCCGCGCGATGCGGGCGGCAAGCCGACCGGCCTGGGCTCGGTCACCGCCGGCAACAGTTCGCAGACCTCGGACGGCGCCGGTGCGCTGATCCTGGTCAG
Source organism: Burkholderiales bacterium (assembly GCA_029977705.1). Lineage (GTDB taxonomy): Bacteria > Pseudomonadota > Gammaproteobacteria > Burkholderiales > Burkholderiaceae_E > JAPOKJ01. Next base: position 36,984 of record JAPOKJ010000004.1, on the reverse strand, counting down.
CGAGAAGATCCTCAGGCAGTTCAACCTGGTGCCGCTGGCCCGCTTCGTGTCCTTCGCGGTGCGTGGCGTGCCGCCCCAGATCATGGGCATCGGGCCCAAGGAAGCCATCCCTGCCGCCCTGAAAAATGCCAGACTGTCCCTGGCCGACATGGGCTGGATCGAACTGAACGAGGCCTTTGCGGCCCAGTCACTGGCCGTGATGCAGGACCTCGGGCTGGACCCGGCCGTGGTCAACCCGATGGGCGGTGCGATCGCACTGGGCCATCCGCTCGGTGCCACCGGCGCCATCCGCGCCGCGACCGTGGTGCATGCCCTGCGCCGCAGGCAACGCCGCTATGGCATGGTCACCATGTGCGTGGGCACCGGCATGGGCGCGGCCGGGATCTTCGAGCGGATCTGACCCCCAGGCGGGGCCTCAGCCTTTACCGGCCGATGCGTTCGATATCAGGCAGCGCCACCTGCCCCTGCACAAATGCGGGCGAGGGCAGGTAGGCGCGCAGGGACAGTCTGAAGGGCCCGCGTGGTGTCGGCAGCCAGTTGGCCCTGTCCTTCTCGTTGTCGGGGGCATCGGCCTGCATCAGGATGTCGATGCTGCCATCGCCATTGGCCACCAGGCCCCTGGTGCGATTGCCGATCGAGTAGCGGCCGATCGGGTTGGCGGCGAAGAAGAAGCGCCCATCGGGCTCGATCTGGTACATGGTCACGCTCCAGAAGCCCTGCACCGGGATGCCGCCAGCCGGTATGCGCATCCGGTAGCGCTGCTGGCCATCGAGTGGCTGTTGCGCCTTGTCGGTCAGGGTGTTCAGGTACATGGCCTCGTCGGAATCCAGCGCGCCAATGCCGCGCAGTGCCACCGTGGCGCGCATCGCGATGCGATCACCCCACTGACCCACACCGGGAGGCGGCAGATTCCAGCCGTCCTTGCGATTGAAGGCAATGGCTTGCGGACGCAGCAATTCGGCCCGCAGTGTCGGCCAGGCATCGTTCCAGGCCTTGCGTGTCTCCTCGCCCAGGCCGGACCAGCGTGTCGGATCCGTCTGCGGCCCGATGCCCAGCGCCTGTGCACGCTGCGCCCACTGGGCGGCCCGGCCGCGAGGCGGGTTGCGCTGCAGGAATTCATCGACCACCGCGACAAACTGTTCGGCAGTCGGGGCGATCGGGGTCGCCTCCTTCTGGCGCGTGTAATGCACCTCGTCCCGCGGGGGCAGCAGGCGCATGGCATCCTGCAGGCGCGTCACGACAGCGACATCGTCCTGGTCATCGACCAGGGTACGGATCAGCAGCCACAGGTCGTTGCTGTCGGCATCGATGCGATGGCTGTGGACCGGCACCGGTCCTGTCCATCCCGGCGGCACCAGGGCCACGCGCAGCGGTCCGCCCCCGGCATTGCGCTGCCCGAGGATGGCGATGTTGTCGGTATGGATGTTCATGAAGTGCAGCGAGTAATACCGCTTGCCCATGTCGGGCACTTCGACGATCACCGGACCCAGGGACAGGTCCAGCCAGGCTGAGGAGTAGAGGGTGTCGTTGTTTGGCGCCGTCACGCTGCGGTCGCGGTGATCCAGCAGCTTGCGCGCATGTCCGAACTGATTGAGGGCTGCCACGCGGCGGCCTGGTGCATTGGACAGGGCCTGCTGGCGCAGGCGCGCCATCTCGTACATCGGGAAAAAGGCCAGGAAGGCTTCACGCATGCCGGGTGAGGGCGTGGCCTGGGCCGACGCAGGGTTGGACAGGCCCAGGCCCAGACCGCACAACAGAAGGCCAGCGAGGGAGCGCAGGAAGGGTCTCACAGCAGTACCACCACCTTTCCGGCATGGCGCCGCTCGATCAGTGAGCGCAGGGCATCGATCGATTGATCCAGCGAGTAGGTGGCGCCGACATGCGGCTTGAACAGCCCGTCATCGGCCAGTTGCTTGAGCGTGCGCAGGGTCTGGGCGCCGCGTACCGGATTGCGCCGGACTTCTTCGCCGGCGCGGCAGCCCACCACCGAGAAGCCCTTGATCAGGGGCATGTTCACCGGCACCGTCGGGATGCGGCCGCCGGCAAAGCCGATGATCACCAGACGTCCACCCCAGTTGATGCAGCGCACGGATTCGTCGAAGACATCGCCGCCCACCGGGTCATAGATCACGTCGGCCCCGTGCCCGCTGGTCAGCGCCTTGACCTGTTCGCGAAAGCCGTGACGAAGATTCAGGACATGGTGGGCGCCGGCAGCCTTGACCACCTCGAGTTTCTCGTCCGAGGTCCCGGTCGCGATCACCTGGGCGCCCAGATGGGCCGCCAGTTGTACCGCCGGGATGCCCATGCCGCCGCTCGCGCCATGGATCAGGGCGGTTTCGCCGGGCTGCAACTGGCCGCGGATCACCAGCCCCGTGTAGGCGGTGATGGCACCCACATGCCAGCCGGCGGCTTGCGCGTAGCTGAAGCCCCGCGGCATCGGCGCCACATCGGCCTCATCCAGCAACACCTGTTCGGCGATGGCACCGGAGCGGCGATGAAAGGCCAGATGGTCGCCCGGCTTGCAGGTGCTGACCTCAGCGCCGCAGGCGATGACCTCCCCTGCGCCCTCGGTTCCCGGAATGAAGGGCATGGGCGGCTTGTACTGGTACTTGCCTTCGGTCATCAGCACGTCCGGAAAGTTCAGGGCGGCGGCCCGAACCCTCAGCAGGATCTGTTTCGGTCCCGGAGGCGGCACGTCGATCTCGGTCAGGGCCAGGCCTTGCAGGTCCGGGGCGAGGGTGTCACAGCGCAGGGCGCGGCTTCGTGAGGTCATGGCAGTCCTGTCAGGGTAGGCGCGGCGAAGGGTGCGCCCTCTGCAAGATAGCCGATGGCAGGACTTTGGCGCAGCCGCTGTTCTGAAGCCAGGGCGCTGTTCCGGAATCTGGTCCGGGGCTCCAAATGGAACGATCCTGTCCCAAAATGTCATGCAGGCAGGCTGGGCTTGCCCTATCTTGGGCCCATCCCGTTCCGGGGAGCCCTTCGGGCCGCCCGGGCCTGTCGCCCGCATCATGGAAGGAAGCATCCGATGAGCACTGCCCTGGTCCCCGAGGCCCGCGCCACGACCGCAGCAGCCCTGCCAACCTTCAACAACGCCCAGGCCTGGGATGCCCGCGCGATGGCCTCGAGCAGCGAGTGGATCCATCATTTCAGCGCTGACGAACTGGCCGACATCGAGGCCGCGATCCCCCATGCCAAGGCCAGGGGTGCCAGCCTGGTCCACATGACCACCGCCGACTTTCCCTTGCCGCGGCTGGCCCCGGTGCTGGCACGGCTGCATGACGAGGTGCACAGCGGCCGCGGTTTCGTGCTGCTGCGCGGGTTCGAGGCGCAGCGTCATACGATCGAAGAAGCCGCCATTGCCTTTCGCGGCATCGGGGCCTATTTCGGGCAGGCAGTCTCGCAGAACGGCAAGGGCCATGTGCTTGGCCACGTGAAGGATCTGGGCCTGGATTATGCGGCGCCGACCACGCGCGGCTACCAGACCACGGCCGAGTTGAAGTTTCATACCGATGGCGGTGACAGCGTCGCCCTGCTGTGCCTGCGGCCTGCCCGAAGCGGTGGCAAATCGCGCATCGCCAGTTCCACGACGGTCTGGAACGAGATCGTCCGACGGCGCCCCGATCTGGCCGAGGTGCTGCAGCAACCCTATTACCTGTCGCGCTGGGGCGAGGTCGGCCCGGGCGAAAAGCCCTGGGTTGCCAGTCCGCTGTTCACGCCCTGGGGCGGGCGCATGATCGCCTGGTTCGTGGCCAGTGCCATCAACAAGGGGCAGGACCTGCCGGGCGTGCCCAAGCTCACCGCGCAGCAGCGCGAGGCGATGGAATGGGTCAATGCGATTGCCGATGAGGATGGCATTCGCCTGGACATGGAATTCCGCGTGGGTGACATGCAGATTGTCTCCAACCACAGCATCATGCATTCGCGTACCGAGTACGAGGACTGGGACAGGTTCGAGGACAAGCGGCACCTGCTGCGCCTGTGGCTGAGCAGTGACCGGGGCCCGGCCCTGCCGCCCCATTCGACCCAGGCCTTCCAGGGCCCGACCGCCAGTGGCCGCCCCAATGGCATCAACGTGCCAGGGGTGCCCCTGGTGGCACCGCTCGATGCCTGTTGAGCTTCAACCCCATCACCCAGGAGTTCCCTCATGAACGCCCCCTTCGCTCCCCGGCCCTACCATCACCCGAGCGCCTGGACGCGCGAGCAATTGCTGGCCACCGACGACTGGATCGTCCATCTTGACGCTGCCGACAACCGTGAACTGATGGCCGCGCTGGCCCATGCCCGCGCCAAGGGCCGGCACATTCCTGAACTGGGCCGTGAGGACTTTCCCTTGCCAGGCCTGGCGCCGCGACTGGCGGCGATGTGCGAGCAACTGGTCAATGGCAAGGGTCTGGCCGTGGTCCGTGGCTTCAACATCGACGCCTTGTCGGTCGAGGATGCAGCACTGATCTACTGGGGGATTGGCAGCTACCTGGGCAAGGGCAAGGCCCAGAACATGCAGGGCGACCTGCTCGGCCATGTCACCGACCTGGGCGTGGACTACCGCAACAACAACGGTGCCCGCGGCTACCAGACCAAGCTGCTGCTGCCCTTCCACAACGATGCCCTTGATGTGGTCGGCCTGCTGTGCCTGCAGACCGCCAAGTCCGGCGGCCAGTCGCGCTTTGTCAGCTCCACCGCCCTGTACAACGCGGTGCTGGCGCAGCGCCCCGACCTGATGCCGGTGTTCTGTTCACCCTTCTACCTGGACCGGCGTGGCGAGGAGCCTGAAGGCAAGTTGCCCTGGTACACCGGATCGATCTTCGAGTGGGAGGGCGAGCGCCTGTTCGTGCGCTACAACCGCACCTTCATGAAATCGGCGCAGCGCTTCGAGCAGGTACCTCGCCTGACGGCGCAGCAGATCGAGGCCTTCGACCTGATGGACCGCCTTTGCAACGACCCCCAGTACTTTGTCGAGGTCGATTTTCAGCGCGGCGAAATGCAGTTCCTGTGCAATTACAGTACGCTGCATTCGCGCACGGCCTACGAGGACTGGCCCGAGCACGAACGGCGCCGCTACTTGCTGCGGTTGTGGCTCGACACGGGCCGCATCACCCGCCTGCCGGCCTCGTATCGTGAGCGCTTCGAGGATACCGAGCGCTGGCAGGCCAACCCCAAGCCGCCGATCTTCGATCTGTCGGCACGACGCAACGAACTGGTACACAGCTAAATGAGATTGCCCTCACAACGACGCCGTTTCAGCCAATCCCTCCTCGGCGTTGCGGCCTCTATTGCCGCACCGCGACTGAGTCAGGCCCAGGCCGCATGGCCCGAAAAGACCGTGCGCATCGTGGTCAATGGCGTCGCAGGCGGTGCGGCTGATGTGTCTGCGCGCATCGTCGGCGACGCGCTGGCCACGACCCTTGGCAAGCCGTTCATCGTGGACGTCAGGGCCGGTGGCTCGGGTACGATCGGAACGTCCGAGGTCCTGCGCGCGGCGCCCGATGGTCACACCCTTCTGGTGTCGGTCAATTCGGCGATGAGCGAGGTGCCTCACTCGGTCAAGATGCCCTTCCACCCGCTCAACGACATCAAGCCGATTGCCGAGCTGTACCAGGGGGCCTTGCTGCTGATTGCCAACAACGAGGTACCGGCCCGCACCTTGGCCGAGCTGATCAAGTGGATCAAGACTCAACCCAAGGGCGTGCCCTATGCCTCCTACAGCCCGGGCACCGCCTCGCACACCCTGGGCGTGGTGCTGGCCCGTGAGGCTGGCATCGAGCTGATCCATGTCGGCTACAAAGGGATTCCACCGGCGGTCACCGACCTGATGGGCGGCCAGGTGCCCTTGATGTTTTCCGGCGTGTCGACCTCGATCCAGCCCCTCAAGGCGGGCAAGTTCAAGGCCATCGCACTGGCAGCGCCGACGCGCTCGGAATTCCTGCCGGACGTGCCGACCTTCGCCGAGCAGGGCTACCCCAAGGTGGAGGGACTCACCTGGATGGGTCTGTGGGCTTCGGCCCAGGTGCCCTCGACGATCCTCATGCGCATCCGGGCCGAGGTCGACAAGGTACTCAAGCGCCCCGATGTCGCGGAGAAATTTCGCAGCCAGGGCGCGTCTGCGCCCCGGGGTCTGTCGCCCGAGGCCTTGTCACAGCTGCTGGCGAGGGAATACGAACAGATGGGGACCCTGCTCAAGTCGGTGGGCTACAAGCCGGAGTGAGCGCGCCGCCACTGGCTCAGACTGCAGCCGAAAGCCGCGCTGAACCAGCGTGACAAGGCGCTGCCCGCCGAGAATCCAAGCATTTGCGCCACATCGGCCAGGCTGCGGTCGGCGGCGGCCAGGTAACGTGGCGCCAGCTCGCGCCGCACCTGGTCCAGTACCTGTCCAAAATGGCTGCCTTCGCGCGCCAGCCGCCGGTGCAGGGTGCGGCGGTCGATGCCCATCTGCGTCGCCACCGCTTCGCTGCTGCAAAGCCCGGCCGGCAGCAAGGCCTTGATCAGCAGGGCAGTGCGATCCACCCAGGGGTCTTCGGTCTGCAGGTTCAGACTGTCCAGGTAGCGACGCGTCATCTCGGACAAGGCCGTGCCGCCACGACCGATGGGCTTGGCCAGGTCGGTGCGACGCACGGCGATCCCGTCATAGTCGGCGCCGAAGACCAGGGGTACCTGGGCGAAGACGCTGCGATGGGTGCGCAACTGGCGCGGTGCGCCATGCCGGAAGCAGACCTGCAAGGGCCGCCAGTGGCGACCCAGCAGCCCCTGCATGATGCGGTGCTGCACACCAATCGACAGTTCGACGGATTGACGGATCGGATGCGCCCGCTTCATCAGGATTTCGGTGCGCACCAATACCGAATCGTCCATGTCCATCAGTGCCAGCCGCAACGATTCATTCTGGAACCGGACATAGCGCACCAGGGCCGCCAGGGCCGTTCCCAGGTCGCTGGCCTCCTGGACCAGCAGCCCAACCGGTCCCAGGTTGTCCAGCTGGCGGCGCGCCGCCATGCGCAGGCCGAAGTCCTGCGCGTCGGCCCGTTCCGCCGAGGCCTCGAGCAACCGCCTGACGGCGCCGCCGGGCACGCGCTGGTCCGGATTGCTGAGCGCCGCAAGGGGCAGGCGCGCGGCCAGGACCAGGGGCTCAGGATCCAGCCCGAGGTCGCGGGCAACAGCCCCATAGTCGGTAAGGGAAGCGCTTCTGACCAGCAAAGACATGGCGCTATCATGGCAGCATGCCCGTCCACCGTCTCCTGTCCCGATTCATCCGCCGGGTGACCGGTGCCAGCCTGTCCCTGATGGCGGCGGCAAGCCTTGCAGGCCCGGCCCTGCAGCAGCCGCGCATCGTCGATGGCGACCAGCCGATCCGGGTGTTGGCGACGGTGCCGCGCGAGCCGGTGGTGATCGAAGGTTTCAAGGGCCGGGTCGACGGCTTGATGCTGTACGGCATCAACGGCGAGACCCCGACCCTTCGGCCTGCCACCTGGCGCACCGAGCCCGGCCGCAGCCTGGCCTTCACCCTGATCAACGATCTGCCTTGTGCTGCGCCCGAGGCCGGCAAGCACATGCGTGCCGACCAGACCAACCTGCATGTGCATGGGCTGCTGGTCCACCCCAACAGCAAGGATGCCCTCGGCCAGTATGGGGACCATTCGATGCTCGTCCTCGAGTCGGGGCGTCGGGCCTCGTCTGTCCGTGGCGGCGGCCCGTGTGCCCGCCCGGGCCGTCCGGACAGCAACGATCCCCATGCCCGCGAAAGTGGGCTGGCCGGCTTCAGGGTGAGCCTGCCGGCCTCGCACCCTTATGGCATGTCCTGGTATCACCCGCATGTGCATGAGGTGGCTGGCGCCCAGGTGGGCGCCGGCATGAGCGGCCTGATTTCGGTGGGCGACATCTGGAGCACCGCCTATGCGCGCTACTCGGCGTTGACGGGTACGGCCGCCGACCAGGCGCAGGTGCCTGAGAGCGACAGGATCGGACAGGATCCGCAAAGGGCGGAAGAGGAACGTGCCCTGCGCCGCCAGACGCAGCAGGTCCACCTGATGCTCAAGGACCTGCAGCTCGCGGCGATTCCAGGGCGCGCCAATGCCTATCGCTACAACCCTTCGTTCACGCCGGACCTGTGCGGCGGGCAGGCCCGTGCGCCGCAAGCCTGGTGTCGTGCCGGCAAGGGCGGTGGTGTCTGGCTCTTCACGGTCAACGGCCAGTTGCAGCCCGAGCTTCAGATCGGGCGCGGGCAGCGTCAGGTCTGGCGGATCGCGAATGTGAGCGGCACCGTGAGTTACGAGCTGCAGTTGCGCATCACCGCGCCCCGTCAGCATGCCGGTCAGGTGGTGCCCCTGCAGGTGGTTGGCGGTGATGGCGTGGCCTTCCATCAGTCGAAGGCACAGGCCAACTACCAGCACGAGATGATGCTGCTGCCCAGTGCCCGGGTCGATGTGCATGTCGATCCGCTGCATGTCTGCCGCGTGCTGCAGCGCCTGCCCGATCGTCCGGGTACGCCTTGCACCATGCCCGGCATCGAGGCGGTGCTGGAGACGGCCGGCCCCAACCTGGGGGCGGATCAATGGCCCCAGGCCGACCTGATGCGGGTACGCATCGAGTCGATCGAGACCTACCGGTCCGAGCATGATCCGGGCCCGCTCGGGGTTTCGGTGAGACAGGCGCCGCAGGCCCGTGCTGCAGCGACGCCGGTACCGGTGGAGCCTCCCTGCAGCAACGGACCCACCCGAATCGCCGAGGGCCAGTATCGGCTGATCGGCTTGCGCAATGACATGGTGGCGGGCAAGGAACGCTTCGGGATGGCCGTCTCCGGACCGCATGCCCTGGTCGGGGGGCAGCCTGCGGTGATCGACCTGCCGCGCAAGGCCTACCGGGCCTTCGATCCGTCACGGATCGACCTGTGCATCCATGCCGACCTGGCCCGTGGCTATGAGGAGCGCTGGGTGGTGCGCAACGACTCCGATGAGGTCCACAACTTCCATTTGCACCAGGCCCGCTTCGAGGTGCTCGACCACCGCGACGGCCCGCGCCCGCTGCACGCGGGCAAGGCCAGCGGGGCCGGCATCTGGCATGACAATTTCCCGATCAATCCGGGCGGCTGGATCCTGCTGCGGGTGCGCTTCGACCAGCCCGAACAGGCGGGCCGTTACATGTACCACTGCCACATCCTCGAGCATGAGGACAAAGGCATGATGGCGATGATCCAGGTGGTCGACACCGCGCGCCGACCTTCCCAGGCGCAGGCCGCACAGCGTTTCCCGGGCGCCGGCTCCAGGGCCCCGGGCCTCTCCGACGCCCAGGCTTCCCGCCCGGCAGGGTCGCCAGGCGATGCCTTTGCCCGCTACCTGGCATCGGCACCCCCCTGGATGAGCCAGGCCTTGTGCCGCACCGAGCCGGTCATGGCAGACGTCCTCAGCCGGCGTTGAGCCGCAGCTGGCGGGCCTGCTCGGAAAGGCGCGCGTCCTCGATCTCGGAAAGGATCCCGTCCAGGTCGACCTCGCCCTCGACCGGTTGATGGCGGCCGGTCAGGACACTGTCCGGGCGCAGCAGGCCCTTGGCATACAGATCCCAGATCTCGCCGGCATGACGCGTGAGCAGCAACTCGGGCGCGAAGCGCCCAAAGAAGTCGCGCAGGTTGTTGACGTCGCGCGCCAGCATCGCCGGCGCATGGTTGTTGCCGGCCGCATCGACGGCCTGGGGCAGGTCGATGATCACCGGCCCGTCGGCGGCCAGCAGGATGTTGAACTCCGACAGGTCGCCGTGGACGATGCCGGCACACAGCATGCGCACCACCTCTCGGATCAGCGTGGCGTGATGGGCGCTCGCCTGCGCGGGGCTGAACAGCACGTCGTTCAGGCGCGGGGCGGCATTGCCCTGGGTGTCCACCACCAGTTCCATCAGCAGGACACCGTCATGAAAATTCCAGGGCCTGGGCACGCGAACCCCGGCCGCCGCCAGTCGGTACAAGGCTTCGACCTCGAAGCTTTGCCAGGCATTTTCCTGGGCCTGGCGACCGTAGCGACTGCCCTTGGCGATGGCACGGGCCTCGCGCGAGTTCTTGACCTTGCGGTTCTCGGTGTAATCGACGGCGCGGCGAAAGCTGCGCTCGGTTGCCCCCTTGTAGACCTTGGCGCAGCGGACTTCACCTCCGGCACGCACCACGAACACGGTGGCCTCCTTGCCACTCATCAGCTGCCGGGACACGGATTCAATCAGGCCTTCGTCGATCAGGGCTTGCAGTCGTTTGTTGGGTTTCATGGACGGATTGTGCGCCCACCCAGGCCAGGTGCCTTGCCGCTTGCGGGCCGGGGGGTGATGGGATTACATTGTGTCGACAGGCCCGATCCACTGGCACAGGCCTTGCGGCCCCTGCAGTTGCGCGCCCGCTCGCTCCAAAACCTGACCAAGGAACCAAGATGAAGCTGAATGAATCCACCATGATCTCGCGTCGTACCGCCCTGCAGGCCTTCTCGGCCCTGGGGGTCTCCGGCCTGGCCGGCGCCAGCCTGCTGCGTCCGGCTTTTGCCGCCGCACCCAAGCTGGGCGATACCGATGCCCTGATCGTCATCGATGTCCAGAACTGCTTCATCCCCGGCGGCTCGCTGGCGGTCAAGGAAGGCGATGCCATCGTCCCTGTCATCAATGCCATGGCCAAGAAATTCCCGCACGTGGTGCTCACCCAGGACTGGCACACCGCCGACCATGTGTCCTTCGCTTCGCAGCACGGGGGCAAGAAGCCCTTCGAGGCGGTCAAGCTGCCCTACGGCAACCAGGTGCTGTGGCCGGACCACTGCGTGCAGGGCACCGATGGTGCCGCCCTGCACAAGGACCTGAACATTCCCCATGCCGAACTGGTCATCCGCAAGGGTTTCCGCAAAGGGGTCGATTCGTATTCGGCCTTCCTCGAGGCCGATCGCAAGACCTCCACCGGCCTGGGCGGCTACCTGAAGCAGCGCGGCATCCGCAATGTCTACCTCTGCGGCCTGGCCACCGACTTCTGCGTCGCCTGGTCAGCCCTGGATGCACGCAAGCAGGGCTTCACCGTGGCGGTGGTCGAGGATGCCTGCCGTGGCATCGACCTGAACGGCTCGCTGGCCGCCGCCTGGAAAGACATGACCAAGGCCGGCGTCAAGCGCATGCAATCGAAGGACTTCGCCTGATCGGGCCCAGGGAAGGTCCGCAACACCTCTCGCGCCCGCGGCGGACCTTCCCTAGTCCGTGAATTCGGCAATCACCAGATGATTGCCCGATAGCGGCCAGGACTGGACGACGATGCGCTCGCTATTGAAGGCGGCCACGATCGGCCGCATCGCGCTGTCTCCAATGCGCAGCTTGGCACTGGAGACACCCGCCACTCCGGGACCCACGCCCGGCGGCGGGCTCAGGCCGTCCATTGACATGGTGTCGCGCCCCAGTCCGAAATAGCCACGCGGCCGGCTCATGGTGACGATGGCCTGCGCCTCACGGTCGCCGGGCTGGACGCGGGCAGGGCGCAGGTGGACTACCCCGCTGCTGCGCGGAAACGCTGACCGATAGATGTGCGTGACGGCAAAGCCGGGCGCCTCGATGACGAACTCGTAGGGGGCCTGTGGCCGGGCTTCGAAGGGCCCCCACAGGCCATCGGCAGCAACCGTCCTGCGATGCACGGCAGGGCCCTTGCGCACGCCGGTGGCGGGGTCCACCTCGTAGACACTGACCGTGGCGCCGGGCATGGGCAGGTTGCTGGGCTCGCCGGCGGTGCCGCCTTGTTCGTGCAGGCTGGCCACCTTGCCATTGAGCACAATGCGTGGCTCGGGGGCGAAATCGAGCCGCTTCGGTGCCGTCCCGGTGAGGAAACGCCAGGACTGCTCGAAGGCTTGCGCGTGGAAGGAGACCTCCCGGTGATCGCGCCCAGGCAGGACCACATTGGTGGCGCCCTTCAGGGCGGGCCCCTCATAGGTGACGCCGGTCTGCATCGTGGGCTGACCCAGCCAGGTACCCAGGGGCTGGGCATACTTGTCGTTGTTGTCCGAGCGCAGGGTCAGCACCGGCACCCCGGGGGTGACTTCCAGTCCCTCGGGGCCCTGCGGGCTGTTGAGCGCACGCAGGAAGGGGCCGCTGCCGTTGAACTCGCTGCCCGGGTTGAAGCTGCCCGCCCACACGCCGTGGTTGGGAACGCCGCCCAGGATGGCCGCTGCCACGGTGGCCGTCCCGCCACCGTTGCGGATGTAGTTGCGGATCGCATAGCCGCCGCGTGAATTGCCGATCAGCACCACCTTGTCAACCCCAGTGGCCTTGCGCACTTGATCGACCCTGGCGGACAGTTCACGCAACTGGTCTTCGGTGCCGGAACGACCCGGCTGCGGTCGGGCATCGTCATTGCGGGCAAGCGGCAAGGGCATGTCGATCGCGTGCAGGCGATCCCGTGGCCAGCCATTGCTCTCGAAGCGCCACAAGCTGGTCTGCCAGATCGAGGCTGCATCTCCATTGCCGTGCACGAAGACGATGACTGGAAGGGGCTGGCCCGGCTTGAGCGCCGCCCCGGCCGCGATGGCCACGCCTGTGTCGCCGCTAAACGGGTTCGTCAGGGTTCCAGCCTGGCAGGCCGTCAGCAGCACGGTCATGCCGACCAGGATGAGGCGTCGCCGTGCCGGGCCGCCGGTCGGGGCGGGATGGGTTGGAACACTTGGGTATTTGGAGAATGAATGGGGCATGGGCCGCACCGGTTGAAGGTTCAGGATCATTCGCTTGATGGCGCAGCACTCTACACCGGTGGCGCACGGGTCTGCGCCGGACGGCTCGCGGCGATTGGAATGGTCTGGCGCGGCACGAGTGGCGCAGGGCTATATTGGGGCGACAATTCCAACCCGGGAGAAACTCATGTTGCGGCAATGGATGATGTGGTGCGGGGCCTTGTTGATGCTCGGCGGTTGCGCCGTTTCCGGCCCCGGGGGCGGAACTGCACCGGCAGTGGTGATGGAGGAATTCCGTGTCAGCAGCGACCCCGGCATCCAGATTTATGTCCGCAACAAGCGCCCGGCCGGGGTGACCCGCTTCGCCCCCGACAAGACCCTGGTCTATGTCCATGGTGCGACCTACCCGGCCGAAACCGCCTTCGATCTGAAGCTCGACGGCCTGTCCTGGATGGACTACATCGCCCAGCGCGGCTACGACGTATACCTTCTCGATGTGCGCGGCTATGGCCAGTCGACGCGTCCTCCCCAGATGGACCGCCCGGCCAAGGACAGCGCGCCGTTTGCCGGGACGGTGGAGGCCATGCGCGATGTCGACGCCGTCGTTGATTTCGTCCGCAAACGCAATGGCATCGACAAGGTCAACCTGATCGGATGGTCGTGGGGCACCGCGATCATGCAGTGGTACGTCAGCCTGAACAGCCACAAGACCCACAAGCTGGTGTTGTTCGCGCCGGTCTGGATCCGTCAAAGTGCCTCCCTGGTGCAGGCGGGTCCCGGACCGATGCCCGCCTACCGCGAGGTGCGTCGTGACCAGGCCCTGCAGCGCTGGCTCACCGGCGTGCCCGCGGACAAGCAGGCGGACCTGATTCCGCGGGGCTGGTTTGATGCCTGGGCCGATGCCACCTTTGCCACCGACCCGGTCGGCGCCCGGCAGAACCCGCCGGTGCTGCGCGCACCCAACGGGGTGGTCGAGGACGGCCTGAAGTACTGGGGTGCCGGCAAGATTCCCTGGAAGCCCGAGGACATCAAGGTCCCGGTCCTCCTGATCAAGGCCGAGTGGGATGCCGACACCCCTGCCTACATGGCGCAAAACCTGCTGCCCCGCCTGACCGGTGCCCCCTACAAGCGCTATGTCGAACTGGGTGAGGGCACGCACACCATCATCATGGAAAAGAATCGCATGAACCTGTTCCGCGAGGTCCAGCTGTTCCTGGACGAAGTCCACCAGCCGGCCCGCTGAGGCCGCGGCCCTTGCCACCACTCCTGATCATCCAAGCGAGCATTCATCATGTCCAAACCGGTCTGCATCACCTCGGGCTCATCTTCTGGCATTGGCGCGGCCACCGCCCTGCTCTTTGCCGAGCGCGGCTATGACGTGGTCGTCAATTATTCCCGGGACAAGGCACAGGCCGACGAAGTAGCGGCGCAATGCCGGGCTGCGGGGGCGGATGTGCTGGTCCTGCAGGCCGACATTGGCGACGACGCCTCCTGCCGCGACATGGCGGCACAGGTCCAAAAGCGCTGGGGGCGTGCCGATGCCCTGGTCAACAATGCCGGGCGCACCAAGTTTGCGGCGGCCCGGGATCTCGAGGCCCTGAGCGCCGAGGACTTCGTGGACATCTGCCGGCTCAATGTCGCCGGCATCTTCCAGCTGACCCGTGCCTTCGTACCCCTGCTGCAGGCCTCTCCCAAGGCCAGCGTGACCAACGTGTCCTCGATCGCCTCCCTTACCGGCGCGGGTTCATCGATCGCCTATGCCGCGTCCAAGGGCGCGGTCAATACGCTGACCCTGTCACTGGCCCGTGCGCTCGGTCCCGCGATCCGGGTCAATGCGGTCCTGCCCGGGATGGTCGACGGGGTCTGGTTGCGCAAGGGCATGGGCGCCGAGGGCTTTGCACGCGGCGCCGAGCGCTACCGCGGCCGGGCCATTCTCGAGGACCTGATCCAGCCGGTGGATGTGGCCAAGGCGATCTGGTGGCTGGCCAATGAGGCCGACAAGACAACCGGCCACCTGGTGCCGGTGGAGGCGGGCGCCGTGCTCGGCAAGCTCTGATGGGTACCGATCGCCATGCTGCGATGCAGCATGTTATTTTTTGGGGATTTGCACGGGTTCTTAGCCCCCATAGTCATGGCGCCGACATCTGGCGTGCCTAAAATCCGTCCACATTCAAAAAATCCAATCGCAAGGAAGATACCCGTGAGCAAGATCAAATACATCGCGGCCGCCGTGGCCGCCCTGGCGGGCACTGCTGTCCAGGCCCAGACCTCGGTGACCCTGTTTGGCGTGATGGACGCCGGTGTCCTGTTCGCCAATGCCAGCGGCGTGGGCTCGACCCAACTGCTGACGACCGATGGCAACACCTCCAGCCGTCTCGGCATCCGCGGGACCGAGGACCTCGGCGGAGGCCTGAAGGTCAACTTCTGGCTGGAAGCGGCCGTCAGCCCTGATACCGGCGCCGGTGGCAACACCAGCACCAACAACAAGGACTCGGTTGGCGGTGGTTCGCTGACCTTCGGTCGTCGCTCCACGCTGGGCCTGCAAGGCAGCTGGGGTGAGATCCGCATGGGTCGCGACTACACCCCGACCTTCACCAACCTGACCGTGGCGATGCACCCGTTTGGCACCAATGGCGTGGGCAATGCCGGCCAGCTGTTCTATCAGGTCAACACCGGTGGAACCACCGCCCGCACCAACGTGCGTGCCTCCAACTCGATCGCCTACTGGACGCCTGACCTGGGCGGCTTCAGCGGCACCGTGATGTATGCCACCGGTGAAAACCTGGGCGGCGGCGCCACCGACAAGGATGGCAACTACATGGGCCTGCGCCTGGCCTATTCGGCCGGCCCCCTGACCGTTGCGGCCGCCACCGGCAAGACCAACTACGCGACCGGTGATTACACCCAGTCCAACGCCGGCATCAACTACCAGTTCGGCCCGGCCAAGATCATGTATCTGTGGGGTGAGAACAAGGTCGGTGTGACCAAGACCTCGATCAACATGATCGGTACCCAGTGGAACGTCGGTCCCGGCCAACTGCGCTTTGCCTACACCAACCTGAAGGCGACCGGCGTGGCCAACGATGCCGACCAGATCGCCATCGGTTATGTCTATGACCTGTCCAAGCGGACCGCGTTGTACACCAACTACTCGCGTGTCAACAACAAGGGCACGGGCAAGCAGTTCAGCGTCGGGGGTGGCTATGCACCGACCGCCGCCGGTGGCAGCTCGAGCGGCCTGGAGTTTGGCGTCCGTCACAGCTTCTGACCGGACCCGGCAGGCCGGCCTTCAAAGCGTACCGGCCAACAAGAACGCCGCACTTTGTGCGGCGTTTTTTTTTGGTCGCTTCAGAAGCCCTGGATCACCGTCTGCGTATGTTCCACCTGGGGCGGCGACGCGAAGTACGGTCCGACCAGGGCACGCCATTGCTGGAAGTCGGCCTCCGTACCAGGCTTGATGGTGATGAGGGCGATTTCGTGAACCATTGGAAACTCCGGTGTAGTGAGGGGCGCGCTCGAGGCGCTCAGGCGTGGCGGCGCGAATGCTCCCCCAGTGCGCGCAGCATGGCATCGAGGGCGGCCTGCACCTTGTCGAAGCCGTCGTTGGGCTCATAGCGATCGACGTCGGCATAGCACGAGCGCTTGATCTCGATCTGCAGCGAGTGGCGGTTCTCGACCGGGCGACCATGGACAGCGATGATCTCGACGCCCTTGAAGGGCTCGTTGCGGGCCACCGAGAAACCATGGTCCTGGATCACGTTGTCGATCAGGCGCATGACCTCGGGTCCGCAGGTGCGACCATCCAGATTGCCGAGCACGAAATCGGCCAGCGGCTTTTCGGTACGCCCCAGCCACTTGTAGGAATCATCCGGCATCGAGTGAACGTTCATGTGCCAGACGCCACCGAAGCGGTCGTAGGCGGTCTCGATCGCCTGCTCGAGGGCCTCATGATAGGGACGCCAGTAGCGGTCGATGCGTTGCCGCACCTCGGCCACACCGAGCTTGCGGTCGTACATCGGCACCTGCCCCACCTTGCTCCAGATCAGGCCGATGCCCAGGCGGGTCTTGGGCCCGGGCTGGACAGGGTCGGGCCAGCGGCCGGCCAGCATGTCGGCATCGAGATCGGCGAGCATGCGGTTGGGATCGATATAGGCGCGCGGAAACTGCGCGGCGATGAGGGTGGCGCCCAGGCTGGGGGCATGCTCGTACAGCGCGTCGACGAAAAGGTCTTCGCCCATGCGGACCAGTTCGAAAGGTGCGCAGTGGCCGAAATCCTCGGGATAGAACGATCCGCTGTGCGGCGAATCCAGCACGATCGGCAAGGCCTGGTCGGCCGGCCGCTGGACGATCACCGCCGGATGATCGGCAGCGAAGGTCTTGCGGGGCGGTGCGAAATGGGCGCTCATGGCAGCGATCTTCAGCGGGGAAACTTACGCGGGTCTGACCAATTTCGCGGCTTTCCAAAAAACGGACCGCCGCTGGCGCATGTCGGCCCAGGCCTGCGACATTGGGGTCCGGTCAAGGTGCGCCACGAGGGCGACACCCCTACCCAGGAGAAACCCGCATGTCGATGAACCTTCCCACCCTGAGGCGCCGCCTGCTGGCCCGCCTGGCGCATGGCGGCGCGGTTGCTGCCGCCTTGCTGCTCGTGACACCGGCGGCACCTGTCCAGGCCCAGGACAAGGCGCCGCTGCGCATCCTGGTCGGCTACCCGCCGGGCGGCTCGGTGGATGTGCTGGCGCGGCTGATTGCCGAGGCGGTGCGGGACGATTTCGCCAGTGTCATCGTCGACAACAAGCCGGGTGCGGCCGGGCGCATCGCCCTGGGCATGGCGCGCGCGGCCAAGCCTGACGGCCAGACCCTGATCGTGGCGCCGAGCGGCCCGATGGTGATCTTTCCGCATGTCTACAAGAAACTCGAGTACGACCCGGTCAAGGACTTCACGCCGATCAGCCTGCTCGGCACCTTCCAGTTCGGCATTGCCTCCGGGCCTGGCAGCAATGTCAGGACCGTTGGGGAGATGATGGCCAAGGCCAAGGCGGATCCCAAGACGGGCACCTATGGTTCATCGGGCCAGGGGACCTTGCCGCACTTCCTGGGCGTGATGCTGGAGCAGATTTCCGGGACGCCGCTGATCCATGTGCCGTTCCAGGGCGGGGCGCCGGCCAATGTGGCCCTGCTGGGCGGCCATATCGGCTACAAGATCGACGTGGTGTCCGAGTCGGTGGAGCTTCACCGCGCCGGCAAGGCACGGTTGATTGCGGTCACCGGCGCCAGCCGCGATGCACAGGTGCCCGAGGTACCGACCCTCAAGGAGTCCGGCATCGACATGGTGGCGACCGGCTGGTTCGCAGTCTACGCACCGCCCGGCATGAGCGCCGAGCAGGCGCAGCGCCTGAGCAGCCTGGTGGCGGGCGCCGTGCGCCGTCCCGCCAATGTCGAGAAGATGAAAGCCCTGGGCCTGGACGTGGTGGCCTCCAATCCGGCCGGCCTGGCCGAGGCGCAGCGGGCCGACCTGCTGCGCTGGGAAAAGCCGATAAAGGCGACCGGCGTCCAGCTCGACTGAGTTCTCGCGCCGCCCTGGCATGCCCGGCCTGCCAGCGTCCTGAGGGCTGCGCCCACCCCCGGGACGTCCTCAGCGGGCCTGCAGGTGCAGCCCGGCATCGAGCTGGATGATCTCG
The DNA here is from genome assembly GCA_029977705.1 of Burkholderiales bacterium. Classification (GTDB taxonomy): domain Bacteria; phylum Pseudomonadota; class Gammaproteobacteria; order Burkholderiales; family Burkholderiaceae_E; genus JAPOKJ01. The sequence continues at coordinate 18,653 of JAPOKJ010000004.1, read as the reverse complement.
CCGGTCATCAGGGGCGCACCGACGCACAGCCAGTAAAGGGTTTCGGCGATCTCGGCGGGCACGCCGACGCGTTGCAGCGGGGTGCGCTCGACCTGGCGCGCGGCGCGTTGCGTGAAGCTTTCCGGTTGCAGGCGGTGCACGAAGCCTTCGGCGATCAGGGCCGGGCATACCGCATTGACCCGCACCTGGGGCGCCATTGCCCGTGCCAGGCTCATCGTTACCGCATTGACCGCCGCCTTGGAGGCCCCATAGGCCAGTGAGGAGCCGCCGCCATGGATCCCGGCATAACTGGACAGGTTCACGATCGAGGAGGTCAGGCCCCCGCCAGCCGCCTGCCTGAGGAAGGGCCCGCAGGCACGCGCCATCTGGAAGGTACCGATGGTGTTGACCGCATAGATCTTGTGGAAGTCGGCCGCGCTCAGACCTTCCAGATCGTTCTCGTCGCAAAAGACGGTGATGCCGGCGGCATTGATCAGGGCGTCGGTGCGCCCGAAGTGCTGCTGCGCCTGGGCCGCCATGCTGCGGCACTGGGCATCGTCGGCCACATCGCCGCGCAGCACCAGGCTGCGGGCGGCTGTTCCGGGGGCGGCGCGCTCCAGTTCGGCGATCCGCGTGCGCGCGCCGTGATCGTTCGCATCGTCAAAGACATTGAAGGTGACAGCCCAGCCGGCCTGCGCAAAGCGGGTGGCCGTGGCCAGTCCGATGCCAGATCCGGCACCGGTGACAAAGACATGGTGAAGCGGCGGGGTTGCGGTCATGGGGATTCCTGGGGAGCGTGGAGCTGAAAGTTTAGGCCATGCCGGGAGCCGGTCTGCGCGGCCATCGGCGGCCCAAAATCGCAAGACCCCTGTGCTACCATGGATTTGTCTTTTTCTTTGCACTTCCCAGGAATTTTCATGAGCAAGCAGGCCTTTACCGCTGCCGCATTTTTTGCCCTCGCCGCGACCCTGGTCCCGGCCTCCAGTGCCCTGGCCCAGTCGGCCAGCGAGATCCGTATCGCGCATGTTTTCAGCAAGACCGGTCCGCTCGAGGCCTATGGCAAGCAGACCGCCGTCGGCCTGATGCTGGGCCTGGACTATGCGACCGGTGGCACGATGACCGTCAATGGCAAGAAGCTGGTGGTGATCGAGAAAGATGACCAGGGCAAGCCCGACGTGGGCAAGTCCCTGCTGTCGGCCGCCTATGGCGATGACAAGGCCGACATTGCGGTCGGTCCGACCTCCTCCGGCGTGGCCCTGGCCCTGCTGCCGGTGGCCGAGGAGTACAAGAAGATCCTGCTGGTCGAGCCAGCCGTGGCCGACTCGATCACCGGTGACAAGTGGAACAAGTACATCTTCCGCACCGGCCGAAATTCTTCGCAGGATGCCATCTCCAACGCGGTGGCCCTGGACAAGGCAGGCGTGTCGATCGCCATCCTCGCGCAGGACTATGCCTTTGGCCGCGACTTTGCCAAGGCCTTCAAGGAGTCGATCAAGAAGGCCAAGATCGTCCATGAGGAATACCTGCCCACCAACACCACCGACTTCACCGCGGGGGCGCAGCGCATCTTTGATGCCCTGAAGGACAAGCCGGGCCGCAAGATCATCTTCATCAATTGGGCCGGCGCCGGCAATCCCTTCAAGATTGCCGACCTGAATCCGCAGCGCCTGGGCATCGAGATCGCCACCGGTGGCAACATCCTGCCCGCCATGGCCGCCTACAAGCAGTTCCCGGGCATGGAAGGGGCCACCTACTACTATTTCGCCAACTCCAAGAGCCCGGCCAACAACTGGCTCATCACCGAGCACTACAAGCGCTTCAAGACCCCGCCGGACTTCTTTACCGCCGGTGGCATGGCCGCCGGCATTGCCGTGGTCGAGGCGATCAAGAAGGCTGGTGGCACCAACACCGAGAAGCTGATCACCGCCATGGAGGGCATGAGCTTCGAGACACCCAAGGGCAAGATGACCTTCCGCAAGGAAGACCATCAGGCGATGCAGAGCATGTACCACTTCAAGATCAAGGTCGATCCTGCCTTCCCCTGGGGCGTGCCCGAACTGGTGCGCGAGATCAAGGCCGAGGAAATGCAGGTGCCGATCCGCAACAAGCGTTGATGTCGCCGTGCTGCGCACTGAAGGGCTGACCGTCCGTTTCGGCGGACATGTCGCCGTAGACCAGGTCAGCTGCGAATTCCTGCCCGGTACCCTGACCGCGATTGTCGGTCCCAACGGGGCCGGCAAGACGACCTACTTCAACCTGATCTCGGGCCAGCTCAAGGCCAGCGCCGGCAAGGTGCTGCTCGAGGGTCAGGACCTCTCCGGGCTTCCTGCGGCGCGCCGTACGGCGCTGGGCCTGGGCCGCGCCTTCCAGCTCACCAACCTGTTTCCGCAACTGAGCGTGCACGAGAACGTACGCCTGGCGATCCAGGCCCGCGACTCGGGCAACCGCATCAATGTCTGGTCGATCTGGTCGAACCACCGTCACTGGGTCGAGGAGGCCGATGCGGTGCTGGATCAGGTGGCCCTGGGCGCACGCCGCGACGAGAAGGCGGCCAGCCTGCCTCACGGCGACCAGCGCAAGCTCGAAGTCGGGATCCTGCTGGCGCTCAAGCCCAAGGTGTTCATGTTCGATGAGCCGACCGCCGGCATGAGTGTCGACGAGGTGCCAGTCATTCTTGAGCTGATCCGCAACATCCGCAAGGATCGCAGCAAGGTGGTGCTGCTGGTCGAGCACAAGATGGATGTGGTGCGCGAACTGTCCGACCGCATCATCGTGCTGCACAACGGGCAACTGGTGGCCGATGGCGAACCCGCCGCGGTGATCGCCTCGCCGATCGTGCAGCAGGCCTACCTGGGCATCAGTCCCAAGGCAGATGCTTCAGTGGGGGCGCACTGAAATGCTTCAATTGGAAGGCGTGCATACCCATATCGGCGCGTATCACATCCTGCACGGTGTGGACTTCACCGTGCCGGCCGGCAAGACCACGCTGCTGCTGGGTCGCAACGGTGCCGGCAAGACCACCACGCTGCGCACCATCATGGGTTTGTGGAAGCCCTCGCAGGGCAGCATCCGCTTCAAGGGCAGCTCCATTGGCGGCGCTGACACGCCCCTGATCGCCCAGGCCGGCATTGCCTATGTGCCGGAGAACATGGGCATCTTCTCCGACCTGACCGTGCGCGAGAACCTGCTGCTGGCCGCACGCGCCGCGCGTCGTGACGACGAACTCGACGATGACCGCCTGCGCTGGATCTTCGAGTTGTTCCCGGCCATGAAAAAGTTCTGGAACCATCCGGCGGGCCTGTTGTCAGGCGGACAGAAGCAGATGCTGGCGGTGTCGCGCGCGATCATCGAGCCGCGCCAGCTCATCCTGATCGACGAACCGTCCAAGGGCCTGGCTCCGGCCATCATCGAGAACATGATCGCCGCCTTCCAGCAATTGAAGCAGGGGGGCGTCACCCTTTTGCTGGTCGAGCAGAACTTCGCCTTTGCGCAGCGCCTGGGCGACCATGTGGCGGTGATGGACGATGGCCGTATCGTGCATCAGGGCGACATGCAGGCGCTGGCGGCCGATGAAGTCCTGCAAAAACGCCTGCTCGGCCTGAGCCTGGCCCATTGAGCACAGCGATGACTGACGAGCACCTCATCCGCGCACCCCGTCTGGACCTGATCCCCCTGGCCTTGCTGGCGGGCCTGATGCTGCTGGCCTTGCCCCTGGTGGGCAGCCTGCCGACCTGGATCACGCTGACGGTGGCAGGCCTGGCGATGGGCATGATCATCTTCGTGATTGCGTCCGGCCTGACCCTGGTGTTCGGCCTGATGGACATCCTCAATTTCGGCCATGGTGTGTTCATTGCCTATGGCGCCTTCGTGGCGGTCGCGGTGCTGGCGCCCTTGTCGGCCATGACCCAGTCCACCGATCTGCTCAGCAACCTGGGGGCGATCGGGCTGGCCGTGCTGGTGGCGATGGCGGTGTGCGCCGTGCTCGGTTACGTGTTCGAGCGCGTACTGGTGCGGCCGGTGTATGGCCAGCACCTGAAGCAGATCCTGATCACCATGGGGGGCATGATCATCGGCGAAGAACTGATCAAGGTGATCTGGGGCCCGGAGCAGGTACCGCTGCCATTGCCCGAGGCGATCCGCGGTTCGGTGATGTTCGGTGACGCCGCGGTCGAGAAGTACCGCATCATCTGCGTGGTGACGGGTCTGGCCGTGCTGGCGGCATTGCTGTGGGTGCTCAACCGCACCAAGCTCGGCCTGCTGATCCGCGCCGGCGTGCAGGACACCGAGATGGTCGAGAGTCTGGGCTATCGCATCCGGCGCCTGTTCATCGGGCTGTTCGTGGCCGGCTCGGCACTGGCCGGGCTGGGCGGTGTGATGTGGGGCCTGTATCAGCAGAATGTGGTGCCGCAGATGGGTGGGCAGGTCAACATCCTGCTGTTCATCGTGATCATCATCGGTGGCCTGGGCTCGACCCTCGGCTGCTTCGTGGGTGCGATGCTGGTGGGCTTGTTTGCGAATTACACCGGTTTTCTCGCCCCCAAGATGGCCTTGTTCTCCAACATCCTGCTGATGGTGGCGATCCTGATGTGGCGGCCGCAGGGGCTGTATCCGGTGGCCAAGCGTTGAGCCCTTCGCACAATCCCGCTCCCATGAAACCCACGCCCCCCTTGCTGCGCAGCCTGCTCTCCGATGACCTGCCGCGCAGCCGCATCGTGGCGGCCCTGCTGCTGGTGATTTTCGTGGGGCTGGCCTTCGCGCCTTTCCTTTTTCCGGGCGCCAAGGCGATGAGCGTGGCGGCCAAGATCCTCGTCTTCATCCTGCTGGTGGGCAGTTTCGATCTGTTGCTCGGCTACACCGGCATCGTCTCGTTTGCCCACACCATGTTCTTTGGCATCGGTGCCTATGGCGTGGCCATTGCCAGCACGCGGCTGGGGCCGGCGTGGTCGAGCCTGGCCCTGGGCGTGGCCGGCGCGCTGGCCGCGTCGGTGGTACTGGCGCTGGTGATCGGCCTGTTCAGCCTGCGCGTGCGTGCGATCTTTTTCGCGATGATCACGCTGGCCGTGGCCTCGGCCTTCCAGACCTTGGCCTCGCAATTGTCTGAATTCACTGGCGGTGAGGACGGCCTGACCTTCAAGCTGCCTGAATGGCTGCAGCCAGGATTCTCCTTGCGGGAAGAGCCCTTCCTGGGCGTGTCGCTCGATGGCAAGCTGCTCAGCTATTACCTGATCTTCTGTTCGGTGCTGGTGCTTTTCCTGGTGCTGCTGCGCATCGTCAACTCGCCTTTCGGGCGTGCGCTGCAGGCCATCCGCGAGAACGAGTTCCGTGCCGATGCCATCGGCTTCCGTCCGGTGCTGTACCGGACCTGGTCGAGCGTGCTGGCCGCCGTGTTTGCCACCCTCGCAGGTGCCTTGCTGGCCATCTGGCTGCGCTACAACGGGCCGGATACCTCTCTGTCCTTCGAGGTCATGCTCGACATCCTGCTGATCGTCGTCATTGGCGGCATGGGCACCTTGTACGGCGCGGCGGTGGGCAGTGCCCTGTTCCTGCTGGCGCAAAGCTATCTGCAGGACCTGATGAAGCTGGTCTCAGGCAGTCTCGAGGCGATCCCGCTGCTGGCCAAGCTGCTCTCGCCGGATCGCTGGCTGCTTTGGCTGGGGCTGCTCTTCGTGCTGTCGGTGTATTACTTTCCGAGCGGCATCGTGGGGCGGCTACGCGAAGCTGCCAAGGTGCGCCTGGGGCGCTGAGCGCCGCAGCCGGATGTGCCCGCAGCCCTGAGCCCGGGTTCCGTCATTCCAGAAGAGGTTCGCCATGAACGAAGACAAAGTCACGCTTCAGATCGATCAAGGCATCGCCCTGATCACACTCAATGATCCCGGCGCCCTCAATGCCTTGAGCCCGGCGATGACGCTGGCCATCAAGCGTGCCCTTCGACAAGCGCAGGCCAAGGCGCGGGCGGTCGTGCTGACCGGTGCCGGCCGAGGCTTTTGCTCGGGGGCCAATCTGGCTGCGGTCGGCGACAAGAGCGTTGCCGCCGGCAGCGATCCCTACGATCCAAGCCATTGGCACGAGACCGCCTTCAATCCGATGGTGCATGCCATCCAGCAATTGTCCATTCCGATCGTGACAGCGGTCAATGGGGTGGCGGCAGGCGGGGGCTGTGCCCTGGCTCTGATGGGTGACCTGATTGTCGCCTCGGACAGCGCCTATTTCCTGCAGGCCTTCACCCGCATCGGTCTGGTGCCCGACTGCGGTTCGAGCTATCTGCTGCCGCGTCTGATCGGCAAGGCGCGCGCCGCCGAGATGATGCTGCTGGCCGACAAGCTGCCGGCCCGTCAGGCCTATGAGTGGGGCTTGATCAATCGCTGCACATCTGACGCGGATTTGATGGGCACCGCGATGGACCTGGCGCGGCGCCTGGCGCAAGGCCCCGCCTCCATCGGCCTGACGCGACGCCTGATCTGGGAAGGGCTTGAATCCGGGTGGAGCGAGCAGATCGCCAACGAAGTGGCGTATCAGATCCGGGCCAAGGCCACGGCGGATGCGGCGGAAGGACCGAGGGCGTTTCTCGAGAAGCGTCCGGCGGCATTCACGGGGCGCTAGCGCCAGGTCGCAAGCGCCAGGTCGCAAGCGCCAGGTCGCAAGCGCCTCCAGGCCTGCGCAGAAAACTGCGCCAGCTTTGCCATGCCGTGCTCACCGACCCGCCGCCCTGTCAGGTCGCTTGGGCGAAAGCGACGTTTCGCCATGCCCTCATTCCTCACCTTTTCTCGGCGGTCTCCATGGGTGTTGGCCTGGTCGTCGTTGCTGCTGGCGGCGGCCCCACCGGTCAGGGCGCACTGCAGCGGGTGTGCCGTGGTGGAGTCGGCATTGCAGGCCTTGCGACGGCAGCCTTGGGTATCGGTCCAGGGCGAGGTCCGCCAGGGCCGTCACCCCGAAAGCTACACCAGGATGCAGACCTACGTGTTGCGGGGCCGACTGCAGGCCCGGGTGCTCGATGGCGATCGCTTCGGCCCGCATCCTCTGGGCCCGGAGCCCGAGGCGCGGGATCTGGCCAGCGGCGCATTGCCGCTGCTGCCAGCCCAGGACTGCGAACTCGTTGGCGAGGAAGCATTGGATGGCCAGCCCACTCGTGCCTACGACTACGAGGCTTTTGTCGGCCGCAGCCGCGCCCGCATCCGCCTGTGGATTGCACATGACAGCGGCCTGCCGCTGCAGGCCCACATCGACGGGCCTCAGATGGCCTATACCCGCGCCCTGAGCCGGCCCGGCAAGCCACCCCAGGTGGTCCTGAAGGCCAGTGGCCAGCGCTACCAGGAATGGCAGTTTTTCCGCTATGGCCGCACTGTCATGCCGGGATGGGCACTTGGACCGGGATCGCAAAGCGATTAAGCTGCGGTTTTAGCCATCAGCCGGAGACCACACCATGGGTGCTGGAGAACAGGTCGGAACCTATCTGCTCAATGCCTTGAATGCCCGCGTCGGCGAATTCATCAGCCTGCGACGCGACATCCACAGCAATCCCGAACTCGCCTTCGAAGAACATCGTACCGCCGCCATCGTGGCCGAGCGCCTGGAGGCCTGGGGCTACAAGGTGGAGCGCGGCATCGGCGGCACCGGCGTGGTCGGACAACTGGTGCGCGGCAAGGGCGGCAAGCGCCTGGGCATCCGTGCCGACATGGACGCCCTGCCGATTCCCGAAACCTCGGGCGTGGCCTGGGCCAGCACCAAGCCGGGCCTGATGCATGCCTGCGGCCATGATGGCCATACCGCGATGCTGCTGGCGGCGGCCAGGCATATTGCCGAAAACGTTCAATTCGACGGCACGCTCAACCTGATCTTCCAGCCGGCCGAGGAAGGCGGCGGCGGTGCGCCGCGCATGATGAAGGAGGGCCTGTTCAGCAAGTACCCTTGCGACGCGGTCTTTGCCATGCACAACATGCCCGGCCTGCCGCAGGGGCAGCTGTATTTCCGTGACGGTGCAACGATGGCCTCGTCCGATTACGTCACCGTCAACCTGGTGGGCGTCGGCGGTCATGGTGCCCTGCCGCACCGTACGGCTGATCCCATCGTGGCGGCGGCCAGCATCATCATGGCCTTGCAGACGGTGGTCTCGCGCAACATCGACCCGCTCGACATGAGCGTGGTCACCGTGGGTGCGATTCATTCGGGCCGCGCCAACAATGTGATTCCCGGTGTAGCCACGCTCGAGATCAGCGTGCGCTCGCTCGACCGTGCCGTTCGCAAGAAGATCGAGGAGCGCGTCAAGGCCGTGATCACCGCGCAGGCGGAAAGCTTTGGCGTCAAGGCCGAGATCGACTGGAAGCCGGGCTATTCGGTGCTGGTCAACACGGTGCCGGAAACCGAGTTCGCCCGTGCGGTTGGCGATGAGCTGGTCGGTCCGGAGCGGGTCGTCCGCCAGGGCAAGCCGCTCACCGGCAGCGAAGATTTTGCCTTCATGCTCGAGGAAGTGCCAGGCTGCTACCTGATGATCGGCAATGGGGATGGTGACAGCCAGGGCTCGTGCATGGTGCACAACCCGGGCTATGACTTCAACGACAACATCCTGTCGACCGGTGCCGCCTACTGGGCCCTGCTGACGCAGCGCTTCCTGGTGGCATGAGCCTGGACCTGGCTGCGCTGATCGATGACCGTCCGCAGGACGCCCAGTTCCGCGTCCACCGTGATGTCTTTCTTCGTCAGGACATCTTCGATCGCGAGCAGGAGGTCTTCTTCGAGCGCGGCTGGGTATTCCTGGGTCATGCGAGCCAGTTGCCCAGACCCCACGACTACCTGACCCGTCAGGTGGGCCGTCATGCCGTCGTGCTGATGCGCGATGGCTCGGGACAGTTGGGGGCCTTCCTCAACTCCTGTCGTCACAAGGGCGCGCTCGTCTGCCACCAACCGCGCGGCAACGCCCGCATCCATGTCTGCCAGTATCACGGCTGGTCCTATGACAGCGGCGGCCGCAGCATCGCGATCAAGGCCAAGGGGGAGGGCGCCTATGCGCCCTGCTTCGACAATGATGCGCATGGCCTGCTGCCGCTGGCCGCCTTCGAGGATTACCGGGGCTTCCTGTTCGGCGCCATTCACGATCCGGGCTGCCCGCTGGCCACGCACCTGGGCGATGCGGCGCGCATGCTCGATCTGGTCATCGACCAGTCACCGCAGGGCATCGAGTTCGTCCCCGGCGAGGTGCGCTATCGTTTTCGCGCCAACTGGAAGCTGCAGATCGAGAACACGGTCGATGCCTACCACTTTGCCTCGACCCATGCTTCCTACATCGGCCTGATGGCCCGTCGTGCGCAGCGCGGGGGAGCGGCTGCTGTGGCGGCCGTCTGGGAGGGCGAGGACGGCAAGGTCCAGCTCGAGGACTGGATGGGCGCCTTCACCTTCCCGAGAGGGCATGCGATGGTGTGGACCACCTCTCCGCCGCAGCGCCATCCGCTTTATCCGCAACTGCCCGAGTTGGTCGCGCGCATCGGCCAGACGCGCAGCACCTGGATGCTGCGCACCCGTCAGCTGGACATCTATCCGAACCTGCAGATCGGCTCGAGTGCCGCGGTGCAGCTGCGCATCCTTCGGCCACTGGCACCGGACCTGACCGAGATCCAGAGCTTTTGCGTGGTCGGTGTCGGCGAGTCACCGGCACAGCGTCAGCTGCGTATCCGCCAGTACGAGGACTTCTACAATCCGAGCGGACTGGCCACACCCGATGACACCGTCAATTTCGAGGATTGCCAGCGCGGCATGGCCGCCGGCAGCGTGGTCTGGCTGCAGGGCCATGCGCGTGGCATGACGCGGTTGCAGGCCGGTGCCGATGCCCACGCCCGCGAGCTGGGCATCACGCCGATGACCAGCACCGAGGGCTCGTTCGACTTTGCCGACGAGACGGTCTTTCACGGCTTTTACCGCCATTGGCGGCAGGTCATGGAGGCGGGCCGATGAGTGCGACCCTGGCCGATGCCACCCAAGTGCTATACGCCGAGGCCCTGGCGCTCGATGAGCAGCGCTGGGCCGACTGGCTGGCCCTCTATACCGAGGACGCGCTGTTCTGGGTGCCGACCTGGATCGAGGGTCACCAACTGTCCACGGATCCGATGCGCGAACTGTCCCTGATCTGGTGCCAGGGCCGTGCCGGCCTCGAGGACCGCATTGCGCGGATCCGCTCCGGATTGTCAGCGGCCAGCAGGGTGTTGCCTCGCACGGTGCATGCGATCCACAACGTGATGCCGATCGAGGCCACAAGCCACCGCCTGCCGGGATCGGATCCGGCCCCATCCGGCAACACGGCCGGGTCTTGCGCCCTGCGCAGTGTGTTCACTGTTCACCAGCTTGACCTGCGCAGCCAGCAGACGCAGGTGTTCTTCGGGCATTACGAGCATCACCTGCGCCAGGATCAGGGGCGTTGGCGCATCGCCATGAAGAAGATCGTTCTCAAGAACGACTTGATCCCCACCATGGTCGATATCTACAGCCTCTGAGCGGGCCCTGCGCGAGCGCGAATGCGCGCTTCAGCGCTGCCTTTCCAGGTCGCGCAGCTTGAAGCGCTGGATCTTTCCTGTCGCGGTCTTGGGCAGTTCGGGGACGAATTCAAAGGCGCGCGGATACTTGTAGGGGGCCAGGCGTTCCTTGACGAAGGCCTTCAACTCGTCCTCGCTGGCCTGCTGCCCGCTCTTGAAGACGACGAAGGCCTTGGTCTTGGTCAGGCCTTCGGCATCGGGCACGCCGATGACCGCGGCTTCGAGCACGGCGGGATGCAGCATCAGGGTGGACTCGACCTCGAAGGGGCTGACATAGATGCCGCTCACCTTGAGCATGTCATCGCTGCGTCCGGCGTAGGTGTAGCTGCCGTCCTCGTTGCAGACGTACTTGTCACCGCTCTTGGTCAATGCCCCCTGGAAGGTCTCGCGCGACTTGTCGCGGTTGCCCCAGTACATCAGCGCGGCGCTCGGGCCCTGGATGTAGAGGTCACCGGTCTCGCCTTGCGGCACAGCCTTGCCGTCGTCGCCACGCAGCTCGACGCTGTAACCGGGCACCGGCCAGCCGGTGCTGCCGTAACGCACCTTGCCCGGGGCGTTGGACAGGAAGATGTGCAGCATCTCGGTCGAACCGATGCCATCGATCAGTTCGATGCCATAGTGCTCGCCGAAGCGCTGTCCGATTTCAGCAGGCAGGGCCTCGCCTGCCGAGGACGCCAGGCGCAGGGACACCTGGTCGCGGCGCGGCAAGTTCGGCGAGGCCAGCATGCCGGCAAAGCCGGTGGGGGCGCCGTAGAACACGGTGGGCCGGACGCCGCCAACATCGCCGCGCCAGCGCCGGAAGGTGGCATCCGGTGTCGGACGCTCGGCCATCAGGATCACGGTGGCGCCGGCATACAGCGGAAAGCTCAGTGCATTGCCCAGCCCATAGGCAAAGTACAGCTTGGCGGCCGAGAAGCAGACGTCGCTGTCGTGCAGGCCGAGCACGCCCTTGCCGTACAGCTCGCAGGTCCAGTAAAGGTTGGACTGGGTGTGCACCGTGCCCTTGGGGCGGCCGGTCGAGCCCGAGGAGTAAAGCCAGAAGGCCGGGTCATCGCCGCCGGTATGGGCCGGTTGCGCCATCGGGTCTGCCTGGCGCAGGAAATCCTGCAGGTCGACCTGGCCCTCGCCGAGCGGGGAGTCGGGCTGCGAGACCACGATCTGCCGGACCTCGTGCTGGCTGCGCGCCATGGCCGCCTGCACGGTGGGCAACAGGCTGCCCGAGACCACCACGGCCTGGGCTCGGCTGTGCTCGAGCATGTAGGCGTAGTCATCCGCGGTCAGCAGCGTGTTCACGGCCACCGGGACGATGCCGGCATACAAGGCGCCCAGGAAGGTCACCGGCCAGTCGTTGCAGTCGAGCATCAGCAACAACACCCGTTCGTCCCGGCGCACGCCGCTGGCCTGCAGGGCCCCCGCCATGCGGCGTACCCGTTCGGCCAGTTCGCCATAGGTGATCGAGCCCTGGTCGTCGATGAAAGCCTTCTTGCCTTCCCGCCCTTGGTTCAGGGTCATCAGGTGGTGCGCGAAATTGAAGGGTCCGCCGTTGGCGGGGGCCAGGGGTCTGCTCATGCACGGTCTCCAGAAAGTGCGGGGGCATGGGGTCCGGGGCTCGACTTGTGCAGCCGGTCAGGACGCAGTATTATGCATGAATGAAGTTTAAAGCGATGTCCTAAAAATGTCAAGCACTATACTGCATAATCCCGAAGAAATTGAGGCGCCCGCCGCCCTTGAGGTGGACGCAGGGCAGACGGTTTCGACGCGCAGCCGAGGTGGAGAGGCAGGGAGCGACGAGAAGAACCAGTTCCTGGTCGCGCTGGGCGAGCGGGTACGGACCCTCCGCTCGCGCCGCGGCATGGCCCGCAAGGCCCTGGCCCAGTCGGCCGAGGTGTCGGAGCGGCACCTGGCCAACCTGGAGTACGGCGTCGGCAATGCCTCGATCCTGGTGCTGCTTCAGGTGGCCCAGGCCCTGCACTGCTCGCTGGCCGAACTGCTGGGGGATGTCACCACCAGTTCCGCCGAGTGGCTGCTGCTGCGCGACCTGCTCGGAAACAAGGACGAGGCGACGCTGCGCCGGGTTCGTCTGGCGGTGGTCGATGCCCTGGGTTCCGGGGGGCGGCAGGACGCCCGCAGCGCCCGCATCGCCCTGATCGGGCTTCGGGGTGCAGGTAAGTCCACACTAGGGCATATGCTGGCGGACAGCCTGGGTTTTCCTTTCGTGGAACTGAGCCGCGAGATCGAGAAGTTCGCCGGCTGCAATATTTCCGAAATCCAGAGCCTGTACGGAGTGAACGCCTATCGCCGCTACGAGCGTCGGGCTGTTGAAGAGGCGATACAGATCTATCCGGAGGCCATCATTGCCACCCCGGGTGGCGTGGTGGCGGATCCCGCCACCTTCAACCTGTTGCTCGCCCACTGCACCACCATCTGGCTCGAGGCCAGTCCCGAGGACCATATGAAGCGGGTCATCGCGCAGGGTGACCTGCGCCCGATGGCGGCCAGCAAGGAGGCCATGGAGGACCTCAAGGGCATCCTGGCCGGGCGTACGCCGTTCTATGCCAAGGCGGATGCCCGACTGAACACCAGTGCCCAGTCGCTGGAGGACAGTTTCCTGCTGTTGCGCAGCATGGTGCAGTCCATGATTGCGGCGCAAAATGCAAAATAGTGCAGATGTTGAAGCTGTGCTTGCGGGCCCCTGAATCAAGCACTATGATGCTTCTCATCGATTCCGAACAATGCACTTTTCTGCCTGATCGAGGACATTCATGAGCCATCCTGACCGCGTCGACTACCAGACCGACCCCTCCCGTTACAAGCACTGGCAACTCAGCTTTGACGGCCCGATCGCCACGCTGGCCGCCAGCTTCGACGAAAACGCCGGTCTGCGTCCCGGCTACAAGCTCAAGCTCAACAGCTACGACCTGGGCGTGGACATCGAACTGAACGATGCCATCAACCGGATCCGCTTCGAGCACCCCGAGGTGCGCACCGTGGTGGTCACCAGCCTGCGCGACAAGGTGTTCTGCTCGGGTGCCAACATCTTCATGCTGGGCCTGTCCAGCCACGCCTGGAAGGTCAACTTCTGCAAGTTCACCAACGAGACCCGCAACGGCCTGGAAGACTCGTCGCGCTACAGCGGCCTGAAGTTCCTGGCTGCGGTCAATGGGGCCTGCGCCGGTGGTGGCTACGAACTGGCCCTGGCCTGCGACGAGATCCTGCTGGTCGATGACCGCTCGAGCGCGGTCAGCCTGCCCGAAGTGCCGCTGCTTGGTGTGCTGCCCGGCACCGGCGGCCTGACCCGTGTCACCGACAAGCGTCATGTGCGTCACGACCTGGCCGACATCTTCTGCACCACCAGCGAGGGTGTGCGCGGGCAGAAGGCCAAGGACTGGCGTCTGGTCGATGACATCGCCAAGCCGCAGGTTTTTGCACAGAAGGTCAAGGAACGCGCCCTGGCCCTGGCGGCCAAGAGCGATCGTCCGGCCGATGGCAAGGGCGTGAGCCTGACGCCCCTGACGCGCAGTATCGAGGAGAACGCGCTGGTCTATCCGAATGTCCGCGTCGACATCGACCGTGCCAAACGCGTGGCCACCTTCGTGGTCAAGAGCCCGGCCGGCGCGCAGCCCACCGATGTGGCGGGCATCGAGGCCGCTGGCGCCAACTGGTATCCGCTGGCCCTGGCCCGCGAACTCGAGGATGCGATCCTCTCGATGCGCACCAACGAACTGGATATCGGTGTCTGGCAGATCACCACCCAGGGCGATGCCGCCGCAGTGCTCGCGATGGACGCGGTGCTGATGGCCCACCAGGGTCACTGGCTGGTACGCGAGACCATCGGCCTGCTGCGCCGGACCTTCAGCCGCCTGGATGTCTCCTCGCGCAGCCTGTTTGCGCGCGTCGAGCAGGGCTCCTGCTTTGCCGGCACCTTCCTCGAGCTGGCGCTGGCCTGTGATCGCATCTATCACCTGGCCTTGCCCGACGATCCCGTCCAGGCACCCAAGATCGCGGTCTCGGACACCAACTTCGGCCTGTATCCCATGGTCACCGGCCAGAGCCGCCTGCAGCGCCGCTTCTACGACGAGCAACCTGCGCTCGAGGCCGTGCGTGCCAAGGCCGGCCAGTTGCTCGATGCCGATGCCGCCTTCGCGATCGGCCTGGTCACGGCCAACCCCGATGACATCGACTGGGCCGACGAAGTGCGCATCGCCATCGAGGAGCGCGTCGCGATGTCGCCCGATGCCCTGACCGGCATGGAAGCCAACCTGCGCTTCAATGGGCCGGAAAACATGTTCACCCGGGTCTTCGGTCGCCTGACCGCCTGGCAGAACTGGATTTTCCAGCGCCCCAACGCCGTGGGCGAGAAGGGCGCCCTCAAGGTTTATGGCAAGGGCGAGAAGGTCGCGTTCGACTGGAACCGCGTCTGACCGCCTCCCGCAAGACAACACCCAAAGGACTGACATGAGCATCAACTACAGCGAGAAGATCCCCAACAACGTCAACCTGAGCGAGGACCGCACCCTGCAGCGTGCCCTCGAGCAGTGGCAGCCGAACTACCTGAGCTGGTGGAACGACATGGGTCCCGATGGCAGCCAGGACTTCGATGTCTACCTGCGCACGGCGGTGAGCGTCGATCCCCAGGGCTGGGCCCAGTTCGGCCATGTGAAGATGCCCGACTATCGCTGGGGCATTTTCCTGAACCCGGCCCAGGCCGATCGCAAGATCCATTTCGGTGACCACCTGGGCGAGGCCGCCTGGCAGGATGTGCCGGGCGAGTACCGCGCCAACCTGCGCCGCATCATCGTCACGCAGGGAGACACCGAGCCGGCCTCGGTCGAGCAGCAGCGTCATCTCGGCCTGACCTGCCCGAGCCAGTACGACCTGCGCAACCTGTTCCAGGTCAATGTCGAGGAAGGCCGCCACCTGTGGGCCATGGTCTACCTGCTGCACAAGTACTTCGGCCGTGATGGTCGCGAGGAGGGCGAGGCCCTGCTCGAGCGCCGCAGTGGCCAGGAAGACAATCCGCGCATCCTGCAGGCCTTCAACGAGCCGACGCCGGACTGGCTGTCCTTCTTCATGTTCACCTACTTCACCGACCGCGACGGCAAGTTCCAGCTGTGCGCCCTGGCCGAGAGCAGCTTCGATCCGCTGGCCCGCACCACCAAGTTCATGCTGACTGAAGAAGCGCACCACATGTTCGTGGGCGAGAGCGGTGTGTCGCGCGTGATCCAGCGCACCTGCCAGGCGATGAACGAGATGAAGACCGACGACGTGGCCAAGCTGCGCGCCGCCGGCGTGATCGACCTGCCGACCCTGCAGCGCTACCTGAACTTCCACTTCTCGGTCACCATCGACCTGTTCGGGGCTGACGAATCGAGCAATGCCGCCACCTTCTACAGCACCGGCCTGAAGGGCCGCTACGAGGAAGGCAAGCGCCTGGATGACCACATTCTGAAGGGCTCGACCTATCGCGTGCTCAACGTCCAGAACGGTCAGCTGGTCGAGAAGGAGGTACCGATGCTCAATGCCCTGAACGAAGTGCTGCGCGACGACTACATCAAGGACAGCATCGCCGGCGTCGAGCGCTGGAACAAGGTGATCGAGAAGGCGGGCATTCCGTTCCGCCTGAAGGCGCCGCACAAGGCCTTCCATCGCAACATCGGATCGCTCTCGGGCGTGAAGGTGTCCCCTGATGGCCGTGTCGTGTCCGAGGCAGAGTGGAACGCCAAGGTCAACGATTGGCTGCCCTCGGCTGAAGATCGTGCCTTTGTGGCCAGCCTGATGGGCCGTGTCGTCGAACCGGGCAAGTTCGCCAACTGGATCGCACCGCCGGTGATGGGCATCAACCGCCAGCAGGTTGACTTCGAATACGTGCGTTTCAACTAAACTGCCCTGCACTGATCCGAGAGGAGCCCGGCGACGGGCTCTTTTCGATTCGCAGGTGAGCCTTCACCGAGCCCCCAGGAGACCCGAGATGGACGCGTCCGACGCCCAAGTGATCAAGCAGCACCTGATCGACCCCGAGATCTGCATTCGCTGCAATACCTGCGAGGCGACCTGCCCGGTCGGTGCAATCACCCATGATTCGAACAACTATGTGGTCGATGCCGACAAGTGCAACTTGTGCATGGCCTGTGTGCCGCCCTGCCCCACCGGATCGATTGACAATTGGCGCAGCATGCCACGGGTGCGGGCCTACAGCATCGAGGAGCAATTGGGCTGGGGCGAGTTGCCCCCCGAGTTGAGCGCCGAGGAGATCGCCGCTGCAGGAGGGGGTGCCGGGGCAGCCGAGCCCGAGCCTGCGCAATCGGCGGCGCCCGCCAGCCTCACCGGTGAGGAGGACTTCAACAGCGCGCAGGTCGGTGCCACCCTGCCGCCCTGGTCGGCAGCCCATGCCTATACCAACCTGTACGGCCCCAAGGCGGCCGAGAAGACCATTACTGCGACGGTGGTGGGCAATGTGCGGGTGACCGAGGTCGGCAAGGAATACGATACCCACCATGTGATGCTCGACTTCGGCAGCATGCCCTTCCCGGTGCTGGAAGGCCAGTCGATCGGCATCATCCCCCCGGGCACGGACGGCAAGGGCAAGCCGCATCACGCGCGCCAGTACTCGATTGCCAGCCCGCGCAACGGCGAGCGTCCTGGCTACAACAACCTGTCGCTCACCATCAAGCGGGTGCTCCAGGACCACCAGGGCAACCCGGTTCGGGGCGTTGCCTCCAACTACATGTGCGACCTGCAGGTGGGCGACCAGGTACAGGTGATCGGTCCTTTCGGCGCCAGCTTCCTGATGCCGAACCATCCGCGCTCGAACATCGTGATGATCTGCACCGGCACCGGTTCGGCGCCGATGCGGGCGATGACCGAGTGGCGCCGGCGCCTGCGTCAGTCGGGCAAGTTCGAGGGCGGCAAGCTGATGCTGTTCTTCGGGGCACGTACCAAGGAAGAGTTGCCTTACTTCGGCCCGCTGCAAAGCCTGCCCAAGGATTTCATCGACATCAACTTTGCCTTCTCGCGCGAGGCCGGCAAGCCCAAGCGCTATGTGCAGGATCTGATGCGCGAGCGCGCTGCCGATCTGGCCGCCCTGCTGAACGATGCGAACAGCTACTTCTACGTGTGCGGCCTGAAGGCCATGGAAGAAGGTGTGGTGCTGGCGCTGAAGGATATCGTGGCCAATGCAGGCCTTTCCTGGGAGCAGGTGGCGACTTCCCTCAAGCGGGACGGCCGACTGCATCTGGAAACTTACTAGGGAAGGTCCTGTGAGCGGGAACATGCCGATCGATTCGATGCCAGTGCCTGCAGCCCCCGGCCTTCGGCATCTGTTTGAGCTCAAGGCCGAGGTGGGCACCCCGATCCAGGCGCATCAGGCGGCCTGGGGAATACGCCGCATCGTACCGGTGCTGGGCGGACGATTCGAGGGCGAACGCCTGAGCGGGCGCATTGAGCCGGGCGGCGCCGATCACCAGTGGATCCAGCCCGATGGCACGGCCGAACTGGATGTACGTCTGGCGTTGAAGACCGATGAGGGCCAGACGCTGTACATGAAAGTGGCCGGTGTGCGCTCTGCATCGCCCGAGGTGACTGCGAAAATTTCAGCGGGTGAGGCGGTCGATCCGTCCCAGTACTACTTCCGGGAAGCGATCCGCTTTGAAACCTCCAGCCCCGCGCTGGCGTGGATGGGGCAAAAGCTGTTTGTCGGGGTCGGTACGCGGCTGCCTGACTGCGTGCTGCTGTCGGTCTTCGAGGTGCTCTGACACGCGCCGTTCTTGATGCTATTCTTGGGCGAAACCCTTCCCCCATTGGAGTAGACAAATGAACGGCCTGATGATGAACATGCCGCTGCAGATTTCCGCCCTGCTGCGTCATGCCGAGATCAACTTTCCCGACCAGGAAATCGTTTCCCGGCGTGTCGAGGGCGACATCCATCGCATGACCTACCGGGATCTGGGGCGTCGTTCGCGCCAGATGGCCAACGCCCTGCTCAAGATGGGCATCAAGTTCTCGGACCGCGTCGGTACCCTGGCCTGGAACGGCCACCGCCACATGGAGCTGTACTACGCGGTCTCCGGGCTGGGCTCGGTGCTGCACACCCTGAACCCGCGCCTGCATCCCGATCAGGTGGTCTATATCGCCGACCATGCCGAGGATCAGGTGCTGTTC
>JAPOKJ010000098.1 GCA_029977705.1 Burkholderiales bacterium | reverse complement strand
TGCAACGGCTCCAGCACGCCGCCAATGCCCACGCCGCCGGAAAGATGAACCTGCTTACCGATCTGGGCGCAGGAGCCGACCGTCGCCCAGGTGTCGACCATCGTCGATTCGTCCACGTAAGCCCCGACATTGACATAAGAGGGCATCAGGACCACGTTGCGGGCGATGAAGCTGCCCTGGCGCGCGACAGCCGGTGGCACGACGCGGAATCCGCCCTTGGCAAAGTCCTCGGCGGTGTAGTTCTCGAACTTGGTCGGCACCTTGTCATAGAACTGCAGCGAGCCGGCCGGCATCGGCCGGTTGTCTTCGAGGCGGAACGACAGCAGCACCGCCTTCTTGATCCACTGGTGGACGACCCAGTCCTTCTGGAATTTCTCGGCCACGCGCAGGCGGCCGTGGTTCAACTCATTCAGGACGTGGCTGACGGCCTCGCGCACGGCGGCAGGCGCGGCCTTGGGCGAGATCTCGGCGCGGTTTTCCCAGGCTTGGTCGATGGTTTGTTGCAGGCTGGACATGGTGGTTTCTTGTACGGTTGAAATGTAACGAGGGGGCGGGCAGGGGCTCAGGCGCCCTTGCGGATCAGGTCGGCGATTCGGCTGGCGCCTTCGACGCAGGCCTCCAGGGGCTCGACCAGGGCGATGCGGATGAAGCCCTGGCCGGGATTGCGCAGCCGTCCCTGGGCATCGGCCTGGTCGCGGGCGAGGAAGCTGCCGGGCAGGACCTGGACATTGCGCCGGGTGAGCAGATCGAGCGTCAAGCGTACGTCATCGCCATCCGGCACGCGCCCCCAGACGTAGAAGCTGGCGTCCGGCCAACCGGTCTCCAGCACCGGGGACAGGATGGGCATCACGGCATCGAACTTGGCCTTGTAGGCGCGGCGGTTCTCGACCACATGGGCCTCGTCCGACCAGGCGGCGATCGAGGCCTGCTGCACCACCAGGTTCATGGCGCTGCCATGGTAGGTGCGATAGAGCAGGAACTTCTTGAGGATCTCGGGATCGCCGGCCACGAAGCCCGAGCGCATGCCGGGGCAGTTCGAGCGCTTGGACAGGCTGGTGAAACTGACCAGGCGGGTGAAATCCCGTCCCAGCAGCTGGGCCGCCTGCAGGCCGCCCAGGGGCGGGCGCGATTCGTCGAAATAGATCTCGGAGTAGCACTCGTCCGAGGCGATCACAAAGCCATGCCTGTCGGACAGCTCGAACACCTGACGCCACTCGTCCAGGTCCATCACCGCGCCGGTAGGGTTGCCGGGCGAGCAGACGAACAGCAGGCTGCATTGGTCCCAGACCTGGGCCGGGACCTGGTCCCACTGGCAGCGGAACTGCTGCTCAGGAAACTGCGGCAGCAATTGCACCTTGCCGCCGGCCAGGATCGCCGCACCTTCATAGATCTGATAGAAGGGATTGGGCGCGGCCACGATCGGGCGATGGAGCGGATCGACCACGGTCTGGGCGAAGGCGAACAAGGCCTCGCGCGAGCCGTTGACCGGCAGCACGTGGCGCTGCGGATCCAGGCCCTTGAGGCTGTAGCGCCGCTCCAGCCATTGCACCATGGCCTTTTTCAGGGCCTCGCTGCCGGCGGTGGCCGGATAGGCCGACAACCCGCTCAGGTCTGCGCGCCAGGCCTGTTGTACCAGGGCCGGGGTCGGATGCTTGGGTTCGCCGATCGACAGGTTCACCGGACGATGGCTCGCGCTCGGGACAAGTCCCTGCGTCAGGGCACGCAGCCGCTCGAAGGGGTAGGGTTGCAGGTGATCCAGAAAAGGGTTCAAAAAAGCTCTCTAAATTATTGTTTTTTATGAATTTTACACATCCGACGGCCGAGCGCAAGCGCCTGCGGGGCGGGGATTGCAGGAAGGCCTCGGTGGTATTATAGAAGGCTCACTCTGAGGTTAGCCCTGTGCGTCTAAAGCAAATAAGACTGGCCGGATTCAAGTCGTTCGTCGATCCCACCCAATTCGATGTCCCGGGCCAACTGGTGGGCGTGGTCGGTCCCAATGGCTGCGGCAAGTCCAACATCATGGACGCGGTGCGCTGGGTGCTGGGCGAGTCCAAGGCCTCGGAGCTGCGCGGCGAGTCGATGACCGATGTCATTTTCAATGGGTCGTCCGATCGCAAACCGTCGTCGCGGGCCTCGGTCGAACTGATCTTCGACAACAGCCTGGGCCGCATCGGCGGCAGCTGGGCCGAGTTCGCCGAGATCTCGGTCAAGCGCATCCTGACCCGGGATGGCACCTCGACCTATCAGATCAACAACCAGAATGTGCGTCGTCGCGACGTGCATGACATGTTCCTGGGCACTGGCCTGGGGCCTCGCGCCTACGCGATCATCGGACAGGGCATGATCTCGCGCATCATCGAGGCTCGGCCTGAGGAGCTGCGGGTCTTTCTGGAAGAGGCGGCCGGCATCTCCAAGTACAAGGAGCGGCGCCGGGAAACGGAAAACCGACTCTCCGATACCCGCGAGAATCTGACCCGGGTCGAGGACATCCTGCGCGAGCTCAATGCGCAGATCGAAAAGCTCGAGCGGCAGGCCGAGGTGGCGCGCCAGTATCGCGAGTTCGAGGCTGATCGCCAGCGCAAACAGCAGACCCTTTGGCTGGTAAGGCGCGACGAAGCCCACGGCGAGCAGGCTCGCGTCCAGGAACTGGCAGCGGTTGCCACCACCGCGCTCGAGGCCAAACTGGCCGAGCTGCGCCACCTGGAAAGCGAACTCGAGGCGCTGCGCGCAAGGCACTACGAGGCGGGCGATGCGGTGCACAGCCTGCAGGCCGGCTACTATGAGGCCAACGCCCAGGTCAGCCGCATCGAATCCGAAATCCGTCTGGCCTCCGAGACCTCGCGCCAGTTGGCCGAGCGACTCGATCTGCTCGCCGGTCAATTGCGCCAGGCCGAAACCTTGCAGACCGAAGGGGCTGCCCAGCTGGAGCAACTGCGGGTGGACCAGGAGAATGCGGTGGTGGCCGCCGAGGAGGCGCAAGCCAGGCTGTCCGACACCGAGAGCCAGACGCCCCAGCTCGAGGAGGCGGTCCAGGCCGCCCGTGCGGCGGTCGATGCGCAACGCGCCAAGGTTGCCGAGGCGCAGCGCCAGTTCGATCTGTGCAGCCTCCAGCAGCGCAGCGCCCAGGAGAACCTCGAGCGCGCCCGCAACCGCCGTGAACGGTTGCGCAGCGAGGCCGCGCAACTGACCCAGTTCGATGCCCAGGCCCTGGTGGCCGCAACCGAGGCCCTGGCGATCGCCGAGGACAGCGAACTGACCAGCATGCAGGCTCATCAGAGCGCCGAACAGGCCTGGCAGGCCGCCGAGCGCGAAAGGGCGCCGGCCATCGAGGCCCTGCGTCAGGCCGAAGCCCAGGCCTCGCGGGCCGAGGCCCGCCTGGCGGCCCTGCGCCAATTGCAGGAGCGCCTGCAAAGTCAGGCCAAGCTGACGCCCTGGCTGGCCCGCCACGGTCTGGATGGCATGAAGCGGATGTGGCAGAAGATCCATATCGAGGAGGGCTGGGAGAAGGCCGTCGAGTCGGTGCTGCGCGAAAAGGTGCAGGCCATCGAGGTCGGCCGCCTGGACCTGGCAGCGGGTTTTGCGATCGACCCTCCGCCCGCCAAGGTGGGGTTTTTCAGTGGTGAGCGGGACCTTCCCGCGCGCCCCGAGACCAGTGCCGCCTGGCTCAGCCACAAGGTGGGCAGCGACGATGCGCGCCTGAAGGCGATGCTTTCCGAGTTCCTGTCTGGCGCCATGGCCTGTGCCAGTCTCGAGCAGGCCATTCGCCAGCGCGCCGACCTGCCGCCGGGGGCCTTTTTCGTGACGCCCGAAGGGCACCAGGTATCGGCGAGCTTCGTTCACCTGTATGCCGCCGATTCCGAGCAGGAAGGGGTGTTGCAGCGCCAGCACGAGATGGAAAGCCTGCAGCACGAGACCCGCGAACTGGCCGATGCGCTCGAGCAGGCCCGCGCCCAGGCGGCCCGGGTCGAGTCGCAACTGCGCCAGCGCCAGTCGGAGGCGTCCCTGGCCCGCGAAGCCCACACGGCGCAGATGCGGGCACTGGCCAGTGCGCGCATGGAGGCGCAGCGCCTGCAGCAGGAAAAGGCGCGCTTTGATGCCGATCACTCGCGCCTGAGCGCCGAGCAGCAGGAATCGGCCAGTGCCATCGAAGACCTGGAGGCCACCCTGGAAGAACTGGCGGCGCGCTTTGACGAGCTGGACATGGCCATCGGCACCGAACAGGAGGCCCAGGAGGTCCTGCGCGAACAGCTCGATGCGGCCGAGGCCAGCCTTCAGGCCCATCGCGAACGTCTGCGCCAGCACGACCGCGATCACCAGGAAGCGGGCTTTCACGAGCGCAGCCTGGCGATGAACATCGAGCGTCTGGATGCCAGCATCAGCAATGCGGTCCAGATGGCGGCGCAGGCGCGGCAGGAACAGGAAACGGTCCACTTGCGCCTGGCCGAAATCTCCCAGAGCGACCAGCAGGCCGCCCTGCAGGAGGCTCTGGAGGCACGGACCCATCGCGAGGCAGAGCTGATCGAGGGGCGCAACCAGCTCGATGCCCTGGGCCAGCAGATGCGCCAGGCAGACGAGCAGCGGCTGTCGCTCGAGCGCGAGCAGGAACCACTGCGCAATCGCCTGACCGAGTTGCAGCTCAAGGAGCAGGCGGCGCGCATCAACTTCGACCAGTTCGACCTGCAGCTGAGTGAGGCCCAGGTGTCCGGCGAGGCGGAGGCCGCCCTGCGCGCCAGTTTCGTGGACCTGCCCAAGGCTTCCTGGCTGCAGGCCGAGGTCACGCGTCTGACCAATGCCATCGCGGGGCTCGGACCGGTCAACCTGGCGGCCCTCGATGAACTGACGCAGAGTCAGGAACGCAAGGTGTTTCTCGACTCACAGATGGCTGACCTGAACGAGGCCATCGCCACGCTCGAAGATGCCATCCGCAAGATCGACAAGGAAACCCGTGACTTGCTGCAGAACACCTATGACACTGTCAACCGCAATTTCGGCAAGCTTTTCCCGGAGTTGTTCGGGGGTGGCGAGGCCCGGCTGGTGATGACGGGCGACGAGATCCTCGATGCCGGCGTACAGGTGGTGGCGCAGCCTCCGGGCAAGCGCAACAGCTCGATCCATCTGCTCTCCGGTGGCGAGAAGGCGCTGACCGCGATTGCACTGGTGTTTTCGCTGTTCCAGCTCAATCCGGCGCCGTTCTGCCTGCTCGACGAAGTCGATGCCCCGCTCGATGACTCCAACACCCAGCGCTATGTCGACATGGTGCGTCGCATGTCGGACAACACGCAGTTCCTGTTCATCACCCACAACAAGATCGCGATGGAGCTGGCCACGCAGTTGGTGGGCGTGACCATGCAGGAGCGCGGGGTGTCGCGCATCGTGGCGGTCGACCTGAATGCCGCTTCGCAGATGCTGGAGGCCGCTTGAGCAGCCTGACCCTGAGCCTGCTCTTGCTGGGCGTGCTGGTGGCCCTGGCCGTGGTGGCCCACAGCCTGTGGATCCTCTACCGTGAGCGCTCCCGGGGCGGGGGGGCGGCGACCAGGCCAGTGACGCCGCCGGTGCCCCCGAATGTGGCGCCTGCCGGCAGTACGGCCAGCGCAGAAGGCGACAGCCTGGCACCCGAGCCTCATCTATCGCTCGACGATGTGCTGGATGAGCCCCCCGAGGGCAGCGCTGGTCCCCTGTCCGAGTCTGTGCCTGCAGAGGCAAGGCCAGCCGCGCAGGCCGGTGGCGTTGAAGCGGGCCCAACCCCCGCTGCGACGCCAGAGCCTGGACGCGCCGGGACGCCGGTCGCCTCAGCCCCGCCGATGACGGTGCCGTCCGCTGCAGGCCCGGCTCCGGCAGCGCCGCTGGTGGTCATGCCGCCTGGCGTTCGCGTCCTTCACGATGACGCCGATTGCCTGGTCGAATTGCCCCTGTTGCAGGCGACCAGCGGCGACCGCCTCCTGACGATGACCAAGTCGATCCGCCGTGCCGGAGGCAAGCCGGTCGCGTTCGAAGGCCTGCCTCATATGCCCGGAATGGAGCAGGGCGCCCAGCTGGCCCTGCCCACCGAGGGCGCACCGCCGCCAGCGGCGGTCGCGACACCTCAATGGGAGGCCCTGCGGCACGGCGTGTCCTACCGCAGGCTGCGGGCTGGCATCCTGCTGTCCAACCGGCAGGGGCCGCTCAATGCGATGGAGTTTTCCGAGTTCTCGGCGCGGCTTCAGGCGCTGGGCTCGCAGCTGGGGGTGCCGGTCGAACTGCCCGAGATGAACGCCACCTTGCAAAGGGCGCGGGCCCTCGACAACCTGCTTGCCGATTGTGATGTGCAACTGGGGCTGGCGGTCGACTGTGCCAAGTCGCCGACCCCGGCGGATCTGGCCGCTCTGGCGCGCCGCCTGGGCCTGCTCGAGCGTGGCAACAACCGCTACGCCTGCCTCAGTGAGTCTGGCGAGGTCATCTACACCATTGCCCTGGGCGACAAGGCGCAGCGCCTGCAGCTGATGTTCGATGTGCCGCGCGTCCATCCGGCCCATCAACCCTGGTGGAAGATGGCCGAGGCGGCCCACCAGGCGGCGCTGCAGTTCCAGGGCAGCATCACCGACGACGGCGGCCGCGAATTGTCCGAGCAGAGCTTTCGCAATGTCGCCATCGCGCTGGAAGGCCGGCAGCAGGCGCTGGCCGAAGCGGGCGTGCCGGCGGGCTCTGCCCTGGCCTTGCGCGTCTTCAATTGAGCCGCCCGGCGCACGGCGCTGCCTGATCCGGGGTGACGGCAATGAGTATCGAGCGGCTCGAGCAGGTCAAGCGCCAACTGGCGATCTGGGCACGCGAGTACTACGTCGAGGATGCGCCCTCGGTGCCCGATGCCGAGTACGACCGGTGGTATCAGGAACTGCTCGCCATCGAGGCGGCCCATCCCGAATGGGTCCGTCCGGATTCCCCCAGCCAGCGCGTGGGAGCGGCGCCGGTCCAGGCCTTTGGCACGGTCATCCACCGCCAGCCCATGCTTTCGCTCAACAATGCCTTCGAGCCGGCCGATGTCGAGGGCTTTGACCGGCGCGTACGTGAGGCCCTGGAGGCCATCGGGGCGTCGTCCTCTGGTACAGACGCCGCGCCTTTCTATGCCTGCGAGATGAAGTACGACGGCCTGGCCGTCAGCCTGCGCTATGAGGACCACCTGCTGGTGGAAGGCGCCACCCGCGGTGATGGCAGCAGCGGCGAGAACATCACCCAGAACCTTCGCACCATCAAGGCCATTCCGCTGCGCCTGCCGCCGCAGGCCCCGCGCATCCTCGAGGTGCGGGGCGAAGTCCTGATGTACCGCAAGGACTTCGAGGCGCTGAACCAGCGCCAGGAGGCCGCCGGCGACAAGCGCTTTGCCAATCCCCGCAATGCCGCTGCCGGCAGCCTGCGGCAGCTCGATCCGCAGATCACCGCCTCCCGAAGCCTGCGCTTTTTTGCCTACGGCGTCGGGCAGGTGCAGCAGGTCCCTGGCGCTCCCGCCGATGCTGATCCCTTGCCGGCCTGTCACCTTGAATTGCTGGAGCAACTCGCCGCCTGGGGCTTTCCGGTGGGGACCCATGCCGGCGCCGAGGATGCGGCTGGCCTGATGCGCTTTTACGAGCGGATCGGAGCGGCCCGCGATGGCCTGCCTTTTGACATTGATGGGGTCGTCTACAAGCTCAATGACCGGCGTCTGCATGAGCAGGTCGGCTATGTGGCGCGCGCGCCCCGTTTTGCCATTGCCCACAAGTATCCGGCCCAGGAGGCGCTCACCGATTTGCTTGCCATTGATGTGCAGGTCGGCCGTACCGGGGTCCTGACGCCGGTGGCGCGCCTCAAGCCCGTCTTTGTCGGGGGCACCACGGTCTCCAATGCCACCTTGCATAATTACAGCGAGGTCGAACGCAAGGGCTTGCGCATTGGCGATACCGTGGTGGTGCGCCGCGCTGGCGATGTGATTCCCGAGGTGGTGCGTTACCTGCCCGAGCGACGTCCGCCCGAGGTGCTGGCCCTGAGCGAGCAGGCGGCCAGTGCCTGGCGGCCGACAGCCTGCCCGGTGTGCGGTTCGGCGATCGAACAGGTCGAGGGGGAAATCGCCTGGCGCTGCACCGGCGGCTTCGCCTGTGAGGCCCAGCGCAAGCAGGCCCTGATCCATTTCGCCCACCGTCGTGCCATGGACATCGAAGGGCTGGGCGACAAGCTGGTTGAGCAATTGGTCGACCAGGGCTTGCTGCGCGATCCTTCAGATATTTACCGCCTCGAACGCGCCGCCCTGACAGCGCTTGAGCGATTTGGCGAGAAGTCGGCGGACAACCTCCTGGCAGCGATCGAGGTCTCCCGTACCCGGCCACTCGAGCGGCTTTTGTTCGGGCTTGGCATCCGTCATGTCGGCGAGGAGGTGGCCCGCCTGCTGGCGCGCCACTATCCGGACTGGCGTGCCCTTGCAGCCCAGGACTGGCCGGCGCTGCTGGCCCACAAGCAGGCCTTGCAGAAGCAGAAGACCCGCAAGCATGCCGCGCCGACCGGGCCGATCCCCCTGGAGGGCATCGGCCCCGAAATCTTTGCCAGCCTGGAGCGCTACTTCAAGGCCCCGGCAAGCCTGCAACTGCTCGGGGCGCTCGATGCCCTGGGCGTCAGGCCGGTCAACCCCGCCTTCCGGCCAGTTGCCGAGCCGCAGGACAGCGCTGACCCGCTCGCACCTGTCGGCGGGCCCTTTGCCGGCAAGACCTTCGTCATCACCGGCACCCTGCCGGGCCTGTCGCGCGACGAGGCCGCCCAACGCATCCGCGACGCCGGGGGCCATGTGGCCGGGTCGGTGTCGCGCAACACCAGCGTGCTGGTGGCCGGCGAGGCGGCAGGCAGCAAGCTCGACAAGGCGCAGCAACTGGGCGTGCCCATCTGGGATGAGGCACGCCTGCTATCAGAACTCAAGGAACAAGCATGAGAGCCATCATCGGCGGCAGCGGCCTGGGCAAGATCAGGAGCCTTCAGTCGACACGGCGCGAAGTGGTGCGCACGCCATACGGTGACCCGTCCTGCCCGCTGCATTTCGGTCACCTGGGTGCGCATCCGGTGGTATTCCTGGCCCGCCACGGGGCCGGTCACCGGATCTGTCCGCACGAGATCAACTATCGCGCCAACCTGTGGGCCCTGAAGCAGGCCGGGGTCACCGAGGTGGTGGCGGTGGCGTCGGTCGGCGGGATCGACCCGGCCCTGGCACCAGGCGCCCTGGTGGTGCCAGACCAGATCATCGACTACACCTATGGCCGCGCCCACACCTACTTTCAGGGCCCCGACCAGCCCGTCACCCATGTCGATTTCACACACCCCTACAGCGATGAGGTGCGCCAGCAGTTGATGGCGGCCGCCGCGCGCGCCGGCAAGCCGATCGTGGCACAGGGCACCTACGGGGCCACGCAGGGGCCGCGCCTGGAGACGGCTGCGGAGATCCGCCGCATGGCCCGCGACGGCTGCACCCTGGTCGGCATGACCGGCATGCCGGAGGCGGTGCTGGCCCGAGAACTGGGGCTGGCCTATGCCTGTCTGGCGGTGGTTGTGAATCCGGCTGCCGGGGTTGGCAGCAGCGCCGAGATGATTTCCATGGAAGCCATCAATGCCGTCATGGACCAGGCCATGAAGGATGTGGTCGACCTGCTGATCGCGCTGTAGGTTGTCGGCAGCCGCTTACGGCGGCTTGTTCATCGCACCCTCAAAGTCCCAGCGCATCGGCGCTGAGTTTGCGCAATTCCCGGCGCAGCCGGGTGCGGATCGGCTGGACGTCTGCGCGGCGCGCGATGTTGCGCAATTCGAAGGGGTCTTGTTCGAGGTCATACAACTCGTCCAGCTCGCCATCGTTGCCGCGGTTGACCCAGTGGATCAGCTTGTAGCGGTCGGTGCGCACCGCCTTGTAGGTCATGCCCACCAGCCAGGGCATGGCGTTTTCCGCCCAATACTCGACCATCAGCGATTTTCGCCAGCCGCGGCGCTGTCCGGCCCACAGCGGCAGCAGCGAGCGTCCCTGGATCTGGGGGCCGGGCTTGCCGCCGGCCAGTTCGATGAAGGTGGGGGCGATGTCCTGGCACAGCACCAGGTCACGATTCCGGCTGCCGGGCTTCACGCGCGCGGGATAGCGCACGACGAAGGGGGAGCGAATGCCTTCCTCATAGGCGAAACGGCGTTCCGGACCCAGGCCGTGTTCCCCGAAGAAGTAGCCGTTGTCACCCAGAAAGACGATGCAGGTGTTGTCCAGCTGGCCCTGCGCCTCGAGGGTTGACAGGATCTGGCCCACGCCCTCATCGACCGAGGCCATCATCGCAGCGCGCAGGCGGATTTCCTCCTGCTGGCCCGAGTGCACGGCCTCCAGTACGCGCTGGCCTTCGGGTTCACTGCGGATCGCAAAGCAATCGGCCCAGGCGGGCTTTTGCCGGATGACCTGGGCGGGCGTCAGCATGTTGGGCTTTTTCGGGAAGACCTCCCCGCGGTACAGGTCCTGATGTCGGGGGGCCGTGACGTAGCCATCGACCCGGAACGTGCCGTCGGCTGCCTGCTCGGCGTCCGGATGCACCGCCTTGTGCGCGAAGAAGAGCGAGAACGGCTTGCGGCCGCCGTGCTGGCGGGGATGGTCCTCCAGAAAGGACACGGCCAGCCGGTTCATGATGTCCGTGATGTAGCCCTGGTGCTGACGGTATTGCCCGTCGTGATTCAGGCGAGGATCGTTGAGGCGCCCGTGGCCGTCATAGCTGACCCAGAAGTCATAGCCGGGCCGGGGACCGCCGTGGTTGCCCATGTGCCACTTGCCGATGTGGGCGGTCCGGTAGCCCTTTTTTTGCAGCACCAGGTGGTAGTTGGGCAGGCGGTGGCTCATCGCATCGCGGGCCACGTTGTCGATGATGCCGTGACGGCTGGCGTACTGGCCGGTCACGATCGAGGCGCGATTGGGCGAGCAGATCGGCGTGGTGTGGAAGGCGCGCTCGAACAGCATGCCTTCCCGGGCCAGGCGATCGATATGCGGCGTCTTCATGTAGGGATGGCCACCGGCCCCGAATTCATCATGGCGCAGGTCATCGATCAGGATCACCAGCAGATTGGGTTTGCGCATGGAATGGACTCGCCTCTGGTCGATGCTTCGGGCGTAGCATCGTCTTGCGGCAATGGTAGGCCAGGGCCGGGACGCGCCGGCCTGTGCCCGGGTGCTTTTGGCACGGCCCCGTGCCCGGGTGCTTTTGGCACGGCCCCGTGCCCGAGTGCTTTTGGCACGG
>JAPOKJ010000040.1 GCA_029977705.1 Burkholderiales bacterium | reverse complement strand
GCCGCAAGCGTCTCGGTGCAGACCTCACTGCCGGCCAGCAATACCGGCAACGCGCTGCAGGCCGCAGCCTCCGCGGCGGCCGCCCCGGTCGTGATGACTGTACTGGCAAGCCCTGCGCCCGCGGTGACGGTCGCTGCGGCAGCAGTGCCGATCGCCCAGACACCCGTGGTGACCGTGCCCCCTGCAGCGACACCGATCGTAGCGGCAGCGGCACCGCCAGTTGCGGTAGCGGCACCGCCAGCAGCGGTAGCGACACCCCCCGCAGCAGCACCAGCACCGGCAGCATTGCCTCCGGTAACGACGCCCACAGTGACCGCCCCTGCCATCACCGCCCCTTCCGTCAGCACGCCCTCGGTACCAACGACCACGGTCGCCCCTGCGCCCGTCACCACACCGGTGCTCACCCCAGCGCCCAGCACCCTGGTCTCCAGCAGTTCCGCGACCGTAACGGTCCCGCCAGCCGTCACGGTGATACCCGCGGCTATCAATGAGCCCGTTGCCATCGCCGCACCCAACGGTCTGTGGCGGCTTGAAATACGCAACATGCCGGCTCAGATGTCCTACTCGAATGCCATCAACGCCGGCGAGGTCGTGCTCGATGCACAGAACCGCCTGCGCGACATCGGCCCCTGCCCGGCCATTGCCTGCCTGTCGGCCGGGACCACCCGTGTCGCCGAGGCCGGCAACGATGCGATGGTCAGCTGGGGACGCTGGACCGAGGGCAGCACCCAGCTCAGCTTCCTGGGCGTCAATGTGGCCACACCCTACAGTGCGAACCAGGGCATGCATTACCTGGTGGGCACGCCGGTGGTGAGCCTGCCGACCTCGGGCACCTTCCGCTACGAGTTGCTGGGCGCGACCCGACCCACGACCCAGGATGGCTCGCTGGCGCCGGGCAACTTCAGTGGTCAGGCCGTGGTGCAGTTTGCCTCGGGCCAGAGCGCCCGTGTCGGACTGAGTGCCCAGGTCGGGATCGGCGCGGCCCAGTACGGCTTCCAGACCAATGGCGGCCTGGCCAATGTCAGCAACAGCCAGTTGCGGGTGGCGACGGATTACGGCATCAGCGGTGAAATCGCCTTCAGCGGCAACGCCTGCAACGGCGGTCGCTGCCTGGCCACGGTCAGCGGCGGACTGTTCGGCCCGGGTGGCGAAAGGCTGGGCGTCAGCTACAGCATCAACCCCGGCGCGAACTCGACTAGAATCGACGGTGTCGCCGTCTTCAAACGCTAAGGCAACTTTGGCCGCCCCGCTTCGCGAAATCGAGTTTTCAGCGCAACCCTTCGACAATCGTCATCTGGCCCATCTGTGCGGCCCGCTGGACCAGAACCTGCGCGAGCTCGAACTGCGCTTCGATGTGCGCATCCAGCGCCGCGGCGAGAGTATCCGGGTCAGCGGACCCGCCAGCCAGGCCGAGGAAGCCGTGCACTGCCTGCGTTACCTGTACGAGCAGGCTGCCGAGCCGATCACCCTCGAAGCCCTGCGCCTGGCGATCAAATCGCCCGAGACCGCTGTCGCAGCGGGTGAAACACCGCGCCTGCATACCCGCAAGACCGACCTGCGCGGACGCACGCCGCGCCAGAACCAGTACCTGCAACAGGTTCTCGACCACGACCTGACCTTCGGGGTGGGTCCGGCCGGCACCGGCAAGACCTATCTGGCGGTGGCCTGCGCGGTCGATGCGCTGGAGCGCGGACTGGTCGAGCGCATCGTGCTGACGCGGCCAGCCGTCGAGGCCGGCGAACGCCTGGGCTTCCTGCCCGGTGACCTGAACCAGAAGGTCGATCCCTACCTGCGGCCGCTCTACGATTCGCTTTATGACCTGATGGGCTTCGAGCGCACGGTCAAGCTGCTCGAGCGCCAGCTGATCGAAGTCGCGCCCCTGGCCTACATGCGTGGCCGGACCTTGAGCAATGCCTTCATCATCCTGGACGAAGCGCAGAACACCAGCGCCGAGCAGATGAAGATGTTCCTGACACGTCTGGGCTTTGGCTCCCGCGCCGTGGTCACGGGCGACCCGTCCCAGGTCGACCTGCCGCGTGGCCAGACCTCCGGGCTGGTGCAGGCCTTGTTCATCCTGCAAGGGGTCAAGGGCATTGCCTTCACGCGCTTTACCGGCGACGACGTGGTGCGCCATCCGCTGGTGGGCCGCATCGTCAAGGCCTATGAAGACCATGAAGATTGAGCTGGGCCTGGCCCTGGGCGAGGGCATCGCGGCCTGCCCGATCAGCCGGCCGCGCCTGCGCCGCCTGGTGCTGCGCAGTCTGACCGAGGCAGGCGCTGTGCCGCCCCAGGGAGCGGCCATCCACCTGCTGCTGTGCGACCGCCGGGAAGCCATGCAACTGAACCGGGCCCACCGGGGCCGGCGTTACGCACCGAACGTGCTCAGCTTCGAATATCCACCGCTCAAAGGCCAGCCGCTGAGCGCCGATATCGCGATCTGCCTGCCGGTGGTGGAAGACGAGGCCCGCCAGCAGGGCAAGTCGATGCAGGATCATTTCATGCACATGGTGGTGCATGGTTGCCTGCATGCCTGCGGCCTGGATCATCTGGAGCAAGACCAGGCGCAGCACATGGAGGCGATCGAGCGGCGCGTGCTGCGCGCCTTCCGGATTGCCGACCCCTACGCCTGAGGCCCAGGGGAATTGTCTCCCGCCCGTCACCGGGCTGCGCTAAGATGACACCCGTTACCGACTACCAAGCATCTAGTGGCAACCCCTGAAGAACCTGGCGGCGACAGCCCGCGGCCGAGCCTGCTCAAGCGCCTGAGCGCGCTGCTCGTGCGCTCCCCCGAAGATCGAGCCGAACTGGTCGAGGTGCTGCGCGCCGCCCACCAGCACGATCTGATCGATGCCGATGCCCTGTCGATGATCGAAGGGGTGCTGCAGGTGGGCGAAATGTCGGCCCGCGACCTGATGGTGCCGCGCTCGCAGATGGATGTCATCGACATCGCGCAAAGCGCCACGCAATACCTGCCCAAGGTGATCGAGACCGGCCACTCGCGCTTTCCGGTCGTCGAAGGCGATCGTGACCATGTCATCGGCATCGCGCATTCCAAGGACCTGCTGCGCCTGTTCGCAGAGCCGGACCTGGACCTGCGCCCCCTGCTGCGGCCAGTGGTGTTCATTCCCGAATCCAAGCGGCTGAACGTGCTGCTGCGCGACTTTCGCATCAACCGCAACCACATGGCCATCGTCGTCGACGAATATGGCGGTGTGGCCGGCATCATCACCATCGAGGATGTGCTCGAGCAGATCGTCGGTGACATCGAGGACGAGTTCGATTTCGACGAGGAAAGCGACAACATCGTGGCCGCCGAGGGTGCCACCGCGGGCGGCCGCTTCCGCGTCAAGGCCAACACCTCGATCGAGCAATTCAACGTCAGTTTCGGCACCCAGTTTCCCGACGACGAATTCGACACCATCGGCGGCCTGGTCACCGACCAGCTGGGCCACGTGCCGCGGCGTGGCGACCATGTGCTGCTCTCCGGATTGCGCTTTGACGTGATCCGTGCCGATGCGCGCCATGCGCAGTTGCTGCTGGTGTCCCGGGTGGTGCCCGATCCTGCGGGCGATCCGGCTTGAGCGGCATTTCGCGGCGGCATCCATGACCCGGTCCCTCTGGCCTGTGCTGCTGCTGGCGCTGCTGGCCGGTGCACTGGGCACCCTGAGCCAGGGAATCTGGCCGGCCTGGTGGCTGCAGGTGTTGTCGCTGGCCGGCCTGTTGCTGCTGCTGTTTGCCCGACCCGGCGCACGACCGCGGGTTCGCGAGGCCTTCCTCATCACCTTCAGCTACGGCCTGAGCTACTTTGGCATCGGCGTGGGCTGGCTGTTCATCAGCATGCACCGCTATGGTGGCCTGCCAGCCCCCCTGGCCGGCCTGGCCGTGCTGCTGATGGCCGCCCTGCTGGCCAGCTTTTCGGCCCTGGCCGCAGCACTGGCCACCCGCCTGACCGGGCCGGCCGGTCACTTGCGCTATGGCCGTGCACCGGCCGCCGCCATCATGGCGCTGGCCGGCGCCTGGGGATTGGCCGAGTGGCTGCGCAGCTGGGTCTTCACCGGTTTTCCCTGGATTGCCCTGGGCTACTCGCAACTGGATGGCCCGCTGGCCCATGCCGCCCCCGCCCTGGGCGTCCATGGCGTTGGCCTGGCGACCTGCCTGCTCTCGGGGGGTCTGGCCCTGGTGCTGCTGCAGGGCTGGCGGCGACGCCTGTCGGGGGCAGGCCTGCTGATGATGGCGCTGGCCCTGATCAGTGCCGCGCCCTTTGCCTGGCTGGACTTTGCAACGCCCACCGGCAAGCGCTTTACCGTGCGCCTGGTCCAGGGCAATATCGCCCAGGACATGAAGTTCGATCCGGCCCGCAGCCTCGAGAGCATGCGGGCGTACATCGCGGCGATCGCCACGAGCAGGGCCAGCCTGACGGTCCTGCCCGAGACCGCCTGGACCAGCTTCCTGGAGCGCACCCCGCCACAGGTGCTGGGCGAACTGGCCGTGGCACTGGGTCGCAGCGGTACCCGGGTCGCCCTCGGCCTGCCCGCCCTGCGCGAGGGCCAGATCACCAACTCGGTGGCCCTGATCGATGAGCGCCAGCAGGTGGCGGGCCGCTACGACAAGCATCACCTGGTGCCCTTCGGCGAATTCATACCGCCCGGCTTTCGCTGGTTTGTCGACATGATGCAGATTCCCCTGGGCGACTTTGCCCGCGGTCCACTGGACCAGGAACTGATCCGACACGAGGGCCAGTTGATCGGCTTCAACATCTGCTACGAGGATCTGTTCGGCGAGCAGCTGGCCGGACAGGTCAGGCGCGGCGCCCAGGTGCTGATCAATGTCAGCAACATCGCCTGGTTCGGCGACTCCCACGCCCTGCCCCAGCATCTGGCCATTGCCCGCATGCGGGCCCTCGAGACGGCACGGCCGATGCTGCGCGCCACCAATACCGGCGTCACCGGCCTGGTGCTGGCCGATGGCCGCCTGGCCGAGCGCCTGCCCGCCCTGCAGGCTGGTCATCTGGACCTGGAGGTGGGCGGCATGCAGGGCCTGACCCCGTATGCCCGCTTTGGCAACCTGCCGTTCCTGGCCTGCGCCCTGCTGCTGCTGGTCGCCGGCTGGACGCTGGCCCGTTCGCGGCGCTGAGCGGCTGTCCGGGGCAGCAGGCCGGGGACGCGGGTTCCTTGCCGGCGCGCACACTGGGTACAATCTGGCCCCATGATTACCTTCCAAGACGTCATCCTGCGGCTGCAGCACTACTGGAGCCAGCAAGGCTGCGCCCTGCTGCAGCCCTACGACATGGAGGTCGGTGCCGGCACTTTCCACACCGCCACCTTCCTGCGCTCGATCGGTCCCGAACCCTGGCGTGCCGCCTATGTCCAGCCGTCACGCCGTCCCAAGGATGGCCGCTACGGCGACAACCCCAACCGCCTGCAGCACTACTACCAGTACCAGGTGGTGCTCAAGCCCTCGCCGCCCAACATCCTGGAGCTGTATATCGGCTCGCTCAAGGCGCTGGGCATCGACCCGATGCAGCACGACATCCGCTTCGTCGAGGACGACTGGGAAAGCCCGACGCTGGGCGCCTGGGGCCTGGGCTGGGAAGTCTGGCTCAACGGCATGGAAGTGACCCAGTTCACCTATTTCCAGGAGGTCGGTTCGCTCAAGTGCCAGCCGATCACCGGCGAGATCACCTATGGCCTCGAGCGCCTGGCGATGTACCTGCAAGGCGTCGAAACCGTCTACGACCTGGTCTGGACACCGGGCATCAGCTATGGCGATGTCTTCCACCAGAACGAGGTCGAGCAATCCACCTACAACTTCGAACACTCGAATGCGGACATGCTGTTCCGCCACTTCAACGAGTACGAGGCCGAAGCCAAGCGCCTGATCGAGGCGGCACTGGCCCTGCCGGCCTACGAGATGGTCATGAAATGCTCGCACACCTTCAACCTGCTCGATGCCCGCGGCGCGATCAGCGTGACCGAGCGCGCCGCCTACATCGGCCGGGTGCGCAACCTGGCCCGTGCCGTGGCGCAGGCCTACTACGATTCGCGCGAGCGGCTCGGCTTCCCGATGCTCACCGCATCGGCCAAGGCCGCGTGAGGGGCACCGCATGACCAGCACAGCACAGGCCGACCTGCTCATCGAATTGTTCACCGAAGAGTTGCCCCCTAAGGCGCTCAAGGCACTGGGGGCCAGCTTCAGCGGCACCATCGTTTCCGAACTGCAATCGCGCGCCCTGGTGGCCACCGATGTGCAGGCCGAGGGCTTTGCCAGCCCACGTCGCCTGGCGGTACGCGTACCAGCCGTGGCCGCCCGTGGCCAGGACCGCAAGGTCGAGGTCAAGGGCCCCTCCACCAAGGTGGGTCTGGGTGCCGATGGCCAACCCACCATGGCCTTGATCAAGTGGGCCGAAAAACAGGGCGCGCGTGTCGAACAGTTGACCCAGGGCAATGACGGCAAGCAGGACTGTTTCTACTTCCAGAGCACGCTGCCAGGGGTGGTGCTGGCCGAGCAGATCGATGCCATCGTGCACAGTGCGCTGTCGAAGCTGCCGGTGCCCAAGGTGATGCAATACCAGCTCGCCGATGGCCACACCAACGTCAGCTTCGTGCGCCCGGCCCACCGGCTCATCGTGCTGCATGGTAATCAGGTGCTGCCGGCCCAGGCCCTGGGCCTGACCAGCGACCGCATCACCGAAGGCCACCGCTTCCACAGCAGCGGTACGATCAGCATTGCCGACCCGGCCGCCTATGCACAGACGCTGCAATCGCAGGGCAAGGTGATCGCCTCGTATGCGGCGCGCCGCGCCGCGATTGCCGCCAGCCTTCTGGACACCGCGCAGCGCGAAGGCGCGCGCCTGTCGGCCAAGCCCGAGGTGAGCGACCGCGAGGCGCTCGAAGGCGAATTGGCTGGCTATGTCGACGAGGTCACCGCCCTGGTCGAGTGGCCGCGCGTGTATGTGGCCGGCTTTGAGGCACGCTTCCTGCAGGTGCCCCAGGAATGCCTGATCCTGACCATGCGCACCAACCAGAAGTACTTTCCGCTGTTCGACGCCAAGGGCAAGCTGCTGCCGCGCTTCCTGGTGGTCTCGAACATGGACCTGGCCGATCCGAAGAACATCATCGAAGGCAATCAGCGTGTGGTGCGCCCGCGCCTGTCCGATGCCGAGTTCTTCTTCACCCAGGACCAGAAGGCCTCCCTGGCCTCGCGCGTGCCGCAACTGGGCCAGGTGGTGTATCACGCCAAGCTGGGCACACAACTGCAACGCACCGAGCGCGTCAAGGCCCTGGCCCAGGCGATCGCGAGCCTGCTGGGCGCCGATCCGGCACCGGCCGGCCGCGCCGCCGAACTGGCCAAGGCCGACCTGCTCAGCGGCATGGTCGGTGAGTTCCCCGAGCTGCAAGGCATCATGGGCGAGTACTATGCGCGCCATGATGGCGAGGCGCCCGAAGTGGCCCAGGCCATTGCCCAGCACTACCAGCCACGCTTTGCCGGCGATGCCCTGCCCGCCTATCCGTACGGCACCGCCGTGGCCATGGCCGACAAGCTCGAGACCCTGGCCGGCATCTGGGGCATCGGCCAGCAACCGACCGGCGACAAGGACCCCTTCGCCCTGCGCCGCCACGCCCTGGGCGTCGTGCGCATGCTGATCGAGACCGCAGCGCCGGGCCAGCGCGCCGGCCTGCCACTGTCCCTCACAGCCTTGCTCGAGCAGGCCTTTGCCGGCCTTGCCGCACTGGCAACGGTCAAGGCCGATGTCGCGGGGCTGCGCGCCTTCGTGCTCGATCGTGCCCGCGGCCTGTTGCGCGACAAGGGCTATGCGCCCGCCCACATCGAGGCCTGCCTGGCCACCGAGCAAGGCGAGGATGCGCAATCATTCCGCCTGGACACGCTGATCCAGCGACTGGATGCGGTGCAGGCATTTGCACTGCTGCCCGAGGCACAGGCCCTGGCCGCTGCCAACAAGCGCATCGGCAACATTCTCAAGAAGAACGATGGGGCCGCCAGCGGCACGGTCGACGCCGACCGGCTCATCGAACCGGCCGAGAAGACCTTGCACCAGGCCATCGTGGCCGCGGCGCCGCGCGCACAGGCCTTGCTCGATCAGGGGCAACTGGCCGAGTCGCTCAAGTCCCTGGCGCAGTTGCGCGAACCGGTCGATGCCTTCTTCGACAGCGTCATGGTGATGGCCGATGACAGCGCGGTGCGCAACAACCGCCTGGCCCTGCTCTCGAGCCTGCACCGCCTGATGAACCGGGTGGCCGACCTGTCCCTGTTGTCGGGCTGAGGCCATGTACAGCGCGGCGGCCAGCACCCCCCTGGTAATCCTCGATCGCGATGGCGTGATCAACGAGGAGTCGGACCAGTACATCAAGGCGCCGGCCGAGTGGCATCCGATCAAGGGCAGCCTGCAGGCCATTGCCCGCCTGAACAAGGCGGGCTACCGGGTGGTGGTGGCCACCAATCAGGAGGCCATCTCGCGGGGCCTGTTCGATGCCACCACGCTGCTCAAGATCCACACCAAGATGCACCAGGGCGTCAGTGCGGCCGGCGGCCGGCTCGATGCCATCTACTTCTGCCCGCATGGCGCCGAAGTCCGCTGCCACTGCCGCAAGCCAGAACCCGGCATGCTGCTCGATGCCATCCAGCGCTTCCAGGCCGATGCCAGCCAGGTGCATGCCGTCGGTGACAGCTGGCGCGATCTGCAGGCTGCGGTCAATGCCGGCTGCAAGCCAGTGCTGGTGCGCACCGGCAATGGCCGCAAGACGCTCACCGAACACGAGTCCGGCAAGAAGCCCCTGCCCGCCGGCGTGCTGATCGTCCCCGACCTGGCCACCTGGGTCAGTCAGTTGCTCAACGAGTCCACCCCATGATCCGTGC
Source organism: Burkholderiales bacterium (assembly GCA_029977705.1). Taxonomy (GTDB): domain Bacteria; phylum Pseudomonadota; class Gammaproteobacteria; order Burkholderiales; family Burkholderiaceae_E; genus JAPOKJ01. The sequence goes on along the minus strand of JAPOKJ010000040.1, from coordinate 24,504 downwards.
CCTGATCTTTCTCGCGCTGCAGGTGGTGACCGTCATCCCGACTGCCCTGGTGATGCTGGCCAGCTTCTGGGCCCCGCGTCGCTGGCTGTATGGCTGCGCGCGATTTTTCCTGGTGGTCAACATCTGGGGCCTGGAGCACATCTGCGGCATCAAGTGGAAAGTCCAGGGCGAGCAGAACCTGCCCGATGAACCGGTGATCCTGCTGTCCAAGCACCAGTCCACCTGGGAGACCTTCTTCTTTCCGGTCTGGATGCCGCGCGAGCTGTGCTATGTGTTCAAGCGCGAGTTGCTCTACATCCCGTTCTTTGGCTGGGGCATCGCGCTGTGCGACATGATCCACATCAATCGCAGCAAGCGCAGCGATGCCTTCGAACAGGTGGTCAACCAGGGCGCACGCAAGCTGGCCGAACGCCGCTGGATCATCATGTTTCCCGAGGGCACGCGCATCGCGGTGGGCAAAAAGGGCCAGTACAAGAGTGGCGGTGCACGGCTGGCCATCCGCACCGGCGCCAAGGTGGTGCCGATCGCGCACAATGCCGGCGAATGCTGGCCACGGAAGGCCTTCATCAAGACCCCGGGCCTGGTCACGGTATCGATCGGTCCGGCCATCGCCTCGCAGGGCAAGACGCCCGATGCGCTGATGCGTGAAGTCGAAGCCTGGATCGAACAGGAAATGCGGCGCATCAGTCCGCAGGCCTACCCCGTGCAGGATGAGATTGCCCGCGCCTGAAGCCTGCAACAGCCCTGCCGCCGCTGGGATCAATCCCTCGGCCGTCATGACGGTGCGTTACACTCGGGCCCATCTCGCGCAAGGCCTGCTTCGGCCTGCGCCTTCCCAAGACCGCTCACGGCAGCCCACCCGAACCGTATGCTCAGCAAGATCGCCGCTGCCCTGCAGCTGAATCTGCCCTTCTTCGATGCGCCGCCCGCCGTCAAGCTGGGCGAGCGCAGTGCCTGGCTCGATGGGCGTCCGGTCACCTACCAGCTTCGGCGCAGCAAGCGCAAGACCATCGGCTTCGTCATCGACGAAAAGGGCCTGACCGTCACCATCCCGCGCTGGCTCACGCTCAAGGAACTGGAGACCGCCCTGCAGGACAAGGCGCGCTGGATCAACCTCAAGCTGATCGAGTGGCAGCGCTTCCAGGAACTGCAACTGCAGTCGGCGATCCGCTGGGAACACGGCGGAGAAATCCGCTTCATGGGCGAGGCCCTGCGCCTGCGCCTGGATCCTTCGGTGCAGGGCGTGCAACGTCAGGGACACGAGTTGGCGGTGGGCCTGCAGCACAAGGCATCCACCGAGCAGATCCGTGACCGCGTGCACGGCTGGTTGCAAGCCCAGGCCAAGACCCATTTCGCGCAACGCATCGATCACTACGCCACCTTGCTGGGCCGTGCGCCGACCCGCTGGGGCCTGTCCTCGGCACGCACGCGCTGGGGCAGTTGCGGCGCCGATGGCGCGGTGCGCCTGAACTGGCGTCTCATCCATCACCAGCCGGACCTGATCGACTACGTCATTGCACACGAATTGGCGCACCTGAAAGAGCTCAATCACGGGCCCCGCTTCTGGAAGACCGTCGAACAGCTCTTTCCCGCCTACCAGCAGGCGCGTGGTCGCCTGCGAGAAATACGCGAACCCAGCGAGACCTTGTCATGAAAATCCTGCACACCATGTTGCGCGTCGGCGACCTGCAACGGTCAATCGACTTCTACACCCAGGTGATGGGCATGTCCCTGATCCGCACCACCGATCGGCCCGATCAGAAATACTCGCTGGCCTTCGTCGGTTATGGCGACGAGTCGCAGGGCGCGGTGATCGAGCTGACCTACAACTACGGGGTGGCCAGCTACGAGATGGGTGGCGCCTTCGGCCACATTGCCATCGCCGTGCCGGATGCGGCTGCAGCCTGCGAGCGCATCCGCACCTCGGGAGGACAGGTGACCCGCGAGGCCGGCCCGGTCAAGGGCGGCAACACCATCATCGCCTTCGTCACCGATCCCGATGGCTACAAGATCGAACTGATCGAGCGCAAGCCCGACTGATCGGGCGCAAGCCGGGCGGATCCGGCCATGCAGTAACGGCACCATCCGCGCTGACCCGCCCGCAAGGCGGGTGCCCGAAAAAACGGCTACAGGCCTGGCGCACCAGAGGCGAAGAAGCCACCATCGACCGGCAGCACCGTGCCGGTGACATAGGAGGCACCCGGCGAGGCCAGGTACATGACCGCCGCTGCGATCTCGTCGGTACTGCCGTAACGGTTCATCGGAATCGCGCGCGAGTACTGCTCGCGAAACGCGTCGCTGTGCAGGACCTGGGTCATGGGGGTATCGACCGGACCGGGGGCCACCGCATTGGCAGTGATGCCGTGGCCGGCCAGCTCGACGGCCATCTGGCGGGTCAGCGCGATGACCGCTGCCTTCGACGTGCCATACGCGGTGCGACCATTGCCCACGGCACGCATGCCGGCCACCGAGGCGATGTTCACGATACGTCCCCAGCGCTGCGCCATCATCAGGCGGGCCGCATGCTGGGCGCACAGCAAGGTGCCGGTGACATTGACCTTCATCGTCATCTCGAAGTGATCGAGCGGGTAGTCCAGAAACGGAAACACCTTGGCAATGCCGGCGCTGTTGACCAGGATGTCACAGCGGCCTGACTCGGCGGCTACCCGCGCAAAGGCCTGCGACACCGCGTCGGCGTCGGCCACATCGATGGCCAGGGCCTGCGCCTGCGCGCCACCGGCAAGCAGCCGTGCAGCGGTGGCCTGGGCCTGCTCGAGGGCCCGGTCAGCCACCCATACCGATGCGCCAGCGGCCGCCAGATGCTCGCACACCGTCGCACCGATGCCCATGGCGCCGCCCGTGACGACGGCCACCCGACCCCGGGCCCAGCGCGGATCCAGGGAACTGGCAGGGGCAGCTTTTTCGGCAGGAACTGTCATGCGAAAACCTCGTCCGGCAGGGGTCAGGAAAGGGGGGGCGGGACGGCGTCCTGCTGGCGCTGCGCCTGGCGCGTCGCCAGTTGGGCAGCAAGTTGAAAGTACACCGGTGCCGGGATGTCCTCGGCCCGCGCAGTGCCGGGGATCAGCGAGGCATCCAGTCCCTGCGCCTGCAGCCAGGGCAGCAGGGTCTTGCGAAGCATCTTGCGCTTTTGCGCGAAGGCATGGGCCAGCAAGGTCTCGAGCGCCTCGATGACCGGCCCCGGCAGGCGCTCGTGGGCCGGCCGCGTGACCATGCGCACGATCGCCGAATCGACCCGTGGCGGAGGCTCGAAGGCCTGCGGCGGCACATCGAACAATGCGGTCGAGCCAAAGCAGGCCTGCAGCATCACGGTCAGGCGCCCGTAGGCGCTATGCCCCGGCTCGGCCACGATGCGCTCGACGACCTCCTTCTGAAGCATGAAGTGCATGTCCAGGATGTTCTGGGCCTCGCCCATCAGCCGGATCAACAGGGGACTGGAGATGTTGTAGGGCAGGTTGCCGACCATGCGCAGCAGGGGCGCATCCGTACCCGCCGGGCGCAGGCTGGAGAAATCGAAACGCAGCGCATCACCCTCGTGCAGGTCAAGGCGCGTGGCAGGAAAGCTGCGCCGCAGGGCGGCCGCCAGATCGCGGTCGATCTCGACGGCATGCAACAGGTCGATGCGGGCCAGCAGGGCTCGGGTCAGGGCCCCTGGTCCGGGTCCGATCTCGACCATGCACTGGCCGCTGCGCGGGGCAATCGCATTGCAGATCGCATCGACCACCTGGTCATCGACCAGGAAATGCTGGCCGAAGCGCTTGCGGGGAACCGGCTTGGCGATGGGAGACTCCGCGCGCTCAGTCTTCGTAGCGATATTCGACGTAGGCCGAATCACGCACCTGGCGGATCCAGCTGTCGAAGGCCTCCTCCATACGGCGCTCACGCAGGGCGGCGCGCGCCATGGCCCGCTGGCGATCGCTGGACGGCGGCTCGGTCTTGCGCTCGAGCACCTGGACGATGTGCAGGCCAAAAGCGGTGCGAAAGGGTTCGCTGATCTTGCCGGGTTGCAGGGCATCCATCGCACGCTCGAACTCGGGCACGGTATCGCCGGGCAGGATCCAGCCGATCTCGCCGCCGCGGCTGGCGCTGCCATCGGCCGAGTACTGGCGCGCCAGGTCCTCGAACTTGGCCACGCCCTTCTCGATGCGCTCCTTGGCGTCGGTGAGGCGACGCATGGCCTCGGCCTCGCTGACCAGTTCCGAGGGCCGGATCAGGATATGGCGAACGCGGGTCTGGGTGACGTCCTGCAGGTCAAGGCCCTTGCCACCGGTATTGCGCTTGCCCAGCAGCTTGAGAATGTGAAAGCCAGCCGGGCTGCGGATCAGGCCGGAGATGGCACCCACGTTCAGCTTGGCTGCTTCCTCGGCGAACAATTGCGGCAGGCGCTCGGCGGTGCGAAAGCCCATGCTGCCACCATTGGCGGCATCATTGCCCGCCGAAAACGAGGCCGCCAGGCGTGCAAAATCGACGCCGCGGTTGATCTGCTTGATCAATTCCTCGCCACGCAGGCGCTGACGCTCGATATCTTCGGCCTTGGCATTGCCAGACACCGGCAACAGGATCTGGGCCAGGTGGTACTCGGCCTCGCCGGCGGCAACTGCGCCCTGGGAGGCGATGAAGGCATCGATATCGCCTTCGGAAATCTGGATGCGTGCATCGACCTCGCGCTCACGCAGGCGGGCCCGTACGATCTCGGCCCGCAGCTCTTCGCGAAAAACCGCAAAGGGCGTGCCTTCGCGCTCCAGGCGGCTGCGCAGGTCAGCCACCGACACGCGGTTGTCGCGGGCAAACTGCTCGACGGCACGGTCCAGCTGTGGCTCCTCGACACGGATACCCTGCTCGCGCGCCATCTGCATCAGGCTGCGCTCGATGATCATCTGCTCGAGCACCTGCTTGAGAAAGACGTCACGCGCCGGGACCTGCTGGTTCTGGCGCCTGGCCTGGCGCTCGTAGCGATCGGCCTTCAGGCTCAGCTCGCGGAAGGTGATCGCCTCGTTGTTGACCACCGCCACCACCCGGTCCACCGCCTGGACAGGCTGCGCCCGGGCATCCGGCGTGCACAGCACCAGCATCAGCAACAGGACAGGAATCAGTTTGTTCATCGTGTACTCGCCCGGAAAAAGAGGGTTCTCACTCGTAGCCGAAAAAGCGCGAGGGCGTCTCGACCCGGTCGTTGGGCACCCGGTATCCGGGAATGTTCCTGCGCAATATATCAAATGGGTCGTTGCCGATGCGGCCAAGGCCGCTCAACTCGACCTGAAAGAAGAGCGTCGTGCGGGAATCGGTGGCCGAGGTGGCATAGCGCTGCAGCACGGCCCGAAACACCCAGCAGTCCGCCGTGTACTCGACCCCAGCCACCGATTCGACCAGACCACGCTTGAGCGCGGTGACCGCGCCGGTGAGCGGATCCAGGCCAGTATCGAGGAAGGAGTAGTTCAGGCGCCCCAGGGTCATCCATTGGGGAGCAATCGGCCAGCGCCAGGAGGTGTCCACCTGGCCGAGGGTGTCGCGCTGGTAGCGGATGGCGGCATTGAAGATGTTGCCGCTGGCGGGGGTGTACCGGCTGGAGACCGAAAAGCGCGGGATGCGGCCATCGCGCACCGAGTACTGCAGGCCGGTGTCAAGCGCCCAGAAGCGGCCGATCTGGGCAGTCATCGCAAACAGCAGGTCGGAGCGGGTGTCGGTATTGGCGGCGACCCCGGGAATCTGCACCTGCTGCGGCGTGAAGTAGAGCCGCTCACCCACTGCGAACCGGAAGCGCTCGGCGCCGTTATCCGGGTCGATCAGGCGCGAGATCAGTACCGCCGTAAGCTGGTTCTGGTCGGCGATGCGGTCCTGGCCGACAAAAGTGTTGGTGGAGAACAGCTGCGCGAAGTTGAAGTCCGACACAGTGGTGTCGAACACCGGGAAGGCCCCCTGGTCCCGGTAGGGTGAGCGCACATAGAACAGGCGCGGTTCGAGCGTCTGGTTCAGGCGCGTGCCGAAAAAGCTCGCCTCCCGCTCAAAAACCATGCCGGCATCGAGCGAGAAGATCGGCACGCTGCGATTCAGGCTGGTCGGGTTGCCTGCGTTGTCATCGAGCCGGTAGGCCGAGGCATGCAGGCCAAGCTTCGGAATCACGAACCAGCCCGCCTTCTGGATCGGGTAGGAGATCTGCGGATACAGCACGGCGCGCCAGCCGCGGGGACTGGTGCCGGGCAGATAGGCACGACGGAATTGAGACAGGTCGGCCAGCACATTCAGGTCCATCCCGTTGACATCCCGGCTGTCACGCAGCAGGGAGAACTGCGGCACGCTCTCGTAGGGCGCACTGGTCTTTTGCTCGAGCAGCGGCTGCCAGCGCGAGTAGCGTGCGATCACGGTCCAGTCATCGAAGCGACGGCTTGCCGTGATCTCGCGCGGCAGAAGGCGCGTGGCACTGCTTTGTACCGAGCGCGAGTAGTCGATGAAATAAGTGTCGTCCGAAACGCCTTGATAGTTGACGCCGACCCGCCATTTGTTGAAGTCGGGAATGACGTGCTGCCAGTTCCAGGTGTAGCGCTTGTCGCCGTACTCGCGGTCGTGGGGGTTATGGTCGTAGCGCAGCTCGCCATACTGACGGTCGGTGATGTAGCGGAACTGACTGCCCAGCAAGATGCCGCGCTTGCTCATCACCCGGGGCGTCAGGGTCAGGTCGTAGTTGGGCGCCATGTTCCAGTAAAAGGGCATGGCCATCTCGAAGCCGTTCGAGGTGGTCACCGAGAAGGTCGGCGGCAAAAAGCCGGTCTTGCGCCCCTCGCCCAGGGGGAAATAGAACACCGGCAGACCCAGCACCTTGGTGTTGCCGAAATAAAGGCTGGCCGAGCGGGCCCGGCCCTCGCCCTGCTCCTCATCGAGCGTGATGCTTTCGGCGCGCAGGCACCAGGACGGGCTCTCGCCCTGGCAGGTGGTGTAGTAGCCATTGATGAAGCGCACGCGGTTCTTGCCCAGAAACTCGATGCGCTCGGCGGCGCCCTGGCCACGGTAAGCCGGCAGGCGATAGTGCGGCTCGGTGAACACGCCCTCATTGCTGTCCAGCTTCAGGCGCAGCTCGCGCCCCACGAAGACATTGCCATCACGCACCACACGCGCATTGCCGAACACGAAGACCTCATCCTCGGCCTCGTAATACGTGATGCGATCGCCGCGGATGACACTGCCCTCGCGGCGCAGCACCGCATCGCCGCGCAGGGTGACATCGCGCTCGCTGCGACCGTCCATCTCGTCAGCCTCACCAAAGACCGGCAGGCGCGGCTTGTCGGCACCCGGCAGCACCCGGCGGTTGCCCAGCGGGTCCTCGCGCTTGCTGCGCGACTCGGCCACCGAGGCATCCAGGGTCAGGGCCCGGGCGGCGGTGCCCGACAGCAGCAGCCCGAGCAGCACCAGCAGCGACAAAAGGGCGCAGGCCTGCCGCCAGCATTCTGGCGCGGACGGTCGGGCAGGAACGGTCGGCAGCGGCAATTCGGTTCGTGGGGGCGAGAAAGGGGTCGGGCAGGCAGGCGCGGGGACAAAGGCCTGCACCAGCCGGCGGCCCGGGTGGCCGGCGGCGCGGCATGGCGCTCGTCTATTATATGGGCCGCCCACTGCATCACCCAGTGCCTCACCCACTGCATCACCCACTGCAGCCGCCACTTCACCGCCTGCGACGATCGGACTGTCTTGGACCCGCGAATTTCCTTACTCAATGCCTGGCTCGAGACCCACCGTAAGGCTTACGGGCTGGCACTGGACAGCCTGGCACCGGCCTCCAATGACGCCAGCTTCCGGCGCTACTTCCGGGTCATGGCCTCGGCGCCCGGCGCCTTGGGCGCGGGCCGGGCTGCCAGCTACATCGTCATGGACGCCCCGCCCCCGATGGAGGATGTGCGCCCCTTCATCGAGGTGGCGCGCACCTTTGCCGCCAGCGGCGCCAGCTTTCCGGTGGTCTACGAGGCCGATCCCGCCCAGGGCTTCCTTCTGATCGAGGATTTCGGCAACGTGACCTATCTCGAGGTGCTGCGCGCCGAGACCTTCCAGGTCTTGTACGGCGAAGCAGGCGATGCCCTGGTCAAACTGCAGGCGATCAGCCGCCCAGGCGTGCTGCCCGCCTATGACGAGGCCTTGCTGCGCCGCGAACTCGAGTTGTATCCGCAGTGGTACCTGGGGCGGCACCGCCAGCAGGCGCCGAACCCTGCCGATCGCGAGGTGCTGGACAAGACCTTCGCCCTGCTGATCGCCAACAGCCTGGCCCAGCCCAAGGTCTACGTGCACCGGGATTACCACAGCCGCAACCTGATGCTGCTGGCTGGCGAGCGCAATCCCGGCATCCTCGATTTCCAGGACGCCGTCTACGGTCCGATCACCTACGACCTGGTGTCCCTGCTGCGCGATGCCTACATCGTCTGGGATGAGGATCGCGTCATCGATGCCTGCGTCCGTTACTGGGAGAAGGCCCGCGCCGCACGCCTGCCGGTGGCGGCCGACTTCAGCGAGTTCTACCGTGACTTCGAATGGATGGGCCTGCAGCGCCATCTCAAGGTGCTGGGCATCTTTGCCCGCCTGTACCACCGCGATGGCAAGGACCGCTACCTGAACGACCTGCCCGCCGTGCTGCAGTATGTGATCCGCACCGCCAGCCGCTACAACGCCTTTGGCCCCCTGATGGGCCTGCTCGAGCGCAGCGAGCCACAGGCTGTCACCAGCGGCTTTACCTTCTGAGCCCATGCAGGCACGCGATCCGGCCCCCTTGCGCACGGCGATGATCCTGGCAGCCGGGCGTGGCGAGCGCATGCGCCCGTTGACCGACCACCTGCCCAAGCCCTTGCTGCAGGCCGGTGGCAAGGCCTTGATCGAATGGCACCTGGAAGCCCTGGCGCGGGCCGGCTTTCGCCGCGTGGTCATCAACCATGCCTGGCTGGGCGATCGCATCGAAGCCGCCCTGGGCGATGGTAGGCGCTGGGGCCTGGACATCCTTTACTCACCTGAGGGCCAGGCCCTGGAGACCGCAGGCGGCATTGCCAAGGCCTTGCCGCTGCTGGGCGATGAGCCCTTCCTGGTGGTCAATGGCGACATTTTCAGCGACTTCAATCCAGCCCGCGCCCATGGCATCGCAGCCCAGATGGCCCCCTGGGGCGTCGGCCAGCCCGTCCTGTCGGCCTGGTGCGTGATGGTGCCCAATGCGCCTCACCACCCGGGCGGCGACTTCGCGGTCGAGGTCGGTCGCCTGCTCAAGCCCGATGAGGCTGCCGGGCGGGCGGGCTGGACGTTTTCGGGCATCGCGGTCTACCACCCGCGCTTTTTCGCAGCCGTGCCCGCCGGCGCCCGCCTGCCGCTTCGCCCCCTGCTGGAGGCCGGTGTGCAGGCCGGCACCATCGGCGCCGAGTGCCACCTGGGACGCTGGTGGGACATCGGCACGCCGGAACGGCTGGCCTCGCTGGACCGCCTGCTGCGCACAACAGGCTAAAATTGCCCCCTTGCGCCATGCCGCAGGCCTCACAGGCCCGGCCCGCGCCGTGCCCAGCGCCCCTCGACCCGGACCACACCGCACCATGACGCCAGACGTTTACAAGCAACGCCGCCAACACCTGATGGCCCAGATGCGCAAGCGCGGTGGCGGGGTGGCCATCGTCTTCACCTCGCCCGAGGTGGCGCGCAATCGCGATTCCGATTTTCCGTTTCGCTGGGACAGCTATTTCCACTACCTGAGCGGCTTCCCGGAGCCGGAGGCGGCCGTGGTGCTGGTGGTCAACGACCAGGTTGAGCGCTCGCTGCTGTTTTGCCGCCAGAAGAACGAGTTGCGCGAAATCTGGGACGGGTTCCGCTACGGGCCCCAGGCGGCGGCCGAGGTCTTCGGATTCGATCAGGCCCTGGCCATCGATGTGCTCGACGAGCACATGCCCGGCCTGCTGGCCAATGCACCGGCCGTCTACTATGGCCTGGGCACGAACAGCACCCTCGATACCCGCGTCCAGGGCTGGCTGCAGGCCGTGCGCCTGCAGGCACGCGCCGGCGTCAGCGCCCCGGCCCAGGCCTGGGATGTGCTCGGCCTGCTCGATGAAATGCGCCTGGTCAAGGACGACAGCGAACTGGACGTGATGCGTCGCGCGGCCCGCATCTCGGCTGCGGCCCATGTTCGCGCCATGCAGACGGCCAGACCCGGCCAACACGAGTACGAGGTCGAGGCCGAACTGCTGTATGTGTTCAAGAAGGGCGGCTCGCAATTTCCCGCCTACGGATCGATCGTGGCCTCGGGCGTCAATGCCTGCTGCCTGCACTACCGCGAAAACAATCGCAAGATGCTCGATGGCGACCTGCTGCTGATCGATGCCGGCTGCGAACTCGACGGCTACGCCTCGGACATCACCCGTACCTTCCCGGTCAATGGCAGGTTCTCTGGCCCGCAGAAGGACGTCTACGAGATCGTGATGGCCTCGCAGGATGCCGCAGTGGCGGCCACCCGGCCGGGTGCCCGTTTCATCGATCCGCATCTGGCGGCGGTGCGCGTGCTCACGCAAGGCCTGATCGACCTGAAGCTGATCGAGGGGCCGCTGGACGATGCCATCGCCCAGAACCGATACACCCGCTTCTACATGCACCGCACCGGCCATTGGCTGGGCATGGACGTCCATGATTGCGGCGAATACCGCGAGCCCGGCGAGAAGGCTGCCGAGGGCCAGGAAAAGCCTTGGCGCATCCTGCGCCCGGGCATGGTCACCACCATCGAACCGGGCCTGTACATCAGTCCGGCCGCCGATGTGCCGGTCGCCTTCCATGGCATCGGCGTCCGCATCGAGGACGATGCCGTGATCACTGCCCAGGGTTGCGAGCTGATCACCGGCGATGTGCCCAAGCGCGTGGCCGACATCGAAGCGCTGATGCAGCGCTGAACGACGCGCCCCCGAACCGCACCTGCGCACGCCATGCCCGCCCTCTTCGATCAACCGGTTGCCATCGGGCCTTACCGCCTGCCCAATCCGGTGTTCGTCGCCCCCATGGCTGGCGTAACCGACCGTCCGTTTCGCCTGTTGTGCCGCGAATTGGGCGCGGGCCATGCCGTCAGCGAGATGGCGGCCTCCAACCCGCGCCTGTGGGCCACCATCAAGACGGCGCGGCGCCTGAATCACGAGGGTGAGCCTGGTCCGCGCGCCGTGCAGATCGCCGGTGCCGATCCGGCCATGATGGCCGAGGCGGCGCGCTTCAATGTCGAGCGCGGCGCCCAGATCATCGATATCAACATGGGATGCCCGGCCAAGAAGGTCTGCAACGTGATGGCCGGCTCGGCCCTGATGGCTGACGAAGACCTGGCCGCCCGCCTGATCGAGGCGGTGGTGGCTGCGGTCAGCGTCCCGGTGACGCTCAAGATGCGCACCGGTCCGGATCGCAGCCGGCGCAATGCGCTGGCGATCGCGCGCCGCGCCGAGCAGGCAGGGGTCAAGCTGGTGACGATCCATGGCCGCACCCGCGCCGATGCCTACCTGGGCCAGGCCGAGTACGACACCATCGCGCAGGTCAAGGCGGCCCTGTCGATCCCGGTGGTCGCCAATGGCGATATCGATTCGCCTGAAAAGGCCCTGCAGGTGCTGCGTCACACCGGTGCCGATGCGGTGATGATCGGCCGCGCGGCCCAGGGCAACCCGTGGCTGCCCGGCCAGATCGCCCACTACCTGAAGACCGGCACGCACCTGGCGCCGCCCCCGCTGCAGGCGCAAGGGCGTCTGCTGCTGCGCCATCTGCGCGATCACCACGCCTTCTATGGCGAGTACACCGGCGTGCGCAGCGCCCGCAAGCATGTGGCCTGGTACCTCGAATCGCAGGCCCGCGCCGATGCCGGCGTGCAGGCCTTCATCGACGATTTTTATCGCATCGAGGACAGCGCCACGCAGTTGCGGGTACTGGCCGCACACTATGGCCTGCCCGACCCTGCCCTGGAGCGATTGGCCGCATGAGCAAGAACCCGCGCATCGATGAGGTCGTGACCCAGACCCTGCAGTCGTATTTCAAGGACCTGGGCGGCGCCTCGGCCTCCGGCATCTACGACATGGTGCTGCACGAGGTTGAAAAGCCGATGCTCGAAGTGGTGATGCGCGAGGCCTATGGCAACCAGTTGCGCGCCAGCGAGATGCTCGGCATCAACCGCAACACCTTGCGCAAGAAGCTGCTCCAGCACGGCCTGCTCAGAAAAGGCTGAGCAATCCCTGAACGGCCCTCCCCGCCCCACCTGCAACCGGCACCCCTGCCCTCCTCCTTCATCTCCCACCCGGCCACCATGTCCCACATCCCCCGCATCCAGCAGGCGCTCCTGAGCGTCTCCGACAAGACCGGCATCATCCCCCTGGCCCAGGCACTGGCTGCTGCCGGCGTCAGGCTGCTGTCCACCGGAGGCACGGCCAAGGCCCTGCTCGAGGCAGGCCTGAAGGTCACCGAGGTGTCCGAGCACACCGGGTTTCCGGAAATGCTCGACGGTCGCGTCAAGACGCTGCATCCGCGCATCCATGGCGGGCTGCTGGCGCGTCGGGACCTGCCGGCCCACATGCAGGCGATTGCCGAACACGGTATCAGCACCATCGATCTGGTGGTGGTCAACCTCTATCCCTTCGAGGCCACGGTGGCCAAGCCGGGCTGCAGCCTCGACGACGCGATCGAGAACATCGACATCGGCGGGCCGGCGATGCTGCGCTCGGCCGCCAAGAACTGGAAGGGCGTGACCGTGGTCGTCGATCCGGCCGACTATGCCAGCGTGATCGCGGCGATCGCTGGCCCGGGCGGCCTGGACGATGCGGCCCGCTTCCGGCTGGCCCGCAAGGTCTATGCCCATACCGCCGCCTATGACGGCGCGATTGCCAACTGGCTTGGCCTGCAGCACGAGGCGGCCGGTGTCAGCGGCGAGCAGGCCAGCGATTTCCCACCGGTGTTCAGCGCCCAGTGGAGCAAGGTGCAGGACATGCGCTACGGCGAGAACCCGCACCAGGGCGCCGCCTTCTATCGCGACCGCAACCCGGCGGCCGGCACGCTGGCCCTTTACCAGCAGCTGCAGGGCAAGGAGCTGTCATACAACAACATCGCCGATGCCGATGCCGCCTGGGAGGCGGTCAAGAGCTTCCCCGAGCAATGCGCCTGCGTCATCGTCAAGCATGCCAATCCCTGCGGCGTCGGCCTGGGCGCCACGCCGCTGGAGGCCTACCAGAAGGCCTTTGCCACCGATCCGACCTCGGCCTTCGGCGGCATCATCGCCTTCAACCGGCCGCTCGATGAAGCGGCGGCGCAGGTCGTCTCCCGACAATTCGTCGAGGTGCTGATGGCGCCAGCCATCGCAGCCGGTGCACGCCAGGTGTTTGCCACCAAGCAGAACGTGCGCCTGCTCGAGATTCCGCTGCCCGCTGGCGCCGCTGCCAACGCCCTGGACATGAAGCGCGTCGGTGGCGGCCTGCTGCTGCAAAGCAATGATGTGCATGCCATGAGCCTGGACAAGCTGGTGGTGCGCACGAAAAAGGCGCCGACCCCGCAACAGATGCAGGACCTGCTGTTCGCCTGGCGCGTGGCCAAGTTCGTCAAGTCCAATGCCATCGTGTTCTGCGCCGGTGGCCAGACCCTGGGCGTCGGGGCCGGCCAGATGAGCCGGATCGACTCGGCCAGGATCGCGTCGATCAAGGCCCAGAATGCCGGCCTGTCGCTGCAAGGCTCGGTGGTGGCCTCCGATGCCTTCTTCCCGTTCCGCGACGGTCTGGATGTGGTGGCCGAGGCCGGGGCCATCGCCGTGATCCAGCCCGGCGGGTCGATGCGTGACGATGAAGTCATCGCGGCCGCCGACGAGCGTGGCATCGCGATGGTGTTCACCGGGGTACGGCACTTCCGCCATTGATCAAGACCACGACACCCGCAGCGCCCCGCACCATCCTGGGCATCGACCCGGGGCTGCGGCGGACCGGCTTCGGCCTGATCCGGATCGAGAACGGTCAGGCCCGCTACCTGGGCAGCGGCACGATCTCGACCGCCAGCGCCGGCAGCGAGCTGGCACCGCGCCTGGGGCTGATCTTTGCAGGTGTCACCGAACTGATCGGCCACTACCACCCGGACGAGGCCGCCATCGAGAAGGTCTTCGTCAATGTCAACCCGCAGAGCACGCTGCTGCTGGGCCAGGCGCGCGGCGCCGCCCTGGTGGCTCTCAACCATGCCGGCCTGCCGGTGGCCGAGTACACCGCGCTGCAACTGAAACAGTCGGTGGTCGGCTACGGACATGCCGCAAAGCACCAGATCCAGGCTATGGTACAAAGGCTGCTGTCCCTGCCGGGCGAACCCTCGGCCGATGCCGCCGACGCGCTGGCCTGCGCCCTGTGCCACTGGCATACCAGCGGCAGTTCGGCGCTGATCGCCAAGACGCGCCGCTAGCGTCACGGCCCTGAACCGCCCTTCGTTTCACCCACGCAGCACGGAGTCTTACGCCCCATGATCGGCCGCCTGCAGGGCACCCTGCTCCTGAAAAATCCGCCCCAAGTGCTGATCGATGTGAACGGCGTGGGCTATGACGTCGATGTGCCGATGAGCACCCTGTACGACCTGCCCGCCGTGGGCGCCCAGGTCACCTTGCTGACCCATTTCGTGGTGCGCGAGGATGCCCAGCTGCTGTATGGCTTTCTGACCGAAGGCGAGCGCGAGGCCTTTCGCCTGCTGCTCAGGATCTCCGGCGTCGGGCCGCGCACCGCATTGGCCGTGCTCTCGGGCATGTCGGTGCAGGACCTTGCACAGGCTGTCAGTCTCCAGGAAAGTGGCCGACTCACGAAGGTGCCCGGGATCGGCAAGAAGACCGCCGAGCGCCTGCTGCTCGAGCTCAAGGGCAAGTTCGGCGACGCGCTGGGCAATGGCGCCGCACCGGTGAGCGATACCGGTGCCGATGTGCTGCGCGCGCTGCTGGCGCTTGGTTACTCCGAAAAAGAGGCCAGTCTCGCGATCAAGTCGCTGCCGGCCGGCGTTTCGGTGGCCGAAGGCATTAAACTCGCGCTCAAGTCACACCAGAAGAGCTGAACCGGCTGACTCCCATGATCGAGCATGACAACCTGCGCCCCGGCCCGGCGCGCCTGATCTCCCCCGAGGCGGCAACGCCAGGAGAGGAGGTCATCGAGCGCGCGCTGCGTCCCCGGACACTGGCCGAATATGTCGGCCAGCCCAAGGTGCGTGAGCAGCTCGAGGTCTTCATCACGGCGGCCCGCAAGCGCAAGGAAGCGCTCGATCATGTGCTGCTGTTCGGCCCCCCCGGGCTGGGCAAGACCACGCTGGCCCATATCATCGCGGCCGAACTCGGCGTCAGCCTCAAGCAGACCTCCGGCCCGGTGCTCGAGAAGCCGCGCGACCTGGCCGCCATCCTCACCTCGTTGCAGCCCAACGACGTGCTGTTCATCGACGAGATCCATCGCCTGTCGCCGGTGGTCGAGGAAATCCTGTATCCGGCCCTCGAGGACTACCAGATCGACATCATGATCGGCGAGGGCCCGGCGGCACGCTCCATCAAGATCGACCTGCAGCCCTTCACCCTGGTGGGGGCCACCACGCGCGCCGGCATGCTCACCAACCCGCTGCGCGACCGCTTCGGCATCGTCGGACGGCTCGAGTTCTACGACCAGGCCGACATGCAGCGCATCGTCACGCGCAGCGCAAGCCTGTTGCAGGCCCCGCTCGATGTTCCGGGTGCCCGCGAGATCGCACGCCGCGCCAGGGGAACCCCGCGCATCGCCAACCGGCTGCTGCGCCGGGTGCGCGACTATGCCGAGGTCAAGGGCGATGGCCTGATCGACGAGGGCATGGCCGACAAGGCCCTGAAGATGCTCGATGTCGATCCCCTGGGCCTTGACCTGATGGACCGCAAGCTGCTCGAGGCCATCCTTGAAAAATTCTCCGGTGGCCCGGTCGGCCTGGACAATCTGGCGGCGGCCATTGGCGAAGAGCGCGAGACCATCGAGGATGTCATCGAGCCCTACCTGATCCAGCAAGGCTTCCTGCAACGCACGCCACGCGGCCGGATGGCCACGCCTGCCGCCTATCGCCATTTCGGCATCACCCTGCCCGATCGTGGTGGCGTGGCCGACCTGTGGAGCCCCGTGGATCCGACCCGCTGATGGACGATTTTTTCCAACGCCTGTTGCGCGCCACCCCCAATGCCTGGGTGACGCCAGCGCTGATTTTTCTCAATGTCATCGTCTTTCTCGCCATGCTGGCCCGCGGTGCCGACTTCGTGCATCCGAGCACCAGCCTGTTGCTGCAGATGGGCGGCAACCATCTGAGCGACACCCTGGCCCGACCCTCGCGGCTGTTCACCTGCATGTTCCTGCATGCCGGCATCATTCACCTGGTGTTCAACATGTGGGCCTTGTGGGACATGGGTCGCCTGGCCGAACGCTTCTACGGGAACCTGCAATTCCTGATCCTGTACCTGATCTCGGGGATCGCCGGGGCCATCGCCAGCCTGTACTTCGGTGCCCAGACCACGGTATCGGTAGGTGCCTCGGGGGCCATCTTCGGTGTCACCGGCGCGCTGGCCGCAGGCGTGTTCACCAAGCACAACAAATTGCCCCCGGCCCTGGTCTCGAGCATGCGCGGCTCGCTGCTCAGCTTCATCGCGGTCTCGATGCTGATGGGCTTTGCCACTCCCAACATCGACAACGCGGCCCACATTGCCGGCCTGGCATGCGGGTTTGTACTGGCGTCAGTCATGGCCGAGAAGTTCGACTGGGACCAGTACCAACGCAGTCGTGGCCCCCGCTTGCTGGCCGCCTGCCTGCTGGCCACCGTGGTGTGCTGGGTTGCCTGGAAATTCGTGCCCCTGCCGGTGGCGGGCTGAGGGGGCTGGAGCATCGTCGCCCCTTTCATGAACCCGAAAGCCTCGTCTCCCCCACAAGCAGCAGCGCGTGCGATGCGCAGTGCCTGGCACTGGCCGGTACGGGTCTACTACGAGGACACCGATGCCGGCGGCATCGTCTTTTACGCCAACTACCTGCGTTTTTTCGAGCGCGCCCGCACCGAGTGGCTGCGCCATCTGGGCTTCGAGCATGCGCAACTGCGGCGCGAGACAGGCATACTGTTCGTCGTCAAGTCCCTGCAGGTCGATTACCACCGGCCGGCGCAACTGGATGACCTGCTGCAACTGGACATCCGGCTGCTGGAGCGAAAGCGCGCCAGCCTGCTGGTCGAGCAAAGTGCCTGGCTGCCGGGCCATGGCCCGGCGCCCGCCACGCTGCTGGTCAGTGCCCGGGTCCGGCTGGCCTGCATCGACGGCCAGTCGCTGCGGCCTCTCGGCCTGCCGGCCGTCTTGCAGCAAAGACTTGATGCCTTGGAGGCGCCCGGGCAGGCGCCCGACCTGAACAACAACGACTGATACAAGGACGCTTCGATCCCATGGACAAGGAACTCTCCATCCTGAGCATGGTCGTGCATGCCAGCCTGATCGTGCAGCTGGTGATGGCCACCTTGCTGATGATCTCGATCGTCTCCTGGACGGTGATCTTCCGCAAACTGTTTGCGATGCGCGCCGCCAAGGCCCTGACGCAAAGCTTCGAGGACGAGTTCTGGCGCGACCGCGAGCTGGCCGCGCTGTACCAGCAGACGCGCGCCTCGAAAAAGGACAACGGCCCGCTGGCCCGCATCTTCCTGGGCGGCATGACCGAGTTCCTGCGCATCCGCCAGCAAAACCCCGGTGACCCGCAGGGCCTGATGGAAGGCCCCCGCCGCGCCATGCGCGCGGCCTGCCAGCGCGAGATGGATGACATCGACAGCAACCTGTCGTTTCTGGCCACTGCCGGTTCGGTCAGTCCCTACATCGGCCTGTTCGGCACGGTCTGGGGGATCATGAACTCGTTCCGCGGCCTGGCCAATGTGCACCAGGCCACGCTGTCGGCGGTTGCCCCCGGCATTGCCGAGGCCCTGGTGGCCACCGCCATCGGCCTGTTCGCTGCGATCCCTGCGGTCGTGGCCTACAACCGGCTGACCGCCGACAGCGATCGCCTGGCCAACCGCTTCGAGACCTTCATCGAAGAGTTCTCCAACATCCTGCAGCGCCAGGCGCGCTGATCCGGACCCGGAGCCCTGCCCATGCCCAGCAGCCACAGCCAGCGCAGACGCACCCGCGCCATGAGCGACATCAATGTCGTGCCCTATATCGATGTGATGCTGGTGCTGCTGGTCATCTTCATGGTGACCGCCCCCCTGGCGCCGCCCTCTTCGATCGACCTGGCCCGAGCCGGCGGCGCCGGTGCCACGCCGGATGCCTATGTCGAGGTGATCGTCGAGCGCAATGGCAGCATCGCGGTCAAGCGCAGCGATGCCCGCGAAGCCCAGCAACGCAACCTCGATCGCAAGAACGTCACGGCCGCCGTACTCCGGGCGCGCGGCAAGGAAGCCCTGCCGGTGGTGATCACCGCCGATCGCAATGTGCCGTACGGCGAAGTCGCCAGCCTGCTCGGCCAGCTCAAGGAGCAGGTTCGCGATGGCGCGGCGCTGGCCCGCGTCGGCCTGATGGTGCGCCCCGAAAAATGAAGCTGCCGCTCTCGTACCGGCGGCCGAACTGATGAAGCGTCCCAACTTCAAGGCGCCCCCGTATCTGCGACGCCCGAAGGGTCAGGGGCGCTTCGGGCGCTCGCTCTTGCTGGCGCTGGCCGTCCATGCCGCGCTGGGGGTGCTGTTGTTCGTCGGCATCCGCTGGAAGACGCGCGTGCCCGAGCCCCAGAGCGCCGAACTGTTTACACCGCCCCCAGCCGCAGTGCGCAGGCCCGATCCGGTGCCCGAGCCCAGGCCCGAACCCAAGCCGGAGCCAAAGCCCGAACCCAAGCCTGAGCCCAAGCCTGAACCCAAGGCCGAGATCGCCACCGAGAAGCGCCGCGAGAAACCGCCCAAGGAAGAGAAGAAGGCCGAGCCGCCCAAGGCAGAGAAAAAGCCGGAAACCAAGCCCAAGCCCGAGCCAAAGCCAGAGCCCAAGCCCAAGCCTGAGCCAAAGCCGGAACCCAAGCCCGAACCCAAGGCGGAGAAAGCAAGGGAAACCCCCAAGAAAGAGGCCGAGCGCAAGAGCGACCAGGACAAGGACGATGCAAAGCGTGAGGAATTCGTGAAGTCCATGGTTGCCAAGGCTGCCGATGCCACCGGCAAAGGAACGAGCACCAGCCCCGCAACACCGGCGCTGAGCGCGGGCACCGATCGCGGCTATGGCGCCAAGGTTGCCGCGGCCCTGAAGGCACGCACCAGCTTCCAGGTGCCTGACGGTCTGAGCGGCAATCCCGAGGCCTTGTTTGCGGTCCGCCTGCGGCCCGACTGTGGCATCATCAGCGTGGAGTTGAAAAAGTCCAGCGGCCTGCCCGCCTGGGACCAGGCGGCCGAGCGGGGCATCCGTCTGAGCAATCCGTTTCCGGCCATGAGCAATGGCCAGTGCGACGCCTTGCTCGAGATCGCCCGCTCACCAAAAGACTGAACCCGGCGCAACTGCATCGACCCTCATCGACCCGAAGAGCCCGCCATGATTGCCCTTGCCCTGACCCGCCGTCCCGCTGCCGGCCCTGCCCTGCCGTCCCTGCTGTGGGTCCTGATGCTGGCACTGATCGGCCTGCTCCAGAGCGCCCCGACGCAGGCCCAATTCCGCATCGATGTCTCCGGTGTCGGTGCCAGCCAGTACCCGATTGCCGTAGCCGGCTTTCGCAGTGACCTGCGCGTACCGGTCGACATCGCTGCCGTCATCCGCAGCGACCTGTCGCGCAGCGGCGTGTTCCGCATGACCGAAGGGCCGGCGCAGCTGTCCGAGAACGAAACGCCCAACTTTGCCGACCTGCGCAGCAAGGGTGCCGATGCCGTCGTCGGTGGTTCCATCGCCCGGCTGGCCGATGGCCGCTACGATGTGCGCTACCGTCTCAATGACGTGGCCAAGGCTGCGGAGATCATTGCCGAGTCGGTCGTCACCAGCGAGGCCGACCTGCGCTTTGCCGCCCACCGCATCGCTGATGCGATCTTTCGCAAGCTCACCGGCGAGCCGGGCATCTTCGCCACCCGCATCGCCTTCGTGTCGCGCCAGGGGGCGCGTTACCGGCTGAACATCGCCGACTGGGATGGCGACAACATCCAGGTCGCCCTGACCTCGCCCGAACCGATCATCTCGCCGGCCTGGTCCCCCGATGGCGCGCGCCTGGCCTATGTCTCCTTCGAGACCCGCAAGCCGGCGGTCTATGTGCACTCGCTGGCCACCGGCCAGCGCCAGGTGGTGGCCAATTTCAAGGGCTCGAACAGTTCGCCGGCCTGGTCGCCCGATGGCCAGACCCTGGCCGTCACCCTGACCCGCGATGGCGGCTCTCAGCTGTACCTGGTGCCAGCCTCGGGCGGTGATGCCCGCCGCATCAGCATGTCGGCCGGGATCGATACCGAGCCCAGCTTTGCGCCCGATGGCCGCTCGCTCTATTTCACCTCCGACCGGGGCGGTGCTCCCCAGATCTACCGCATGTCAGTGCCCGGCGGCGAGACCAGCCGGGTGACCTTCAATGGCACCTACAACGTCAGTGCCCGCGCCAGTCCCGACGGCAGCAAGCTGACCTACCTGTCGCGCCGTAACGGCCGGTACCTGGTGGTGCTGCGCGACCTGGCCTCTGGCAACGAGACCGTCCTCTCCGAGCAAGGCACCGAAGAGAGCCCCAGCTTTGCCCCGAACAGCAAATGGGTGCTGTATGCCACCAACATCGGCGGACGCGATTACCTGGTATCGGCCTCGACCGATGGCAAGGTCAAGCAACGCCTGAGCGCCGGGCCGGTCGACATCCGCGAACCGACCTGGGGTCCCTTTCCCAAATGATGTCAGGCCGCCCGGTACGGGCGAGCGCTCGCGCCGACAGGCCTGATCACAAAAAATCTTACAGGAGCTCACCATGAAAAGATTCACCTTGACGCTGGGACTGATCGTCGCGCTGTCTGCCTGCAGTTCGGGCGTGAAAGTCGATGACGACATCGTGCTGGGCACACGCAAGAACGCCCCGGTGGAAAACCGCAGCGATGGCAGCGCCAGCACCCAGGCCGTCACGCCTGGCCAGACCGCCCAGAGCAAGGTGCCCACGGTCGAGGTGCCCGATCCCATGAACGATCCGGCCAACCCGCTGTCCAAGCGCAGCATCTACTTCGACTACGACAGCTACGACGTCAAGGCCGACTACAAGAGCGTCATCGAGGCCCATGCCCGCTACCTCAATGCCGTCAAGACGCGCAAGGTCGTGATCCAGGGCAACACCGATGAACGCGGCAGCCGCGAGTACAACCTGGCCCTGGGCCAGAAGCGTGCCGAATCGGTCAAGCGCGCGCTGGCCGCAATGGGCGTTGCCGAGTCGCAGCTCGAGGCCGTCAGCTTCGGCGAGGAAAAGCCCAAGGCCACCGGCAGCGATGAAGCCGCCCTGGCCGAGAACCGCCGCGCCGACCTGGTCTATCAGTAACACCCGCCAGCAATCCCCGTCATGCACCGCACGCTCTCCCTTCGATTGCGCCACGCCCTGGCAGGCCTGGCCGCGCTGGCCCTGCTGCCCCTCGCACCGGCGCAGGCCGGCCTGTTCGATGACGAGGAGGCCCGCAAGGCCATCATCGAACTGCGCGGGCGTTACGAGATCAGCATCCGAGACATGACCAAGCGCCTGGACGGCCTCGAGCAGCGCATTGAGCGGGTCGAGACCGGGCTGCGCGGCCAGCTCGAATTGCAGAACCAGATCGAGGCCTTGCGGCGCGAGATCGCCGAACTGCGTGGCCGCCTCGAAGTGCAGACCAACGAGCTGGCCCGTACCCAGCTGCAACAGCGCGAACAGGCCAGCACCCTCGAGAGCAAGCTGGGAGGCCTCGATGCGCGCATCAAGAAGGTCGAGCCCGTCACCGTCAGCGTCACCGTCGATGAACGCAGCTTCAATGTCGACGAGGAAGAAAAGCGCCGCTTCGACGGTGCCCTCAACCTGCTGCGGGCCAGTGACTTTCGCGGTGCCCAGAACAGCCTCAGCGTGTTCATGAGCCTGTACCCCGACAGCCCATATACCGCCAGCGCCCTGTACTGGCTGGGCAGCAGCCAGTTCGCCCTGAAGGACTATCGCGCCGCCATTGCGAGCAACGAGCGCCTGCTCGCCCGCTTTGCCGACCACCCCCGCGCCGCCGATGCTGCACTGGGCATTGCCTTTTCCCAGATCGAACTGGGCGATCGCGCCGTTGGCCGCAAATCGCTGGAAGCCCTGATCGAAAAATATCCGGCCAGCGATGCCGCACGACAGGCCCGCGAACGCCTGCCCACCCTCAAACGCTGATCGACCCATGTCCAACCTGACCGCCGCCGACATCGCCAGCCTCCAGAACCAGGTGCTCTGGGGTGTCTTCGCCATTGCCCTGCTGCTCGGGGCCCTCATGCAGCGGAGCAACTTCTGCACCATGGGTGCCGTCTCCGACATCGTCAACATCGGCGACTGGACGCGCATGCGCATGTGGATGATGGCCGTGGCCGTGGCCATCCTGGCCACCCAGGGCATGGTTGCGGCGGGGTGGATCGACACCGGCAAGTCCGTCTACACCACCGGCAAGCTGACCTGGCTGTCGCACCTGGTTGGCGGCACCCTGTTCGGACTGGGCATGGTGCTGGCCAGCGGCTGCGGCTCCAAGACCCTGGTGCGACTGGGCGGTGGATCCGTCAAGAGCCTGGTGGTCTTCATCGTGCTCGGACTGGCCGCCTTCATGACCATGCGGGGCGTATTCGCAGTGGCGCGCGTGGCCAGCATCGACACCCTCATCCTCGATCTGGGCAAGGGACAGGACCTGCCCACGCTGCTGGGCATGGCCGGCGCCTCGGCGCGACTGCTGATCGCCGCCATCATCGCGGTGCCGCTCATCGCCTTCAGCCTGGCCGGGGCGCAATTTCGCCGCGAGGGCAACTGGCTGTACAGCACCCTGGTGGGACTGGCCATCGCCGGCGCCTGGTACCTGTCCGGCAAGATCGGCTACATCGCCGAGGACCCCGAGACCCTGCAGGAACGCTTCCTGGCCACCAACTCGGGGCGTCCCGAATCCTTCACCTTCGTGGCGCCCATCGCCTACACGCTGGACCTGCTGATGATGTGGAGCGACAAGAGCAAGACGGTCAGCCTGGGCATTGCCGCCACGCTGGGCATGATTGCTGGCGCGTGGATCAGCGCCCTGGCCAGCGGACAGTTCCGCTGGGAGGGTTTCCAGGGCACCGAGGACACCGCCAACCATCTGGCGGGCGCCGCACTGATGGGCATCGGAGGCGTCACCGCCCTGGGCTGCACCATCGGACAAGGCCTGTCGGGCGTCTCCACCCTGGCCCTGGGCTCCTTCATCACCGTGGCCGGCATCATGCTGGGCGCGCTGCTGGGCTTCAGGTACCAGACTTGGAGAATCGAAAAATCTGAGTTATAATCTCAGGCTTTGCTGCTTCGTACGCAGCAACATCGACAAAAAGATTTCGGGTCGTTAGCTCAGCTGGTAGAGCAGCGGACTTTTAATCCGTTGGTCGCTGGTTCGAATCCAGCACGGCCTACCAAATACATCAAGCACCTGGCGCAGAAATGCGCCGGGTGTTTTTTTTCGGGGTTCCATCCTCAAAGAATTCCGGAAATGTTCCGGATAGCGCGAAGGTGGCCTCGCAAGGCGAATCCCGGGAGGTGTGTATCCCGATCAGCGCATCTGCGAAATCGCTACCACTGCCATCGATTGGGCATCGATATCGCATCGAAACGTCCCCAACGCCGAGAGGAAGGCGGCACCAAACCTATTGCGGCACACCACACTAGAGTCTGCCGGAGTCATAGCTGGCTCAAACCACCCGAAGGCTCCAACTTCAATTCCGCCAGGAAGTCTCAGTAGATTTGGGATCTGTCCAACGATCGCACCGTCATTGTTCAATATTTTGAGCTGTTCGCCTGCGAAGATCGCAGCCACAAAGTCGCCACCAGGTACAGCTATGCCATGCACCCCGGACTCAGACCGAATCTCCACCAACTTGGCTCCATTCATCCACCTCAATCCAACGACGGTGGCAGGTCCCCATCCTTGAGCGAGCATTTCCTGAACGGACATTGACGAAGGCACAACTTTTCCATCGTTACGCAGTTGCACAAAGTCAGTTATTTGCGTCATCTTTGAACAATCCTTTACTTGGCCGTTCAGCATTTGCCAGCCTCAGCCAATCAAATCCTGATCAAAGCATTCGTGCGGCCCTCATTCGTAAGAATATTCACGGGGATCTGGGGCTGCTTAACAGCGAGAAAATTGTCCGCAGAGCGTGATGTCCCAGTCTTGCGAAGTCTTGGCACAGATCCAATTTTTCTCAGATCAATGAACGCAAGTGGCGACGCTTGCTAAGAACAAAAGTGATCAGGTCAACAAGACTTTCATCGTCCATATCAAGCAGTTCGGCAACTTTCATTTCGATAGCACTCTGCGTATTTATTACTTGAGTAATTGCTGGACGCACATCATGAACAGGAGCGGCTGCAACAACCG
>JAPOKJ010000104.1 GCA_029977705.1 Burkholderiales bacterium | reverse complement strand
CCAGGGTGATAGCCCGTGCTATCACCCTGGGCGGATCGACCGCGCGATCATCGCCATTGGGGGCGAAACGCGGGCACGACAGGTTTTGCGGACCTTCCCTAGCCCCCCAAAACAAAACGTCAGGAGAGGGTCATGAGCTGGATCATCAGCGGAGTCATGGGCTTGATCGCCGGGGCAATCGCACGACTGCTCTTCCCGGGCAAGGAAAACATGGGCTGGATCATGACCATGGTGCTCGGCATTGCCGGCTCGATGGCTGCCACCTGGGCAGGCCGGGCCCTTGGCCTCTACGCCGAGGGCGCAGCCGCCGGCTTCATCGGCTCGATCGTGGGCGCCCTGGTGCTGTTGTTCATCTACAGCAAGGTGGCCAAGAAGGCCTGAGCCAGCGGCTCAGGCTGCCGACCCGGCGCAGACCGGGCAGGCCGGATCCCTGGGCACTTCAATCTCGTTCCACTGCATGCTGCGGGCGTCCAGCATCTGCAGGCGTCCGCTCATGGGCGTGCCAAAGCCACCGGCCAGCTTGAGGGCTTCGGCCGCCTGCATCGTCCCGATGATGCCGGTCAGGGGCGCAAACACCCCCATCACGGCGCAGCGTACCTCCTCGACCTGCTGATCCTGGGGGAACAGGCAGTGATAACAGGGAGAGTGCGGCTGGCGCGGGTCATAGACTGCCAGCTGCCCGTCGAAGCGGATGGCCGCACCGGACACCAGGGGCACCTTGTGCCGCACACAGGCCCGGTTGACCGCATGGCGGGTGGCGAAATTGTCGCAGCAGTCCAGGACCACGCTGGCGCGCGCGACCGCCGCGTCCAGGGCCTGACCCTCGAGCCGCTCGGCAATCACCTCGACCTGGACCTCGGGGTTGATGTCGGCAATGGCCAGCTGACCCGAGGCCGCCTTGCCCATGCCCAGCCGTGATTGCCGGTGCAGGATCTGTCGTTGCAGATTGGTCAGGTCGACCTGGTCGCCATCGGCCAGCAGGATGCGGCCGATGCCGGCCGAAGCCAGGTACAGCGCGGCCGGGGAGCCCAGTCCGCCGGCACCGATGATCAGGGCGGTGGCCGCCAGCAGCCTTTCCTGACCCTCGATACCGATTTCCTCGAGCAGCAGGTGCCGGCTGTAGCGCAGCAGTTGCTCGTCATTCACGACGGCGATCCGGAAAGCTGCCCTTACTTGCCGGCCTTGGCGGCATCGTCCTTGGGCTTGGCTGCCGCCACCGGCAACCCCTTCAGATGATTCAGCGCCTGCTGCAGCTGATAGTCCTCGGCGCTGCCAAATTCCAGCGGCTTGCGATCCTTGGCCTTGTCGGCCTCGGCCTTCTCGGCCGACAGCTTGTCCGCACCCGCCTTGCCACCCGGCACGGCGGCCCGGTCGGCACCGGCATCCGGCTTGGTCACGACGCCGGTCGCGCCCTCGCCATCCTTGGGATTGCTCAGGTGGCGGTTCAGGTCGGCTTCGCGCAGTCGCACTGACGAGACATCACCGTCGGGCGTCTCCTCGACCAGGATGTCAGGCGTGATGCCCTTGGCCTGGATGGAGCGGCCGCTGGGCGTGAAATAACGGGCTGTGGTCAGCTTGATGGCCGTGGTCTCGGAAATCGGCAGGATGGTCTGCACCGAACCCTTGCCAAACGACTGCGTCCCGATGATGGTGGCACGCTTGTGGTCCTGCAGGGCGCCCGCCACGATCTCCGAAGCCGAGGCCGATCCGCCATTGACCAGGACCACCAGGGGTACCTTCTTGGCCTCCGGCACCGCCTGGGCGACGTAATCATCCATGCGACCCATGCCGCGCGGCAGGTAGTCTTCCGGCGCGGCCAGGAACTTGTGCTTTGAATCGGCATTGCGGCCATCGGTCGAGGTGACCAGCACGCGCGGCGGCAGGAAGGTCGCCGAGACGCCCACCGCCCCATGCAGCACGCCGCCCGGATCGTTGCGCAGATCGAGCACCAGGCCTTTCAGGTTGCCCTTGGCGTAGAGGGCATTCAGATGCTTGACCAGGTTTTCACCGGAGCGGTCCTGGAACTGGGTCAGCCGCAGATAGCCATAGCCCGGCTCGATCATCTTGGACTTGACCGACTGCACCTGGATGACATCGCGCACCAGGGTGATCACCAGGGGCTTGGCCTCATTCTTGCGGACGATGGTCAGCGTGATCGGAGTCTTGGGCTTGCCGCGCATCAGCTTGACGGCATCGTTCAGGCTCAGGCCCTTGGTCGCCTTGTCGTCGATCTTGACGATCAGGTCGCCCGACTTGATGCCGGCACGCGAGGCCGGTGTGTCCTCGATCGGGGAGACCACCTTGACGAAGCCGTCTTCCTGGCCCACCTCGATGCCCAGGCCGCCGAATTCGCCCTGGGTCGACACCCTCAGGTCACGGAAGGCATCGGCATCCAGATAGGCCGAGTGCGGATCCAGCCCCGACAACATGCCGGTGATCGCTTCGGTGATCAGCTTGCGGTCATCCACCGGCTCGACGTAGTTCTCCTTGATGACGCCGAACACCGCCGACAGCTGGCGCAATTCCTCGAGCGGCAGCGTCGGACGCTGGTCACGCTGGGCGACCGCCGACACCCCGAGACTGACGAGAATCCCCGCAACCACTCCAACAGAGATCCAACCCACCGGCAACTTGCGCATCTGACTCACCATTTCCTGGAAACTTGGACCGCGAAAGGCGGCCGGACTTACACAAGGGGCAACGGCCATGACAGCGCTGTGGCTGACACACCTCGAGCAAGACACCTTGCCTGCCCGCGCAAGTCCTTCTTTGAGTATAGCCTGCACCCGCCCGCGCAAAGCCTTTCCACCCAGAGGGGACGCGGCCGTCAGGCGGCCGCCGGCCACCAGTCAGCGAAAGTGTGGGCAACGATGCGACAAACAGGCCCGGGACGGCGCCCGGCGGCCAGGGGTGGCCTGAGTCTGGCTCGTTGCGCCCGGGTGGGCCTGGCTCAGCGCACCGACATCCACTGGTACTCGACCCAGTTGTCGGGCCGGTGCTGCACGTCGATGTTGCTGCGCACCGCCCAGGGAATGACCTGGCGGTGCAAGGGCAGGTAGTGCACCTGCTCGGCCATCTCGCGCAACAGGCGCCGCACCAGCGCCTCGCGCTTCTTCGGATCGGCCTCGACCGCCTGTTGCTCCTCAAGGCTGTCGATCAGCGGATTCTTCAGGTTGCCCCAGTTCCAGTCGCCCTTGCCACTGCTGGTGGGCGAATGGTAGATCTGGTCGAAGGTGGTCTGGCCGTCGGTGATCGCACCGCCCCAGCCCAGCAGGTACATCGACACGTCCCGCTTCTGTCCCTTGGCAAAGTACTGCACCCGGGGCATGGCCAGCAGCTTGACCTTCACGCCGATCTGGGCCCACATGTTGACCAGGGCATTGCAGATCTCCTCGTCGTTGATGTAGCGGTTGTTGGGGCAATCCAGTTGCACCGAAAAACCGTTCGGGTAGCCGGCCTCGGCCATCAGGCGCCGGCTCTCGGCCAGATCGAAGGCGCGGCGCTTCTCGAACTCGGGGTCATTGAAGGTGCCCAGCGGCGAGGGCATGATCGCGCCGGTCGGGTAGGCCAGGTTGCGCATCAGGCGGGTGCGGATCGCCTCGATGTCGATGGCCTGATAAAGGGCCAGGCGCACGCGCCGGTCCTTGAACGGGTTCTTGCCCTTGACGTCCGAGTACAGCAATTCGTCCCGACCCTGGTCCATGCCGATGAACAGCACGCGGTTTTCCATGCCGTCGATCACCTTGACGTTGGGCGTGCTGCGCAGGCGCGCCATGTCGTTGGTGGCCGGATCATGGACGAAATCGACCTCACCGGAAATGAGCGCGGCGGTGCGGGTCGGATCACTCTTGAGCGGGGTAAAGATGACCTCGGTGACATTGCCCTCGACCTTGCCCCAGTAGCCGGGGTTGAGCACATGGACGGTGCGCACATCGGGCTGGCGCGTCTTGAGCATGTAGGGGCCGGTGCCATTGGCATTGAGCGCGGCGTGCGATTCCTGCTTGTTCTTGAAGTCCTGCGGCCGGGTGGCATTGTGCTTCTCGCACCAGGCCTTGTTCATGATCTGCACCAGCGTCGCATGCTCGAGGAAGATCGGATTGACCTCCTTGAGGTTGAACTCGACGGTCGCATCGTCGATCTTGCGGGGCTCACCCATGGCCAGGGCATAGGAGCGGATCGCCGAGGTGGCTTCCTGGGCGCGCTTGACCGAGAACACCACATCATCGGCCGTAAAGGCTGCGCCATCATGGAACCTGACGTTGCGGCGCAGCTTGAACTGCCATTGCTTAGGGCCGGTCTGCTTCCACTCGGTGGCCAACACCGCCACGATACGCATCTGGCGGTCACGGTTGACCAGGGTCTCGTAGGCCTGGCCATTGATCGAATTGGTGAGCAGTTCGTTCTGCGCGTGGGGATCCATGGTGTTGGCATCACCCTGGTCGGTCCAGCGCAAGGTCTTGGCCGACAGGGACGAACTGCCCAGGACCAGGGCGGCAACAAGGCTCAGCGCGCGCCAGTGCGACAAGCGCAGGCCGGAAAGGAAAAGGCTCATCACAACTCCTGGCGATACGGATCGAAGGAAGCAGGGCGGCGGTCACGCAAGGGCATGACCGCCGGGGCGCATCAACGCGGCAGCGTCGTCTCGCCCATCAGGAAAAGGTCGACCTCACGGGCGCATTGGCGACCCTCGCGGATGGCCCATACCACCAGCGACTGGCCGCGCCGCATGTCGCCGGCCGCAAACACCCGGGCCACGTTGGTGGCGTAGGCGCCCTGGCCATCGGTGCTGGCCTTGGCGTTGCCGCGGCCGTCCTTGGTGACGCCGAAAGCATCGAGCACCGGACTGATCGGCGAGACAAAACCCATCGCCAGCAACACCAGCTCGGCCGGCACTTCCCACTCGCTGCCAGGCACTTCCTGCATCTTCATCTGACCACTGGCCGGATCCTGGACCCATTCGACACGGGCGGCAACCAACGCCTTCACATGGCCCTTGTCATCGCCACGGAAGCCCTTGGTGGTGACCGCCCAGTCGCGCTCGCAGCCTTCCTCGTGCGAGGACGAGGTGCGCAGCTTGAGCGGCCAGTACGGCCAGGTCATCGGCTTGTTTTCCTGCTCGGGCGCTTTTGGCATCACCTCGAACTGGGTCACCGTCTGGGCGCCATGGCGGTTGCTGGTGCCCACGCAATCGGAACCGGTATCACCGCCACCGATCACCACCACATGCTTGCCGGTCGCCTTGATCTGGTTGGCGATCTTGTCGCCGGCCACCACCTTGTTCTGCAGCGGCAGGAAATCCATCGCGAAATGGATGCCCTTGAGCTCACGCCCCGGCACCGGAAGGTCACGGGGGTGCTCGGCACCACCGGCCAGCACCACCGCATCGAACTGCTGGTCGAGCTCGGCCGGGGTGATCATCGTGGTTGCATCGCTGTTGGCCGGGGCCACATTCCTGTCCTTGCCCACCATCACACCGGTGCGGAAGGTGACACCCTCGGCCTCCATCTGGGCCACGCGACGGTCGATGTGACTCTTTTCGAGCTTGAAGTCGGGAATGCCATAGCGCAGCAGGCCGCCGATGCGGCTGCTCTTCTCGAAGACCGTGACGTCGTGACCCACGCGGGCCAACTGCTGTGCTGCGGCCAGGCCGGCAGGGCCGGAACCCACCACGGCCACCTTCTTGCCGGTCTTGTTGCGCGGCGGCTGGGGCTGAACCCAGCCCTGCTCCCAGGCCTTGTCGATGATGGCGTGCTCGATCGACTTGATGCCCACGGCATCGTTGTTGATGTTCAGCGTGCAGGCCGCCTCGCAGGGTGCGGGGCAGATCCGGCCGGTGAACTCGGGGAAGTTGTTGGTCGAGTGCAGCGTGTCGATGGCCTGCTTCCAGTCGCCACGATAGACCAGGTCGTTCCAGTCGGGAATGATGTTGTTGACCGGGCAGCCGTTCTGGCAGAACGGGATGCCGCAGTCCATGCAGCGCGCGCCCTGCTTCGACGCCTGCTCATCGCTCAGGTGAAGCACGAACTCCTTGTAGTGCTTCAGGCGCGATTCGGCCTTCTCGTTGGCCTCGGAGAGACGCTCAAACTCCATGAATCCGGTGACTTTGCCCATCGTTTTCTCTGACTGTGTTCGGTTCGCGTTGCGGGTTGCTCGGGACGTGTGAGGCCGCTCAGGCCTTCAGGCTCTCGCGGGCCTGCATCTGCTTTTGCCTGGCCGCATGCATCTCGCCCAGGGCACGCTTGTACTCGGAGGGGAAGACCTTGACGAACTTCAGGCGGGCCTCGTCCCACTGGTCCAGGATCATGCGCGCCTTTTCACTGCCGGTGAACTTGAAGTGTTTCTCGATCAGCCCCTTGAGGATGATCTCGTCACACTCGCCGCGATGCCAGGTGGCCGGCTCTGTGCGGGTCAACTGCTCCGAAGTGGCCAGGACCGGCTCGAGACCCACCATCGACAGGTTGCAGCGGGCCTCGAACTGGCCCAGCGGATCGTAGACATAAGCGATGCCGCCGGACATGCCCGCCGCAAAGTTGCGGCCGGTCTCGCCCAGCACCACGACCGTGCCGCCGGTCATGTATTCGCAACCATGATCGCCCGTGCCTTCCACCACCGCCGTGGCACCGGAATTGCGCACCGCAAAGCGCTCGCCGGCCACACCGCTGATGAAGGCCTCGCCCTCGATGGCGCCATACATGACGGTGTTGCCAACGATGATGTTCTCGTCGGCCTTGCCGCGGAAATCATTGGTGGCGCGCACGATGATGCGACCGCCCGACAAGCCTTTGCCGACATAGTCATTGCCCTCGCCGACCAGGTCGAGCGTGATGCCGCGCGACAGGAAGGCGCCAAAGCTCTGGCCGGCCGTGCCATTGAGCTGCACGTGGATGGTGTCCTCGGGCAGACCGTCGTGACCATAGCGACGGGCGACCTCACCGGAGAGCATCGTGCCCACGGTACGGTTGACGTTGGCGACCGGAACGATGAAGGACACCTTCTCCTTGCGCTCCAGGGCGGGCCTGGCCTGCTCGATCAGCTTGTTGTCGAGCGCCTTGACCAGTTCATGATCCTGCGAGGCGACCCGATAGCGCGGCACATCGGCCGGCACGCGCGGCATCGAGAAGACGCGCGAGAAGTCCAGGCCCCGGGCCTTCCAGTGTTCGATGCCCTTGCGGGTATCGAGCAGGTCGGCGCGGCCGATCAGGTCATTGAACTTGCGGATGCCCAGGTCGGCCATGATCTGGCGCACTTCCTCGGCAATGAAGAAGAAGAAGTTGACTACATGCTCGGGCTTGCCATTGAACTTGGCACGCAGGACCGGGTCCTGGGTGGCCACGCCCACCGGGCAGGTGTTCAGGTGGCACTTGCGCATCATGATGCAGCCCTCGACCACCAGCGGTGCGGTCGCAAAGCCGAACTCGTCGGCACCGAGCAGGGCACCGATCACGACGTCGCGCCCGGTCTTCATCTGACCGTCGGCCTGCACGGTGATGCGACCGCGCAGGTTGTTCAGCACCAGCGTCTGCTGGGTCTCGGCAAGCCCCAGCTCCCAGGGCGTACCGGCATGCTTGATCGAGGACAGCGGCGAGGCGCCGGTGCCGCCGTCATGACCGGCGATCACCACATGGTCGGCCTTGGCCTTGGCCACCCCGGCGGCCACCGTGCCCACGCCCACTTCGCTGACCAGCTTGACCGAGACATCGGCCCGATGGTTGGCGTTCTTCAGGTCGTGGATCAGCTGGGCCAGGTCTTCGATGGAATAGATGTCGTGATGGGGCGGCGGCGAGATCAGGCCGACACCAGGCACCGAGAAGCGCAGCTTGCCGATGTAGTCGGTCACCTTGTGGCCGGGCAACTGGCCGCCCTCGCCGGGCTTGGCACCCTGCGCCATCTTGATCTGGATCTGGTCGGCACTGGACAGATACTCGGCCGTGACCCCGAAGCGGCCCGAAGCCACCTGCTTGATCTTCGAGCGCAGGGAATCGCCCGCCTTGAGGGGGATGTCCGCCTCGATGCGGTCCTTGCCCAGCAGGCTGCCGATCGAATCGCCATCCTTGACCGTGGACTTGCCGGCGCGCATTTCGGCGCGGTAGCGCAGCTCGTCCTCGCCCCCCTCGCCGGTATTGCTCTTGCCGCCGATGCGGTTCATCGCCACGGCCAGCGTGGCATGGGCCTCGGTCGAGATCGACCCCAGCGACATGGCGCCAGTGGCAAAGCGCTTGACGATCTCCTTGGCCGGTTCGACCTCGTCGATCGGCACTGCCGGGAGCACCCCGTTGCGGAACTCGAAAAGACCGCGCAAAGTCACATGGCGCACGCTCTGGTCGTTGATGATCCGGGCGTATTCCTTGTAGGTGCTGAAGCTGTTGGCCTTGGTCGAATGCTGCAGCTTGGCAATCGCATCCGGCGTCCACATGTGCTCTTCACCACGGATGCGATAGGCGTACTCGCCGCCGGCATCGAGCGCATTGGCCAGCACCGGGTCGGCACCGAAGGCCGCCTTGTGCAGGCGGATGCTCTCCTCGGCAATGTCGAAGACGCTGACGCCCTCGATGTTGGATGCGGTGCCGGTGAAGTACTTGTCGACGACGGCGCGGGACAGGCCGATGGCCTCGAAGATCTGCGAACCGCAATAGCTCATGTAGGTCGAGATGCCCATCTTGGACATGACCTTGTTCAGGCCCTTGCCGACCGCCTTGATGTAGTTCTTGACCGCCTTCTCGGGCCCCAGGTCGGTGGGCATGCCCTTGGCCAGTTCGGCCAGGGTCTCCATCGCCAGGTAGGGGTGGATGGCTTCGGCGCCATAGCCGGCCAGCAGCGCAAAGTGATGCACCTCGCGGGCGCTGCCGGTCTCCACGACCAGGCCGGTCGAGGCACGCAGGCCTTCGTTGACCAGGTGCTGGTGGATCGCCGAGCAGGCCAGCAGGGCCGGGATGGCCACGCGCTGGGCATCCATCTTGCGATCCGACACGATCAGGATGTTGTAGCCCGAGCGCACCGCATCGGCAGCCTCGGAGGCCAGCGAAGCCAGATGGGCCTCGATGCACTCCTTGCCCCAGGCGGCCGGATAGCAGATGTCCAGCTCGAAGCTCTTGAACTTGTTGCCGGTGTAGTGCTCGATATGGCGGATCTGCGCCATGTCATCGAAGTCCAGCACCGGCTGGCTCAGCTCCAGCCGCATCGGCGGGGTGGTGTTTTTTAGGGCCCGCAGGGTGGGGCGCGGGGCCCCCAAGCCGACCAGCGGCACCACCCACTG
>JAPOKJ010000066.1 GCA_029977705.1 Burkholderiales bacterium | reverse complement strand
TGCCCACAGCCGGCTCGGTGTTCCTGTTTGCCGAGCGCAACCACTCCAATGTGGACCGCAGTGCGGCCATCATCATGATCTCGACGGTGGGCGCCTTCTTCACGCTCAGTGCCTGGGCCTGGCTGGTGCAGCACTGAAGCGTCGCGCCTGACAGGTCTGCTACTTCATGCCCTCTACGATGACCGCCTCGTTGTTCTTGTAGAAGCGCCCGACCGTGAAGCGACCTTCCACCCAATGCTTCTGGTCGGGCGGCATCTCGGCCCAGACTTCGCAGACGAAGGCGTAGTTGCCGGAGGCATCGACCGCGCGCACCACGACGAAGAAATTGTGGCTGTGCTTCCAGTCCTTGCGACCGAGCAGTCGGGTGACGCGCCAGGCAGGTCTGGCGCCATGGTCGGCATCGGCCCGTGCCTTGCACAGGTTCTTGACCTGATCCAGGTAGCGGGCCTCCAGCCGGTCCATCTCGGCCGCGATGGCCTGGTTGCGCGGCTCCCTCATGTCGACCGAGCGGGCCGCGATCTGCGAGGGCTTGAGCGCTGATCGCTCGGCTTCGCTCATCTGGGACAAAGGCTTCAAGGCCTCGGGCCCGCGCGTGGCGCCGACACCGGAGAGAATCTCGGACTGGCGGTTGGCAAGGATCACATAGGCATCGCGTTGGCCAGCACGCCGGATCTGGCACTCCCGGCGCACTTCCACCTGCTGCGCCGTGCGAGAGAGCACGCCGCTGACCAGCAACGGCACGATGTAGTAGGGCTCGCCCGGGCCGTTGACCTGACGCAGCTCATCGAGGGCCTGGAGGGTGTAGCCCTTCCTGAAGTAGACCTCGTCTGGAAAACTGTTGTGACCCATATGCCCGTCGCGTGTCGCTTCGCGCAGGCAGAGCTGCTTGAGGGGTTCGAGTTGGCCAGCGGCGGGCTTGACCAGGGTCCCGGGCGGGGCGTTGGCCCGGCCTGGCGTGGCCGCCTGCAGCAGGGCAACGAGCACAACGGCGGGCAACAGGCGATTCAGGGCGGCGAGAGGGGACTTGTTCATCACGTACAAGCGCTCATGGGGGTCGTGTCCGACAGGATGCCCATATTGTCGACCGTTGCCTGCCGCAATGGATACGGCCGACGACCGTCCATCGGCGGTGCGTGCCCGGCCATCGTCATCCGTGCGGGCTGGTCCGGCAGTACTGGAAGGGGCAGGAACCTTGCTCCCCGACCAGGGCCTGGGCTACTCGAGCACGACGCCGCGCGCCTTCCTTGTTGTGGTGTGCCGCAGAACAGCGGCACATGGCCGGCGAGCAGGTCGTTCAGTGCCGGACCACCGCCCTTGTAGGGGATGTGCAGCATCTCGACCCGGGCCGCCGCTTCGAACAAGGCCCCGGCCACATGCTGGGCCGAGCCATTGCCTGAGCAGGCACAGGACACGGCATCCTTCTTTGCCCGCGCGGTGGCGATCAGCTCGTTGAGGTTGCGCGCCGGAAACTGGGCATGCACCAGCACCACATTCGGGAACAGGGCGACCAGACCGATCGGCCGGAAGGCCTTGTCGCTGTCATGGGGCCGCTTCGGATGGAGCGCTGGATCGACGGCGAATCAAGAGGCATCGAGCGTCAGCGTGTAGCCATCGGGCGCCGCCTTGGCCACCGCAGCGGCCCCTATCTGGCCACTGGCTCCGGCCTTGTTCTCGACCACCACCGGCCGGCCGATCAGGCCGGTTTGTAGGTGTGCAGCGGAATGCGCTCACGCTCGAGCGCCGCCGCAATCGCCGGATGCTTGGCCAGCTGGTCCACGTAGTCGCGCAGCACGGGAATGCTGGCCGGATCGATGCCGGTCATGCCGCCCCAGCGGTACAGCGTCAGGGCATAGGCATCGAGCAGGTTCGGCTCGGCGCCGCCCAGGAAGGGGGTGCCGCCCTTGACCATGTCCTGGATGCGTTCGATCAGCTTGCGGTACTGACTGACGCTCTTGCCCTTCATCGAGGCCTGCGAGGCTTCATCGTCGGCGAACTTGAAGGGCATGAAAAAGTGCGTGAAGGTGGGATGCACGGTGTTGTTGAACCAGGCCAGATCCGACAAGGCCTTGCTGCGTGCCCAGGCATCGGTGGGCAGCAGGCCGGCCTTGGGGAAGCTGCGGTCGAGAAAATCGCAGATCGCGACGATCTGGGTCAGCGGCTGGCCATCGACCACCAGCAGTGGCACCTGGCCATTGGGGTTGAGGGCCAGGTATTCGGGGGCGCGCTGCTCGCCCTTGTGCAGCTTGACCGTCCTGGCCTCGAAATCCTGGCCGGTGGCGGCCTTGATTTTCTCCAGGCCGAAGTGCGGGACGAAGGAACAGGCGCCAGGGCCGAAATACAGTTCAAGTTTCATGGAAGGTCTCCTCGGGGATGCGGCTATTGTGCCAAACTTGGTGGTCATTTCAATGCAGCCGGACACTTCCCATGGCCACTCTCGAGAAAGTTCCCCTCACCAGCAGCGATGGCGCGCAGATCCATGCCTGGATTGCCCGACCGGAAGGCGAATTCGCACAGGCGCCCAAGGGCGCGGTCATCGTCGTGCAGGAAATCTTCGGCGTCAACGAGCACATCCGCTGGGTGCTGACCGAGCAGTATGCCAAGGCGGGCTATGTGGCGATTGCCCCCTGTTTCTTCGACCGTGTCGAGGCCGATGTCGAACTGGGCTACACCCCGGAGGGCGTGGCCCGCGGCCGCACCCTGGTCGACCAGATTGGCATGGATGCGCCGATGCGCGATATCCGCGCGGCGCAGTTGCAGCTGGCCCGCGACGGCCACGGCCGCAACCTGCCCTGCGGTGTGGTGGGCTATTGCTGGGGGGGATCGGTCGCCTTCCTGGCCGCCACCCGCCTGGGCCTGCCGGCCGCCGGCTTCTATGGCGGTCGTACCGTCCCCTTCCTGCATGAGCGCACCCAGGCTCCGGTGATGTTCCACTTTGGCGCCAAGGATCCGATGATCACCGCCGAGATGGTGGCCAAGGTGAAGGAGGCCAATTTCGGCGCGCCGCTGCATGTCTATGAGGCCGGCCATGGCTTTAACCGCGCGGGCCATCCGGATTACCACCAGGCCTCCTCCGAATTGGCGCTGCAGCGCACGCTCGAGTTTTTCGGCAAGCATGTCAAGCCGGCCAGGCTCGGACAGGTGCGCACCCACAAGGACCTGGTCGACGAAGCGGTGGCGCGTGTCAAGACCATGACGGTCGAGGAGGCCAAGGGCCTGCATGGTCGTGACGACGTCGTCTTCGTCGACATTCGCGACCCACGTGAAGTCAGCCGCGACGGCACGATCCCCGGTGCCTTGCTGGCGCCGCGCGGCATGCTTGAGTTCTGGGTCGATCCGGCCAGCCCGTACTACAAGCCCGAGTTCAATCCCGACAAGCAATACCTGTTCTTCTGCGCAGCTGCGTGGCGTTCGGCGCTGGCCACCTCCACCGTGCAGGACATGGGTGTGCTGCCCAAGGTGGCGCACCTGGATGGCGGCTTTGGCGCCTGGCGCAATGCCGGCCTGCCGATCGAGCAGAAAGACAAGAAGTGAAGGTGCACCATGGCTGATCCCCAGTCGGGCGCGGGCAAGGCCGCGCAACGCAGACCCGAGTATGTGTTGCACTGTTTTGCGCAGTCTGGCAATGCCTACAAGCCGGCCCTGATGCTGCAGCTGTGCCGCGCTGACTGGGCGCCGCGCTTCGTCGACTTCTTCAAGGGCGAGACACGCACCCCTGCCTACCGTGCAGTCAACGTGATGGGCGAGGTGCCGGTGCTCGAGCACCGTGGCCAGGTGCTCAGCCAGTCAGGGGTCATCCTCGACTACCTGGCCGAGCGGCTCGGCCGCTTCGGTCCGGCCAACAACGATGAGCGCCGCGAGATCCTGCGCTGGATGCTGTTTGACAATCACAAGCTCACCGCCAACACGGCTACCCTGCGCTACCTGCTGCAGTTGGCCAAGACTGGCGAGACGCCGGTCACCGAGTTTCTGCGTGGTCGCATGAAGGGCGCCTTTGCGGTGCTCGATGCCCACCTGGCCACGCGCCAGTGGGTGGTGGCCGGGCGGCCGACGATTGCCGATCTCTCGCTTTGCGGCTACCTGTTCTGGAACGATGAGTTCGGCATCGACTGGGCCGAGTATCCGCAGGTCGGCAAGTGGCTGGCACGTATCCAGCATCTGCCGGGCTGGGTGCATCCCTACCAGCTGATGCCCGGCTACCCCCTGACGGCCTGAGCGATGTCCCTGCGCCGGCCGCGTCTCTGTCCCCTTGCGTTGCCAGGACCCTTCCATGAGTGATTCCTCTTCTGCCGCCGACTGGGTCAAGGTCCGCTACGAGACCCATGGCCATGCCCGCATTGCGATCGTGCAGTTCGATCGTGGCCATCGCAGCAACACGATGTCTGCCGCACTGTGCCGCGAACTGCGCCGGGTGGCGCAAGGCTTCGAGGGTGATGCCGCCCTGTCTGCCGTCATCCTCACCGGACGCGCCGACAACTTCAGCATGGGGGCCGACCTGCGCGATCCCGAGCGCCAGGAGATGGCAGCTGCGATCCTTGCCGAACGCCGCCTGCAATGGCAGAACGGCGGCAAGATGTGCCGTGCCTGGGAAGAGATCGAGCCGATCACGATCGCGGCCATCGAGGGCTGGTGCGTCGGTGGTGGGTCAGCCATTGCGGCCAGTTGCGACCTGCGGGTGGCCTCCGAGACCTCGACCATCTATGTTCCCGAGATCGAGCGCGGCATGAACCTGTCCTGGGGGGCGGTGCCGCGCATCACCCATCTGGTCGGCCCGGCCCGGGCCAAGCGCATGATCATGCTCAGCGAGAAGGTGCCGGCGACCACAGCGCTGGACTGGGGCTTCATCGACCAGCTGGCCAAGCCTGGCGCCGTCCTGGAGGCAGCGATTGCCTTTGCCAGGCAGGCCTGCGGCCTGCCGCCGGTGCAGATGCGCATGATCAAGCAGGCCATCAATGCCAGCGCCTTTGCGCTGGACCGTGCGGTCAGCCATGCGGACTTCGACCAGTTCGGGCTGGCAGTAGCCTCAGGCGATTACGCCGAGGGTGTGACCTCCTTCATCGAAAAACGCCCACCCAAGTACACCGGAGCCTGATCTTGAAAAGCCTTCGCATCCTTGCCCTGTCCGCGCTGATTGGTGCGGGCGCCACGGCCGCCCTCTGGACCCAGGACGAGTCCCATGCCCAGGCCGCGGCGGATCCGGCCGTGGCGCGCCTGCGCGAGGCGGTCGCCGCCGATACGCCGCGCCTGCTCAAGTCCCTCGAGGAGTTGACCTCGATCGAATCGGGCAGTCGCGATCTGGAAGGACTGGCCCGCGCCGAACAATGGATCACCCAGCGCCTGAAGGCGGCGGGCATGAATGTCGAGTCGATTCCGATGCGCGCCCCGGCCGATCACATCCTGCTCAAGGGCGCGACCCTGGGCAATGCGGTCTATGGCCGCCTGACCGGTACCGGCACGAAGAAGGTGCTGCTGATCGCGCACATGGACACGGTGTATCCGCGTGGCATGGGCGCCAAGCAGCCGTTTCGCATCGAGGGCAATCGTGCCTATGGCCTGGCGATTGCCGACGACAAGTGCGGGGTGGCACTGATCGTGCACACGGTCGAGATGCTGCAACGCCTGGGCCTGAAGGATTACGCCGAACTGGCGGTGCTCATCAATGGTGACGAGGAGATCGGTTCGCCTGGCGCCGGCCCCCTGTTCACGAAACTGGGCGGCGAGTACGACGCGGTCTTCTCCTACGAGGGTGGCGGCAGCGATCGCGACTGGGTGCGCCTGGCCACCAGCAGCATCGCCATCGCCACCCTGAAGGTGACCGGCAAGGCCTCGCATGCCGGTGCCGCGCCCGATGCCGGCCGCAATGCCTTGTACGAGTTGTCCCACCAGATCCTCAAGACACGCGATCTCGGCGATCGCAGCAAGGGCCTGCGCATCAACTGGACGGTGGCCAAGGCCGGCGAGATCCGCAACGTGATTCCGGCTGCGGCGGAGGCAGTGGCCGACATTCGCGCCAATGCCAATGGCGACATGGACCAGATGGAGGCGGCCCTGCGGGCGGCGGTCCAGCAGCGCCTGATTGCCGACACCAAAATCGAGGTGGAGTTCCTGCGCAGCCGACCGGCCTTCGTGGCCAATGATGTCTCGCGCACGCTGGCCCGTCATGCGGTGGGTGTGTTTGCCGAGCTGGGCAAGAAGCTGGAAGTGCGCGATACCCCCACTGGCGGTGGTACCGATGCCGCCTTTGCAGGCCTCAAGCCCAAGGGCGGTGTGCTCGAGAGTTTCGGGCTGCGCGGTCACGGTGCCCACTCCAATGATGACGAGTACATCTACATCGACTCCATCGAGCCGCGCCTGTACCTGTCGGCGCGCATGGTGCTCGATGTGGGTGCTGGCAAGGTGAAGTGGTAAGGCCCTCATGAACGCCGCGTTGCGTATCGATCGCCGCTTCAATGGTCCGCCGACCTCGGCCAATGGTGGCTGGGTGTCAGGTCTGCTGGCGGCGCGCTTGCTGGCCGGCACCGCGGCTGACCAGGGTGTGAGCGTGTCGCTGCGTGCGCCGCCGCCGCTCGATACCGACCTGCAGGTACTGGCCCAGCCCGATGGCAGCCTGGTGCTCAGCCATGAGGGCACCACCCTGGCGCAGGCGCAGCGCGACACCCTCGAGCTGGACCTTCCAGCCCTGCCTTCGCTGGCGGCCAGTGTCGATGCCGGCCGACGTGGCCATGAACGCGCCCTGCTGCGCAGCAGCTGGCCTTATGCCAAGTGTTTCGGGTGCGGCGTGGCGCGCGACGACGGCATGTGCATCACGCCCAGTCCCCTCGAGGGTGTGGGTGAGACGGGCATGGTGGCGGCACCCTGGACACCGACGATGTGGCTGGCCGATGATGAAGGCCATGTCCGGACCGAGGCCATCTGGGCAGCGCTCGATTGCCCGGCCGGCATTGCTTGGAGCTATCGCCTGCCTGACGGCTCGCCGATGGTCACCGCGCGCATGACGCTGCGCATCCTCTCGCCAGTGCGAGCCGGGCAGCCGCATGCGGTGCTCGGATGGCCGATTGCCCAGGAAGGGCGAAAGCTGCACGCCGGCACGGCGCTGCTCGATGCCCAGGGGCAGGTGCTGGCGGTGTCGCGCCAGTTGTGGCTGCAGCCCAGGACTGCCTGAGGCCGGCGCGGCGCCGCTTCAGCAGCCCTTGAAGTTCGCCTTGCGCTTTTCGTTGAAGGCTGCGATCCCTTCCTTGCGGTCCTCGGTGGTGAGCAGGGGGTAGTAGCACTCCAGGTCGTAGCGGAACGCCGAATGCAGGTCCAGCTGCAGGCCGATATGGATGGCGCGCTTGGCGGCCTTCACCGACAGGGGAGCGCAGTCGCAGATGCGTCCGGCGGCCTTCAGGGCCTCCTCGAGCACGGTGCCGGCCTCGCATACCTCGTTGATCATGCCCCACTGATGGCCTTCCTGGGCACTGAACACCCGGGCTGACAGGATCAGCTCCTTGGCACGCCGATCACCGACCGCGCGGGCCAGGTTCTGCGGGCCCATGTTGCCAGGCATGATGCCGATCTTGCATTCGGTCAGCGCAAAGCGCGCCCCGGCATCGGCATAGATGAAGTCGCAGGTCAGGGCCGCTTCCAGGCCACCGGCATAGCAGGCACCATTGACTGCCGCGATCCAGGGCACCGGGCATTCCATGCGCAGCTCGACATTGCGCTCCGAAATTTCATGCCACTGCGTCCACTCGCGCACGCTCTGGTTGTTGCGGATCTTCAGGTCACCACCGGCGCAGAAGGCGCGACCAGCACCGGTGAGCACCACACAGCGCACCCAGTCCGGATCTTCATGCAGGCTGCGCAGGATGTCCTGCATGGCCAGGCCCATCTCGCCATTCATCGCATTGAGCACCTCGGGCCGATTGAGGGTCACCACCAGGGTGTGTTCGCCGTGGCGCTCGCATTTGACGCTGTCGTATTGCTTGAGTTCGAACATCGGAGTCTCCGGAAAATCAGGGAATGGGGGTCTTGGAAAGGCCTGGCACCAGGCATGGGGCCTTGGCGGATCAGGGCCGGTCCTTGTCAGCATCGGCGCGATGCTGGCGTGCCGCGCCGCTGGCCAGCAAGGCCTCGATCTGTGCAGCCGTGAAGCCTGCTTCGGCCAGGATCTGCCGGGTCTGCTCGCCCAGGTGAGGTGCCGGCAGCCAGTCCTCGCGGGTACCGGAGGACAGGGTATTGGCCGGCTTCAGGTCGAGCAGCCGGCCCTCGGTGGGATGCTCGCGCTGCTGCAGGAAGCCGACGTCGGCCAGATGCGGATCATCGATCAGCGACTCGAGCGTGTGATAGGGCGCCGCCGGCACATCGTGCTTCTGGCAGTAGTCGAGCCACCAGGCGGTGCTGTGCTTTTTCATGCCCTCGACCCGGATCTGGAAGTACTCCTGCACATGGGCAAAGCGCGCTGCAACGCTGTTGAAGCGCGGATCATCCTTCAGATGCGGCAGTCCGAAGGCATCGAACAGCGGAAACACCTGGGGATTGGTATTGGCCGTCAGCGAGATGTAGCCATCGCTGGTCTTCATCGGCGTGTAGCTGGCATTGACGAGGCGCGGATCGCCTGCCTCGCCCAGCGCAGGCACATAGGTCCGGTGGTACAGGTGCTCGGTCAGCACCTGGGTGGCCATGTTCTCGAACATCGGCACCTGGATCGACTGGCCCTCACCGCTGCGCTCGCGGTGGAACAAGGCCATCGCGATCATCTGCACCGCGATCAGGCCGCCGGTACGATCAGCAAGCACATAGGGCACATAACGCGGCTCGCCAAAGGCCTTGGCCATCAGCCCGGCCACGCCGGCCGAGCCCTGCACCACTGGGTCGTAGGCCGGCAGCGCAGCATAGCGGCCGTCCTGCCCGAAGCCGATCATGCCGCAGTAAATGATGTCCGGCTTGACGGCGCGCACATCCTCGTAGGACAACTTCATGCGCGCCATCGAATCGGGCCGCACATTCCAGGTCATCACATCGGCATCGCGCAGCAGGCGCAGCAGTGCAGCATGGCCTTCGGGGTGCTTCAGGTCCAGGCAGATCGAGCGCTTGTTGCGGTTCAGGTGCAGGAACTTGGGCGCCATGCCGGGCGACTTGCCACGCCCACCCAGGTGGCGGCCGACATCGCCCTCG
Organism: Burkholderiales bacterium; assembly: GCA_029977705.1. Taxonomy (GTDB): domain Bacteria; phylum Pseudomonadota; class Gammaproteobacteria; order Burkholderiales; family Burkholderiaceae_E; genus JAPOKJ01. Next base: position 10,956 of record JAPOKJ010000066.1, on the reverse strand, counting down.
GGGCTTTCCACCTTGATCACCTCGGCGCCGTGGTCGGCCAGGATCTGGGTGCACAGCGGCCCGATCACCACCGAGGTCAGGTCGATCACCTTGATGCCGGCGAGCAGGCCCTTGGCCGGTGGGCAGACAGTTTCATTCATGGCGCTCATTCCGGTTCGATGCCCGCGGCCTTGACGACACGGGCCCACATCGCGGTGTCGCTGGCCTGCAGGCGTGCAAATTCTTCGGGCGAGCTGATCAGGGCCTCGCCGCCGTTGGCGATCAGGTTGACCATCTCGGCCTTGACGGCGGCGTGCAGCAGGCTGTTCAGGCGCGTGACCAGTTCAGGTGTCGCTCGCGCCGGAAGGTAGACCCCCACCCAGTTGATCAGCAGGTAATCGGGATAGCCTTGCTCGATCATGGTCGGCACCTGAGGCAGGGTCGACATCCGCTGCCGGCTGGTGACCGCGAGCGCCTTGAGCTTGCCCGCCTGCACCAGCGGCACGCCGGTGCGGGTATCGGTCCACATCATCGACACCTGACCGGCCATCAGGTCGTTGAGCGCCTGCGGTGCGCCGCGGTACGGGACATGCAGCAGATCGGCACCGCTCATCATCTTGAACATCTCGCCGCCGATACGGCTCGGTCCGTTGCCACTGGCAAAGCTGTACTTGCCGGGACTGGCCTTGGCCAGGCGGGCCAGGTCGGCGACATTCTGCGCCGCAAAGCCCGGCGCGACCACCAGGATGAAGCCCCCGAGGGACAGCGGCGTCACGGGGGTGAAGTCCTTCACCGGATCGTAAGGCAGTTTCCTGAACAGGGCGGGATTGGCGGCATGGGTGGTGCCGGTGGTGACCAGCACGGTGTAGCCATCGGGCGCAGCCTTGGCGACAGCCTCGGCCGCGATGAAGCCGTTGGCGCCGCCGCGGTTGTCCACCACCACTGACTGACCGGTGACCTTGGTGATCTGCTGCGCCACCAGGCGCGCCGTCTGGTCGGTGGCGCTGCCGGCCGGAAAGGCCACCACAAAGCGCACCGGCTTGCTGGGGTAGCTGCCCGCCTGGGCCTGCGCCAGCCTTGCAGCAGCCACCGGCAAGGCCGCCAGACCCAGGGCCGGCAGGCGCGCGATCAGTTGGCGCCGGCGGGCGCCCGGATGGTCATTCATGGGGTTTCGCCGTGCCCTTTTCAAGGAGCCGTTCTGGAGAGCACCTGGCCCCGGCGGGTACCCAGATGCCGGCCCTGCTGCCAGGTGAGGGCCCCATTGACCAGCACGGCGTCGATACCGGCCGCTGGCTGCTTCGGATCTGCATAGCTGGCCCGATCGATGATGCGTTCGGGATCGAAGACGACCAGGTCGGCGGCCTGGCCCTCGGCAATCGTGCCGCGCCCCTGCAGTCCGAAGTTGTGCGCCGTCAGGCCGGTCATCTTCCATACCGCTGTCTCGAGCGGGAACAGGCCCAGCTCGCGGCTGTAGTGGCCGAGCACGCGTGGAAAGGTGCCCCACAGGCGTGGATGTGGCTTGTCGCCCAGCGGGATGCCGTCCGAGCCGATCATGGTCTGGTCAAAGGCCAGGATGTCGCGCACATCCTGCTCGTCCATCATGAAGTAGATGGCGCTGCCCGGCTGCAGGCGTTTGGCTGCCTCATGGCGGTCCACGCCCCACTCGGCGGCGATATCGGCCAGGTCACGGCCGGCGCATTCCGGATGCGGCGTGCTGCTGGCGATCAGCACCTTGCCATCGAGCATGCCCTGATCGCTGCGGATCATGGTCGAGCCGGCAGTGTAGGGATAGCAGTCCAGGCAGACCCGTTGCTGCTGCATCGTCTCGCGGATGAAGGCGAGCGTTTTGCGGGTGTTGCCGAAATTGCGGGGATGCTGCACCTTGTGATGCGAGACCACCACCTGGATGCCCAGGGCCTTGCCGATGCGGAAGGTCTCATCGAGCGCCTCCATCACCTTGTCGGCCTCATCGCGCATATGGGTCACATACACCGCCCCCTTGGCCGTGAGTGGCTGGCCCACTGCGATGATCTCCTCGGTCGTCGCCTTGGCCGCAGGGGGGTAGAAGGTGCCGGTCGACATGCCGATGGCACCAGCGTCGAGCGCCTCCTGCACATGGGCCTGCATCGCGGCAATCTCGGCCTCGTTGGCGGGGCGATTCAGGTCGCTCATGGTGACGGCCCGCAGCGTCGAATGACCCACCATCGCTGCGACATTCAGCGCCGAGGGCGTGGCCTTGAGCGCATCCAGATAGTCGCGAAAGCGGGTATAGCGGCGCTCGGGCGGTGCCTCGATCAGGCTCAGCGGCATGGGCAGGTCCATGCCAGGTTTCAGGGGTGCGGCACTGATGCCGCAGTTGCCCACCACCACCGTGGTCACCCCCTGCGAGACCTTGAAATCCATGCCGGCGTCTGAGAACAAGGCCTGGTCGTCATGGGTATGGGCATCGATGAAGCCGGGGGCCACGATGCGGCCTGTTGCATCGATCGTGTCTGCGGCGGTGCATCCGCTCAGGTCGCCGATGGCGGCAATGCGTCCTGCGGTCACGCCCACATCGGCATCAAAGCGTGGCGCCTTGGTGCCGTCAATGACGGTACCGCCGCGGATCAGCAGGTCGAAGTGTCGGGCTTGGGTCATGGTTCATCCTTTGGATTGGCTCAGTCCACCTTGCCAATGCGCGTGACGGCTGCAGCCATCACGCCGGCCTCGGCATTGACATAGCGGTCGAATTCGGGCGCATCCAGATACTGGATCGGAGACCCCGCACCATTGAGCACCTGTACCACGCGCGGGTCGGTGGCAGCAGCCTTCGAGGCCTCGCGCAATTTGAGCATGACCGCTTCCGGTACGCCGGCCGGCACGAACAGGCCGGCCCATTGTGCGAAGTTGATCTTGACGCCGAGTTCGGCCAGGCTGGGCACTTCGGGCAGCGAGGCCAGCCGGCCCTCGCCCCAGTGCGCCAGCGCCCGCACCTTGCCGGCCTTGATGTGCTGGACGATGCTGGCTGGCCCGGTGGCCAGCGCATCGACCTGCTTGCCCAGCAGTCCCACCACGGCCGGCCCGGCGCCGGTATAGGGCACATGGACCATGAAGCTGCGCGTGGCCGCCTTGAGCATCTCCATCGGCACATGCATCGTGCCGTACGAACCCGAGGAGCCGAAGGTCAGCGCGCCCGGATGGCTGCGCACATGGGCGAGGAATTGCGCAAAGTTCTGGAAAGGACTGTCGGCATGCACCACCAGCACCGTAGGGTCGGCCGTAAAGCGCGCCACCGGCTTGAGTTGCGCCAGTTGATACATCGGCGTACGGCCCAGCACCTTGTCCGCCTCGGGCAGGATCGTGATCGAGGACAGTGCCATCATGATCGTGTAGCCATCCGCCTTGGCCCGGGCCACCTGTGCCATGCCCAGACCGCCGCCTGCGCCGGCGCGGTTCTCCACCACCACCGGCTGCTTGAGAATGCGCCCCAGTGCTTCCGCCACCGGTCGCCCCACCGCATCGGCTACGCCACCGGGCGGAAACGGCACGAGCATCGTGATCGGCCGCGACGGATAGTCATCGGCCTGCGCCAAAGCCTGCCCACCCGACAGCGCACCGGGCAAGGCCAGCGCGCCCCATTGCAGCAGCTTGCGGCGTTCTGCTTGAATAGCCCGAGGGGCAGGCGCAGGGCGGTGCATGCTTGAATCAATTGCGGCTGGGGCACGGACACAGGGCGGGTGGTTCATGCGTTCATCTCGAAAAATGGTGTGCAAAGAAATCGTGGTGTGCCGCTGCTTCTGACGGGTGATCCGGGGTGAGTGGCGGAGCGAAATGAAGGAAGGAGCGGCGCCCGAATGGGCGCTGCGGAGGGACATTCGCGGAGCCACTCACCCCGGGTCGCCCGTCAAGCGTCAGCAGACAGCAGCGGCGCAGTCCAAGGATTGTAAGGATAGAGCCACTCATTTCGCGACTTCGCAATGTTCCGGTCCGCAAACGCCTGCTTCATCTGCGCCGCATCGTTGATGTGATACAGCTCTCCCATCTCGGTCGATTCATGCACCACCCGCGCGGTACGCGGTGCGCGATGCGAGTGATAGCGCAGCAGCGCCTGCGGCAAGGGCGTGTCGAGTGCCAGGGCCCGACTGAGCACTGCGGCATCCTCGATCGCCATCGCCGCACCCTGCGCCATGTAGGGCAGCGTGGCATGCACCGCATCGCCCATCAGGGTGATGTGGCCCCGGCTCCAGTTCATGCTGGGCACGCGGTTGTTCAGTGTCCAGCGGAAGCACTGGTCGCGGTCGACGTGTTCGATCACGGCGCGCACCATCGGATGCCAGCCCTGATAGTCGGCGTCCAGTTCTTCCCAGGGCCGCAGGCTGGTCCAGGACTCGTCCTCGGCCGGGCGCTCGACGCAGCCCACGAAGTTGAGCAGGCTGCCAGCCCGCAGGTAGTACATCACCGCATGGTTGGCCGGTCCACACCAGATGCTCGAGACGATGTCGGTGCGCAAGTGCGGCGGGATGCGCTCGGTCGGCACGATACAGCGCCAGGCCACCTGGCCGGTGAACACCGGCGCATCCTTGCCGATCACATGCTCGCGCACCACCGACTTGATGCCATCGGCGCCGATCAGCAACTCGGCCGTCTCGCGCCGGCCATCGGCCAGCACCACGCCAGCATGGTCAGACTCATCGATCACCTGCACCGCACGGGCGTTGACCTGCACCGCATTCGCATCGAGCGCACGCACGCGCTGCTGCAAGGCCTGGTGCAGGTCGCTGCGATGGATCTGGAAATACGGTGCGCCGTGCTTTTCCTCATGTTGTTCGCCCAGCGGCAGGCGATGCAGCAGTTCCCCATCGTCGAAGCGACGGAACTCGAAGGCCTTCGGGCGTACCACCGTCTGCTCGATCAGCGGCCGCAAGCCGATGGCATCGAGCACCTTCATGGCATTGGCGCTCATCTGGATGCCGGCACCCACCTCGCCCAATTGCGTCGCCTGCTCGAACACGCGCACACGATGGCCTTGTTGCAGCAGGCAGGCCGCTGCAGTCAGGCCGCCCAGGCCGGCGCCGATGATGATGATGTCCATGGTTCTTCCTCAGTCGGCCACGATGCGTTGCGCCTGGATCACCTGCGCCCAGCGTGTGGCGTCGCGCTCGATCAGGCTGCGGAACTGTTCCGGACTGCTGTGCGCCGGCGTCATGCCCTGGGTTTCGAAGGCGGTGCGGATCTCGGGCGCCTGCAGGATGGTCTTCAGTTCCTGGTTGATGCGCTCCACGAACTCGCGCGGCAAGCCCCGTGGTCCGAGCATGCCGAACCACATCTCGACATTGAGCTGGCCCAGGTTCAGCGCCTTCAGGGGCGGCACCTCGGGAAGCAGCGGGCTGGCGGCATCGCTGCTGATCGCCAGTGCCTTCAGGTTGCCGGCCTTGACGTGAACAAGGGCCACATGGATCGGCAGGAACATGACGTCGAGCTGGCCACCGATCAGATCGGTCACGGCCGGGCCAGTGCCGCGATAGGGAATGTGGGTGAGGAAGATGCGCGCCTGGTTCTTGACCAGTTCCATCGCCAGGTGATGCGGTGTCCCATTGCCGGGTGACCCATAGTTCAGGGCACCGGGTTTGGCCCTGGCACGTGCGACGAAGTCGGCGGCGCTGTTGATGCCCGAGCCCTTGCTGGCCACCAGCAGCAGCTGGCCCCAGCTGGTCTGCGCGATCGGCTCCAGGTCGCGTACCGGATCGAATGTGAGCCTGGGATACAGCGCCTTGCTCATCACCAGCGTATTGACGGTGACCAGCAAGGTGTTGCCATCGGGTGCGGCGCGGACCACGGCCTCGGTGCCGATATTGCCCGATGCACCGGCCCGGTTGTCGACCACCACCGGCCGGCCGAGGCGCTCGGCCAGACGCGGCCCGGTGGTTCGGGCGATCAGGTCGATGCCGGTGCCGGGCGTGAAGGGCACGATCAGGCGCAGAGGAGTGCCGCCGGGTGCACGTGCGGGGGCTGGCGTTTGGGACTGTGCCAGGCGCGGAACAACCGACAGGCTCAGGGCGCTGGCGCCCAGGCCCTGCAAGGCCTGGCGGCGCGAAAGAGAATCATGAGACATGGAGGGCAGGTGTCGCGGGTCCCTCACGAAGCAATCGGAGGGGCTCAGCGGATCGTGCGTTGGGAAGCAACCATGGTGACACGATCAGCGCTCAGGGCCAACTTCAGTTCCACCCAACCGTATCCGGCCGAAGCTGGCCCTGTGGGGTGTGCCCTTTGCCGCGTCGCCTGCGAGACAATGGCGGTTGGCCTTTGCCGCGCCGCATGGCCCGCCCTTTCGCAGGAGCAATGATCGTCCATGAACCTGACCATCCATTCCCGCCCTCATGACCGGGCCCGCCGGCTTGCCCTGGAAAGGACGGGTGCGGGTCTGCTGTCCCTGACCCTGCCGCCCCTGGCCCGTCAGGCATCGGCGCAGTCTGCCCCACCCCGATCCCAACTGCTCAATGCAGCCTTGCGCCAGCCCTGGTCGCTGGCCTGCCTGCCCGATGGCCGCCTGCTGGTCACTGAAAAGGCCGGCCGCCTGCGCATGCTTGATGCGCAGGGGCGCCTCATCGGGGAGCCCTTGTCGGGTGTCCCCGCAGTGGCAGAAGTCGGCCAGGGGGGCCTGCTGGATGTGGCGCTCGACCCCGACTTTGCGCGCGAACCCTGGGTGTATCTGAGCTACAGCGAGGCCGATCCCGACTTCCCCCAGCGCAATGGCACGGCAGTCTTGCGCGCGCGCCTTTCCGGCAACGCGCTGGTCGATGCTCAGGTGATCTTCCGCATGCGCGAGAAGGTGGCCTCGGGCTTGCACTTTGGCTCGCGCCTGGTATTCGGACGCGACAAGCACTTGTTCGTCACGCTGGGCGAGCGCGGACAGGCCTTGCAAAGGGGCAAGTCACAGGACCTGTCCTCCCATCATGGCAAGGTCGTGCGCATCACTCGCACGGGGGCCTTGCCGGCCGACAACCCCTTTGCAGGGCGCAGTGAAGTGGCACCCGGTGTCTGGAGCTACGGTCATCGCAATGTGCAGGGCGCAGCGATCCATCCAGGGACTGGCGAGCTCTGGGTGTCCGAGCATGGTCCGCAAGGTGGTGACGAGATCAACATTGCGCGGCCTGGCCGCAACTACGGCTGGCCCCTGGTCAGTCATGGCTGCGAATACGGCAGCCCGGCCGATACCTGCCAGTGGGCAGGGGGCACCATCCGCGCCGGCACTGAAAGTGCCCTCACGATGTGGCGCCCCTCGGTGGGCCCGACGGCGCTGCTGTTCTACACCGGCGCGCTGATCCCGCAATGGCAGGGGAGCCTCCTGATGGGCGCGATTTCCAGCCACGAGGGTGGGCGAAGCCTGTGGCGGCTGACGCTGGATGCAGGTGCGCAGCGGGTGCTGGCGCGTGAATCGCTGTATGCGGATCTGGGCGAGCGCATCAGGGATGTGAAACAGGGCCTGGACGGCGCGGTCTTGCTGCTGACCGATGCGGGCCGCCTTTTCCGGCTTGGCGGGGGTTGAGGACAAGCGGGTCTGTTGCCCTTGCAGTGTGCGCCGTTAGACTGTCGGCTCTGGTTTTCTTTTCAGGAGGATCCATGTCCGAATCCCAGGGCCTCAAGTCCGTCGCTGTGGTTGAACAGGCCTGGTGTCGCGCGCGTCACATCGTGCTGGCAGGGCTTTTTGCACTGGCGATGGCAGGGCCTGTCCTTGCCCAGGACTATCCCAACCACCCGATCCGCCTGATCGTGCCCTTTCCCGTCGGCGGCAGCTCCGATGCCATCGGCCGCATGCTGGCCGATCGCCTCTCGCCCCTGCTCAAGCAGCCGATCGTGGTCGAGAACAAGGCCGGCGCCGGCGGCATGATCGGCACCGATGCAGTGGCCAAGGCCGCCCCCGATGGCTACAGCCTTGTGCTGGTCGATGTGTTCCATAGCAGCACGCCGGTCTACACCCGCAAGATGCCCTACGATGCGGTCAAGGACTTCACCCCGATCGCCCTGGTGGCGCGCTCGCCTGCCTTCCTGGTCGCCAGTCCGGCCTTCGAAGCCAAGACGGCCAGGGAGGTGATCGCCTATGCCAAGGCCAACCCCAACAAGCTGACGATGGCGATCGCCGGCACTGGCAGTGTGGTGGTGGATTTGTTTCGCGCCCGCTCCGGACTGCAGTTTGTCTACGTGCCCTACAAGGGCTCTTCTCCTGCCATCCAGGACTTGATGGGTGGGCAAGTCAATGTCTTCATCACCACCATGGCCAGTGCCGGCGCGCATGTGAAGGCCGGTCGCCTGCGGGTGCTGGCGGCCACCGGCAGCCGCCGCAACCCGGATTTTCCGGACGTGCCGACCTTTGCCGAGGTCGGTATTGCCGGCATGGACTATGAGCAGTGGTTCGGCGTGCTCGGCCCGGCCAACCTGCCCAAGCCCGTGGTCGAGCGCCTGTCGGCAGCGATCACTCAGGTGATGAAGGCGCCCGAAGTGCGCGAGCGCCTGGCCGCCATGGCGCTCGAGCCGGGCGCCGCGGCGCCCGAGGAGATGAAGCGAAAGCTGGAAGACGATGTGGCGCGCTGGCAGAAGCTGGCGCGGGAGCTGGACCTCAAACCACTGGATTGAGCGCGGCGCCGCACGGTGCGCCTTTGGGCATGAGGCGTGAGGCCTCGCGCCACTCAGTCCAGCTTCACCCCCAGCGCCTCCACCTCGCGGATCCACACCGGCGCATCCTCGCGCCATTGACGGATCGCCTCGGCGCGACCCTTGGTGGCATCGGGGATCGCAAAGTTCTCGCGCAGCGCCCGGGCGCGCGGGGTGTCATTGCCGTCGACCGCCACCTTGGCCAGCAGGTCCAGGATCTCGGAGGGCACCGCCGAGTTCGCGGTCAGGGACAAGCCGCCCTCCAGTTTGGCGATCGGTGCCGTCAGGCCCTGCTCGGACAGCAGCGGCAGGTCGGGCAGCTTGGGGCTGCGCACCGAGCCGCTGGTGGCCACCGGGCGCACGCCCTTGTCGCGCACCGTGGCAAAGGCCTGGTAGCTGCCCACCGCCATCGTGACTGCACCGGCACCCATGTCGACCCACATCGGACCCTCGCCCTTGTACTGGATCGCCTGGATCTTGGTGCCGTGGTGGCGGTTCAGGGAGTCGGCCAGCACATGCGGATAGGAGGCGACCGCATACGAGCCCATGGTGCACTCATTCCTGCGGGCGTACTCGATCAGCTCCTTCAGGTTGCGCACGCCGGTCTTCTCCTGCACCGCGACGATCAGCGGGCCAGATGGGAAGACGGTGATCGGTGCGATGTCCTTGGCCAGATCGAAGGGCAGCTTGCGATACAGCACGCGTGTCTGCCACAGCATGCCGGTGGTGGTTGAGAGCAGGGTATAGCCATCGGGCGGTGACTTGATCATCGCCTCTGTGGCGATGATGCCGCTGGCACCGGCCCGGTTCTCGACGATGCAGGGCTGGTTGAAGCGTGCGGTGAACTGCTCGGCGAACAGGCGGGCATAGGCATCACTGAGGCCACCCGGGGCAGCACCGACAATGATCTTGACGGCTCGGTTGGGGTAGGGGCCGCTCTGGGCATGGGCGCTGTGCAGGGGCGCGGCGGCAAGGCCGGCACCGGCCAGCATCAGTTGTCGGCGTGCGATATCGGGCATGGACGAATGTCTCCTGGTTCTTGTGAATGCGCGAGTCCCTCTACGGGGTCGCCGAAGCATTCGAACACAGTGTGGACCGTCTGACAATGCTGCGCTGCGCGAGGCCCCAAGCCTCTTGTGCGGCGTGGCCGCAAGTCCCTGCCCGGCGAAGGGTTCCGTTCTTTCAGGCCGCCTCAGCCCGCATCCGCTCCACCGGCCGGATATCCATCATCATCTGCGCCAGGCCGGCCATGATGCCGATGATCACAGCGCCCTTCCAGGCCCATTCGTAGGAGCCCAGTGAGGTATAGATGAGGCCGCCACCCCAGGCGCCGATGAACGAACCCACCTGATGACTGAAGAAGGCCAGGCCGGTGAGGGTGCCCACATAGCGCAGGCCGAACAGATGGATCACCAGGCCGTTGACCAGGGGCACCACGCCCAGCCACAGCGTGCCCATCGCAGCAGCAAAGATGAGGGTGGTGGTGGGGCTCGGGGTGGTCATGAAGTACGCGGTGACGAAAAGCGAGCGCAGGATGTAGATGCCGCCCAGCAGATGGCGCTTGGAGTAGCGCCCGCCCAGCCAGCCGAACAGCAGCGAGCCCAGCGCATTGAACAGGCCGATCAGGGCCAGGGCCTGTGCGCCGACCGACGGGTCCATGCCGCAGATGTCCAGATAGGTGGGCAGATGGGTGGTGATGAACACCAGTTGCAGGCCGCACACGAAAAAGGCCAGCGCCAGGGTGACATAGCCGCGATGCGCGGCGGCCTCGCTGATCGCCTGGCTGATCGACTGTGAGGGGCCGCCCGGCTTCTCCACCTGCAGGCGGTCGGCGATGCCTGCCGACCAGGCCGCCGGCAGCATCACCGCGACCAGGCCCAGGAAGGCGATCATCGCCACCTGCCAGCCTTCGGTGGTGATCAGGCCCTGGGCCAGCGGCGAGGTCAGCATCAGGCCGAGCGAGCCGGCCGAGGACACCGCGCCCATGGCAAAGCTGCGCTTGGCCGGCGAGACGGTGCGCGAGGTGACATTCATCGCCACATTGGAGGCGCAGCACGACAGCGCCAGGCCGACGCACACGCCGATGCCCAGGGTCAGGACCACGGTATTGGTGGCGACCAGGGTCAGGCCCAGGCCAGCGGCATAGATGAAGACACCGGCCACTGTGACGGGGCGGGCACCGACGCGGTCGACCACCATGCCGACGAAGGTCTGGGTCAGGCCCCAGACGATGTTCTGGATGGCAATGGCCAGCGAAAAGTCCGCGGCCGTGATGTGCAGTTGCTTGATGATGTGCGGCTGGAACAGCCCGAAGCTCTGACGCATGCCAATGGCCAGGGTGAGCATCAC
>JAPOKJ010000013.1 GCA_029977705.1 Burkholderiales bacterium | reverse complement strand
GTACATGCGCGCCAGCCTCGACCGGAAGGTTGGCAAGATCAGCACCAGCCTGAATGAGCTGTATCAGTACATGTGCAACCGATTGCTGATCGGCCATGTGAAAAATGACGCTGCACCGCTGCGCGAAGTGATTGACCTGCTGACCCCCTTGCGCGATGCCTGGCGCACCCTGGAACAAGGGCGCAACTGATGGAGCAGGCGCTTGCACCCGGGTCTGCCTTGCTCGCCTACCGGACGATCGAAAGTGTCACGGCCCGCATGGTCAGTGCCGCCAGCGATGGCCGATGGGAGGCTTTTGCCCATTTGAGCACCGAAAGCCTGGCGATACTGAACCGGTTGCGCAAGTCCGATACGTATCAGTCGCTGGACGCGAAGCAACGCCTCGAAAGACTGAGCATCCTGAAGAAAATCGTGGAAAATGACGCCCAAATCCGCAAGATCACCGAACCCTGGTCGGGGCAACTGAGCAATCTCATGGCGCAGCCCAATCCTGTCGAGCAAAAGCCGGAGCGCGAGCGCGCCCACCTCGAGCCCTACCGGGTCCACAGTCAGCTGGAGGCGCAGGCCGTCCTTCGACAGTTGCTGGACAAGCGTATCGCGCTGACGATGTCCCTGGATCGCGATCCCAAGCGTTTCGTGATCAGCCAGCTGGTCGCGCTCGATGATGCCCACTCCCAGCTCTTTTTTGACCGTGCCTTCAATGACGGCCGGGCCGACCATCTGGCAGCGGCCGGGGCGGTCACCGTGGTCGGCTTCATCGATCACATCAAGGTGCAATTCGGTCTGGCCGCCTTGCGGGCAACCCAGCGCGATGGCGAGGCGGTTTTCGAGAGCGATGGACCCACGGTGCTCTACCGCCTGCAGCGGCGCAATGCTTACCGGGTCCGGCCGCTGGAGTCGCATCCGTCCCACTGCCTGGTGCCGATTCCGGGCCGGACCGGGCAGTTCGAGGAGGTCAAGGTGCTCGACATCAGTGTCGGCGGACTGCTGGTGGAGGTTCCGGCCAGCCTGCATGGTGTCACCCGTAACCAGGCGCTCTCAGGCTGTTTCCTGCACCTGCCCGGCCATACGGCCTTTCGCTGTGATTTTGCGATCCGCCACGTCCATGAGGCGATCGATGCACGGGGCATGCGCCGTCTGGGTCTGGATTTCATCCGGCTGGGAAGCCAGGATGAACGGACGGTACAGGTCTACGTCAATGCCCTGGACATTGCCTGGCGCAGGCTCAGACCTGCATGTTCATGATTTCAGAGTAGGCCGACACCATCTTGTTGCGAACAGTCACGGCCGCGGTGAAAGCGACGTTTGATCGTTGCATCGAGATCATGGTCTGTTCGATCGAGGCGCCTTCCTTGTCGGTCTGCAGGGCGATCTGGGCCTGACTCGATTCCTTCTGGGTCTGGCTGACTGCCTTTAGCGCCTGCTGTAGCGCTTGGTCAAATGGAACGGCCTTGCTGCCGGCGTTGACCGGCGAGCGGCTGCCTGCCCCCAGTTGCGGGTTCAGGCGCAGATTCAGCGATTCGATTCCTGTGGGCATGGCAATGTCTCCCTTTCCGGGTTGGTGCCATTCTGGGGTGACGAGCGCGAACTTTAGTGCCCATAAGCACGGCTTTGACCCGTCTATTCGGCGCTTAAGTTTTCCGGGGGCTGCCCATAATCGGGACAGACCCGGTGCTGCGCATGCAGTCCGGCCGACCGCGGCTTTCCCGCGGCATATGTCATTTCCAGCGCAACCGACACCGAGACTCCATGGAAGCAGCCCTGACTCCGACTCAGCCTCCTGACAGTTTCCTTGCCCGCCTGAGCATGGGGCAGAAAATCGCCGCGGCCATCGGCCTGGCCTCGCTGGCAGCCGTAGCTGCGGCCGCTTACCTATGGAGCCAGACGCCTAATTACAAGATCCTGTTTGCCAATCTGAGTGACCGCGATGGAGGCGCGGTGATCGCGACCCTGACCCAGATGAACATCCCCTACAAAATGACGGAGGGCGGCGGGGCGATCATGGTGCCGGCAGAACAGGTGCATGACCTTCGCCTTCGGCTCGCCTCCCAGGGCCTGCCCAAAGGGGGAACGGTCGGATTCGAACTGCTGGAAAACCAGAAATTCGGTGTCACCCAGTTCCAGGAGCGGATGAATTACCAGCGTGGCCTGGAGGGCGAACTGGCCCGGTCCATCCAGTCCCTGGCGGCGGTTTCTTCGGCACGCGTGCATCTGGCATTGCCCGCCCAGAGCGGCTTTTTCCGCGATCAGCAAAAGCCCAGCGCTTCGGTGGTGGTCAGCCTTCATGCCGGCCATACCCTGGATCGGGCCCGTATTGCCGGTATCGTGCATCTGGTGGCTTCGTCGGTCCATGATCTCAACCCGAAGCAGGTCAGCGTCATCGACCAGACCGGCAACCTGCTGTCCGATGATGGCGACAATGGCAATGGCCACGATGCCTCCCAGCTGCAATTTACCCGCAATGTCGAGAACACCCACGCCCAGCGCGTGATCGAACTGCTCGAACCCCTGGTGGGCAAGGGCAATGTACGGGCCCAGGTCAGTGCCGATCTGGATTTCTCGCAAAGCGAATCCACCGCCGAGCAGTACAAGCCGAACCAGAACCCCGAACAAGCGGCCATCCGCAGCCAGCAAACCTCGGAGGGACCGGGTGCTGCCGGGGGCAATGCCGCCACCGCGAGCGGCGTGCCCGGCGCGCTGAGCAATCAGCCTGCGCCTGCTGCAAGTGCCCCCGCCAATGGTGCGGCCCAACCGGTCGCCGGTGCCCAGAACGCCGCCCCGGGCGCCGCCGGTGCGGCTGCCGGAACAACGGCCCGCCAGCGCGATGCCACCACCAATTACGAGCTTGACAAGACGGTCCGGGTGACGCGCAACCCCAGCGGGACGACCCGTCGCCTGAGCGTCGCCGTGGTGCTCAATGACCTCAAGAAGGTGGACGAGCAGGGCAAGGCCAGTTACACCCCGATCAGCCAGGAACGCCTGGCGCAGATGACCTCCCTGGTCAAGGATGCCGTCGGCTTCAACAAGGACCGTGGCGACTCGGTCAGCGTGGTCAACGCGGCCTTCACGGCCGAGGCGCAGACCAAGGACCCCGAGGTTCCGATCTGGAAGCAGGCCTGGGTCTGGGACATCGCCAAGGAGGTCGGCAAGTACACCGGCCTGTTGCTGCTCGCCCTGATCATCATCAACAAGGCCATCAAGCCGGTGGTCAAGGCCGCCCAGGAGCAGGCCGAAGCGCGCCGCGTCAATGCGACGGTCGCCAACCCGCTCGAACTGGGCGACATGTCGGCCCAACAGGGCGTTCCGCTGGACCGCATCCTCCTGGAGGCGCGACAGGATCCAGCGGCCGTGGCAAACGTCGTCAAGACCTGGGCCAAGGAATAAGGCCGCATCATGAGTGAAGGCATCACCCGCAGCGCCGTGCTGCTGATGGCGATCGGCGAGGAGGCGGCCAGCCAGGTCTTGCGCCGCCTGGATCCCAAGGAGGTCGAGGGGATCGTCAGTGCGATGACGGAGCTGCAAAGCGTCAGCCCTGACAAGGTCGAGGAAGCCCTGCGCAAGTATTCGGATGAGTCGGGCAGTTTTACCCCGCTCGTGCCTGATGCCGATGCCTACGTGCGCTCGGTGCTCGACAAGGCCCTGGGGCGGGACAAGGCAGGCCTGATCATCGACCGGGTGCTCGAGAGCCGAGAGACCAGCAGCATCGACACCTTGCGCTGGATGGACGGGCAGGCGGTGGCCGACCTGCTGCGCGATGAGCACCCCCAGGTGATTGCCTCGGTGCTGGCGCATCTGGAGGGTGATCAGGCGGCCAAGGTCATGAAGCTGATGCCGGAGCAGATCCGCTCTGACCTGATTACCCGGATTGCGAACCTGCAGGGCATTCAACCGGCCGCGATGCAGGACCTGTCGGTGGTGCTGGACCGCGTGATGTCCGGCAAGGGCAGTGCCAAGAAGATCGAGGTCGGCGGGATCAAGACAGCAGCCGACATCCTGAATTTTCTCGGTGCCAGCAATCAGCCGATCCTGGAGGCCATCGGGCAGCAGGATCCTGAATTGCAGCAGAAGATCGCGGACCAGATGTTCATCTTCACGGACCTGATGAAGCTGGACAACAAGGCCATCCAGATGGTCCTGCGCGAGGTGCCCAACGATACGCTGATCATCGCCATGAAGGGCTGCGAGCCCGATCTGCGGGAGAAGTTCCTGAGCAACATGAGCCAGCGTGCGGCCGAGACCCTGCGTGAGGACCTCGAGTCCAAGGGGCCGGTACGCCTGGCCGATGTCGAGGCCCAGCAGAAGGAAATCCTGCAGACCGTCCGGCGCCTGGGCGATGAGGGTCAGATCACCCTGAATACCGGCGGTGGAGATGATTTTGTCTGACTACCGCAAGAACGACCGCATCCAGCCCTGGCGACCAGCCGCGCTGGGCATGTCGATGCCCTCCCCACAGCCGGCACGTGCCTGGATCAGCGACCTGGGACAGGCGCAAGCCCCTGCACGTGGCAAGGCGCTGTGGGAGATGACTGCCGAACAGGCCTTCGCACTGGGCATGAAGCAGGGCCGCGAAGAGGCCAGTCGCGAACTGCGCGCCGGCTATGACCAGTCACTTGCCAATGTCCGGCAGCGCATCGAGCAGGAGTATCAGCAGCGACTGAGTACCTTGTACGAGGGCTTTGCCGGCCAGGTCGAGCAGGCCGAGCAGCAGATTGCCCGCCAGATCATTGAACTGGCGGTTCGTCTGGCCTCGGTCACGGTGCGACACCATATCGAACACGATCCGGAGGCGGCCTTGCCGGTGGTTCAGGAAGCCTTGTCCGGACTTTTGCCGGGCCACCATCCGGTGCGCATCACCCTGCATCCTGATGATGAAACGGTGGTGCGTGCAGCCCTGGTCGGAAAGTTGGGCCTGGGAGAGATTGAAATCGTGACCGATGCAGCCATGGCCCGTTCCGGCTGCCGCATCAATACCCATTCCTGCGAGATCGACAACGATCTGGATCGTCGCTGGCAGGAAAGTCTGCGTCAAAGCGGTATCGACAGTGAGGAGCCGCTGCACTCATGACCGTTGCCGCCGACTGGACCCGGTTTCTCGATGAGCATCTGCTCGGGCTGGCCACACCACCGCAGCCCTTCATCGAAGGCCGTCTTACGCGGGTGACCGGGCTGACCCTGCAGGCCCAGGGCCTGCGCCTGCCGGTGGGCAGCATTTGCCGCATCCAGCAAAGTGCCGGGGTGACCGTCGAGGCTGAAGTGGTCGGATTCGACGATGACGCGCTCTATCTGATGTCGACCGGCGATACGCTGGGCCTGTTGCCCGGAGCCCGGGTCCGACCGGTTCCCGGTGCCCGCATCAAGCCGGTACTGGGCAAGCCGCACCCGCCGCGCCGTCGCGTCGAGGACCGTCTGCGTGTCCTGCCCATTGGCGAGGGCCTGCTCGGTCGGGTGGTGGATGCCCAGGGCCATGCGATGGATGGCCTGGGTCCCTTGAATGATTGCCTGATGGAGCCGATCCATCGCCGTCCGCTCAATGCGATGAACCGCTCGCCGGTGCGACAGCCTCTCGATGTGGGGGTGCGCGCCATCAATGGCCTGCTCACGGTGGGCCAGGGCCAACGCCTGGGCCTGTTCGCAGGCTCCGGTGTCGGCAAGAGCGTGCTGCTGGGGATGATGGCACGCTATACAGAGGCCGACGTGATCGTGGTCGGCATGATCGGCGAGCGTGGTCGCGAGGTGAAGGAATTCATCGAAGAGATCCTCGGTGGGCAGGCCCTCCACCAGTCGGTGGTGGTGGTGGCTCCTGCCGATCAGCCGGCAGTGCTGCGCATGCAGGCCGCCCTCTACTGCACCGCGATCGCCGAATTCTGGCGCGACCGTGGCAAGCGCGTGCTGATGCTGATGGATTCGCTCACCCGCTATGCGATGGCGGCACGTGAAGTGGCACTGGCGCTGGGCGAACCGCCCGCGACCAAAGGCTATCCCGCCTCGGTGTTTGCCTTGTTGCCACGACTGGTGGAGCGTGCCGGCAATGGACCGCAGGGTGGGGGGTCGATCACCGCCTTCTACACGGTGCTTGCCGAAGGAGACGACCAGCAGGACCCGATTGCTGACTCCGCGCGTGCCATTCTCGATGGCCACTTTGTCCTCAATCGGGCGCTGGCCGAGAAGGGGCATTTCCCGGCCATTGACATCGAACAGTCCATTTCGCGGGTGATGCACAACGTCAGCGATGAATCGCATCGCTTCAACGCGCGCCTGTTGCGAGGGATGTGGAGTCGCATCCAGGCCAGCGCCGACCTGCTGGCAGTAGGTGCCTATGTGCCCGGCCGCGACCCGGAACTGGATCGGGCCCTGAGCCTGCGGCCGGCACTGGAGGCCTTCCTGCAGCAAGGCATGGAAGAGCGTGCCGGCTTTGGCGAAACCCTGGCGCGCATGAACAGCCTGCTGAACGTGCAGGAAAACCAGCCGATCATGGTGTGAATTGAATCAAAGCCAGACCCTCAAGTTGCTGATCGAGCAGGCCGAGCGCAATCATCGTGAGGCCCAGGGCCGTCTCGGCCAGGCGCAACGCCAGCTGGGGCAGGCGATGGACACCGATGCCATGCTGCGGCAGTACCGGCAGGAGCAGCAACGCCAGCGGGCCCCGCGTGCTGGCCAGCTCTCCAGCGGGCAGGAACAGCTCGTCCTGCACGGCTTTGGCCGGAAGCTGGATCAGGCGATCGATCAGCAAGGCCAGGCGGTAGCCCGCCAGGAGCGCCATGCCGATGAGGTGCAGGAACAGGTCAAGAGCGCCGCCATCCGCCTGCGCAGCATGGAGCGACTGGTACAGCTTCGCCAGGCCCGCCAGCAGCAAAGACAGTTGAAATCCGAACAACGCAGTACCGATGAGCGGGCGGGCCAGATGGCCGCCAGGAGAAAATCGACATGAACAGCTTTTCCGTCCGAACCACCGACGCGGCCGCAGCCCAGCAGGCCCTGACCCGGCGACAGGCTGATACCCGCAGCGGCCAGGCAGATAATGCCGATGCGGGTGCGCCGCCGTCCAGTTTCGAGGCGATGATGGCGCGGCATCTGAAGTCAGTGCGCGCGAAATCCACCCAGATCGGTCCCGAGGGCGATGGCCTTGGCGCGGCATCCGGTGCGCAGGCAGCGATGCCGGTCAGCCTGACTGCCCAGCCGGTCCCTGCCATGGTGGCTCCGGAAGCTTCGTCGGCGCTGATGCAAGCGCCCGCGCAGGCCCAGACAGCGGCGACAACGGCCAGCACCGGTGAAAAGGAGGACGCTGCGGCCACTGGCACCGCTGGTGCCGCTTCTCAGGGCAGTACCCCTTCGCAGGCTGTCCGGCGAGCCCTGCATGCCTCCCTGCGCGGACACCAGGATGTGGCCCATGGCGCCGCCCACGAGACGCGCCGTGCTGCGCGTGGCGACGAGGTCGCGCTCGACAAGAACAAGGATGGCAAGCCTGGGACCCTGCGTGACCTGGCAGGAAGCCAGGCGCCGGATAGCCCGCTTGCCCCGCTGCGTACGCCCGAGTCGGCCGATGCGTCCTTGACGACTGCCAGTGCCCCGCGCATTGATACCCACGGGCTGGAGGCAGATCGTCTGCACCCCGCGGCTGGCACGAACAGCGCATCGATGCTGCAGGCAGCTGCCCCGGCGCAGGGGAGCTCGGCCCCAGCGCCAGCCATGCCCGCGGTACAGGTTCAGGTCGCCGCGCCGCTGAATGATCCCGAGTTTGTGCAGCAGTTCAGCAGCCAGGTCAGCATCCTCACCCAACAAGGCATTACCCATGCCGAGTTGAGCATCAACCCCCCGGACATGGGTCCCGTCCTGATCGAGATCCGGCATCAGGACAACCGCGTCGAGGTGGATTTCCGCGCCGAGATGCGCGAGACGCGTCAGGCGATCGAGTCAAGCCTGGGTCAGCTGCGCGACCTGCTGCATGATCAGGGGGTCGAACTGCAGGACAGCTGGGTGCGTGCGCTGACCGCGGCACCGGTACAGGACAGTGCAAACAGTGCTGCAACCGACATGGGCGCAGGCAGTCTGGCGTCGCAGGGCGATCAGGCACGCGGTGGGCAGGGGGCTGCCGCAGGCCGCGATGGACAGGCCTCGGGTCAGGGTTCCCAGCCGTCCGTTCACGGCTCCCGCAGCCTGCCGTCCAGCGTGCCGACAGACGGTATGCCTGCCGGGACCGACGGACGGCGGCAAATGGCAAGACCGGCGGCCGGACTGAGCCTGTTTGCCTGAATAGGGCGGGCTCGACCCGCCTTATCGCGCTTATGTTTTCGGGCGGGGCGACCGACAATGGTCTGAATCGAGTCCCGGAGTGAAACGACATGGCAGCGAAAGGTGCTGCGCCAGCCGCAGCGGCCGCAGAAGGCGCACCGAAGAAGAGCAAGAAGAAGCTCCTGATCATCATTGGCCTGGTGCTGGCTTTGGCCGGTGGCGGTGGTGGCTATTACTACATGGCCCAGAAAAAGGCCAAGGAAGCGGCCGAGGAAGATGGTCACCCGGCCGGCAAGGAACACGCCAAGAAGCCGATCTTCGTGCCGATGGATGCCTTCACGGTCAATCTTGCCGACACCAATGCCGAGAAGATGGCGCAGATATCGGTGACCCTGCAGATTTCGGATCCCAAGGTGGCCGAGGAGATCAAGGCCTACATGCCGGCAATCCGCCACAACCTGCTCAAGCTCATTTCCTCGAAAGAGTCCAAGGAACTGCTCTCCAGCGAAGGCAAGGACCGGCTCGCCGAGGAAATCGCCATTGCCACCGCGCTTCCGCTGGGCTGGACCCCGCAGGAAGAGGACACCGAGGCCAAGCCCAAGAAGGCCAAGGCGGGAGAGGGTGATGCCGAGACCAAGGGCGAAAGCGACAAGGACAGCAAGGCCAGGCCCAAGAAGTCCAAGCGCAAGGAGCCGCCTCCCAACCCTATCGAGCAAGTCCATTTTTCGCAATTCATCGTGCAGTAAGCCTCATGGACAACATCGGGCTCTCACAGGATGAAGTCGATACCCTGCTGCAGGATGCACCTGCGGCAGAGTTCGTCAGTGAGGAGCCGGTCCCTGCCTCCTCGGAGCCCCGGCCCTACGACCTGGGTAACGCCACCCGTGTGGTGCGCGGTCCGGTTCCCGGCCTTGAGCAGATTCACGAGCGCTTCGTGAAGGCGTTTACCGACGAGCTGACGGGCCTGCTGCGCAAGCCGCCGGTGGTCTCCGCAGCGCCGGTACAGATGCAGACCTTCGCTACCTTCCTGCGCAAGGTTGGCAGTCCCACCAGCGCCAACCTCGTCGCCCTGCGTCCTTTCTCTGGCAGCGGCCTGATCGTGCTCGATCCCTCCCTGGTCGATGCCCTGGTCGATTGCCTGTTTGGAGGGGGAGGCACCCCTACCCCCATCGAGGGCCGCAGCTTCTCTGCGACCGAACAATCCATCATCCTGCGCGTGGTCCAGCTCGCGATTCGCCAGTACTGCGAGGCCTGGCAGCCAGTCCATGAATTGCAGATGGAGTATCTCGGCGCTGACACCGATCCGCAGGTCCTTGCGATCGCGGGCCCGTCTGACAACGTGGCCAGCGTCTCCTTCAAGATCGAGATCGGCTCGCTCAAGGGCGAGCTTCACCTGTGCCTTCCTTACACCAGCCTCGAACCGGTGCATGCGCAACTGTTCGCACCTGCGCAGGGGCCGCGCTCAGCAGGCGATCCGGGTTGGGTCGATGTGGTGAGCCATCAGTTGGGCGATGCCCAGGTCGAAGTGGTGGCGCATCTGACCGATATCGAAACAACGGTACGTGGCCTGCTCAACCTGAGGGTGGGACAGGTCCTGGAATGCCGTATTCCCGAGGCCCTGGATGTGGCCATCGAGGGGGTGCCTTTCATGCTGTGCCAGTACGGCACCCACAACGAGCGCCTGGCATTGCGCGTTCAGAAGTTCATTGGTCAGGGCGATGGCGCCTCTGGCAGTTCCCACAAGGCTTGAAGATGACCGACTCCGTTATCGCCGACCCGGCCCAGCATCAGGACGAAATCAGCGACACCTGGCGCTCGCCTCTTGACTCGGACAGTGCCATGGGTGCCTCGGGCCCGACCCAGGACATCGACCTGGTGATGGATATCCCGGTGACGCTCAGTGTCGAACTGGGTCGCACGCGGGTGCCGATCCGGCAGATCCTGCAGCTGGCGCAAGGTTCGGTCATCGAACTGGAGACGATGGCGGGAGACCCGATGGACGTTTTCGTCAATGGCTGCCTGATCGCCAAGGGTGAGGTGGTGGTGGTCAACGAGAAATTCGGCATCCGGCTGACCGATATTGTCACGCCGGCCGAGCGCATGCGCCGGATGGGCAAGGCCTGAGCATGACCCAGTCGATCTGGCCGTCCCTGCTGGCGCTCGTCTTTGTCCTGGTACTGATTCCGGCCAGTCTCTGGCTGGTGCGTGCCATGCGCCAGATGACGCCGGCGGCCAGTGGTCCGCTCGCCATCCTGCATCGCCAGGTCCTCGGGCCGCGCGAGCAGATTGCCATTGTCCGGGCCGGCAGCAAGATGCTGGTGGTAGGGATCACGGCCCAGTCGATCCAGACCCTTTGCGAACTGCCGCCCGATGCGCTTGAGCCTGTGTCACCGCCCGATCCTGCACCGGCCGCCGGGGGAAACGCAACAGCTTCAGGCTTTGCGGCGGTCCTGCAGCGGATGCGACAGCGATGAGCAGTCTCCAAAGGCAGTTGGCCCGTCTGTCGGGAGTCGTGGTGGTCGGACCGCTGCTCGCCCTGGTGCTGATGGCCCTGAGCCCGATGGCCTGGGCCCAGAGCCCGCTGACCGTGACGGCGGCGCCGGCCTCCGGAGGCGGCACCGCCTATTCGGTATCGATCCAGACGCTGCTGATCTTCACGGCGCTGTCGTTCATCCCGGCGGTGCTGTTGCTGATGACCAGCTTTACCCGCATCGTGATCGTCCTGTCCCTGCTGCGCCAGGCCATCGGCCTGCAGAACAGCCCGCCCAACCAGGTCATCATCGGCCTGTCGCTGTTTTTGACGTATTTCGTGATGTTCCCGACCCTGGACAAGGTCTATAACGAAGCCTACATCCCGTATTCGAACCAGCAGATCAGTTTCGAGCAGGCCACCGACAAGGCCGCCGCCCCGATGCGCGACTTCATGATGCGCCAGGTCCGTGACAATGACCTGGCCTTGTTTGCGCGGGTTGCCAAGGTGCCAGCTTCCACCAAGGCTGCCGATCTGCCGATGCGGGTGCTGGTGCCAGCCTTCGTGCTCAGCGAGCTCAAGTCGGCCTTCCAGATCGGCTTCCTGATCTTCCTGCCTTTTCTGTTGATCGATCTGATCGTGGCCAGCGTGCTGATGTCGATGGGCATGATGATGCTCTCGCCAGTGCTGGTGTCCCTTCCTTTCAAGCTGATGCTCTTCGTGCTGGCCGATGGCTGGAACCTGATGGTCGGCTCCCTGATCGCCAGCTTCAAGTAGCGGTCGCCCCTCGTTTTCAACCCGCATACACATGACTCCTGAATATGTTGTCACGACCGGGCGCCAGGCCCTTGAACTGATGCTGGTGGTGGCCGCGCCCCTGCTGGTGGTGGCGCTTGTCATTGGTTTGCTGGTGAGCGTGGTTCAGGCGGTGACCCAGGTCAATGAGGCAACGCTCAGCTTCGTCCCCAAGATCGTTGCGGTGGGAGCCACCCTGGTGATCGTCGGCCCGTGGATGATCACCATGCTGGTCGAGTACATCCGACGCATCATCCTGTCGATTCCAGGCGCGCTGGGCTAGCCCTTCGGCGCGGACCCCGATGATCAGCTTCACCGAAGCCCAGTTGCTGGCCTGGATCACCGGCTGGATGATGCCGCTGCTGCGTGTGCTGGGCCTTTTCTCGACCGCGCCCATCCTGTCCAGCCGGAACATTCCAGTGCGCGCCAAGATCGCGCTGGCGATGGCGTTGGCCGTCATGCTGGCGCCCCTGGTGAACGTTCCGGAGGGACTCACCATCGGCAGCCCGAATGCCTGGGCGGTGATCATGCGTGAAACCCTGATCGGCATGGCCATCGGCTTCCTCGCCCGACTGGTCTTGATGATCTTTGAGCTGGCCGGGGAGGTGATCGGTCTGCAGATCGGACTGTCTTTTGCCGGCTATTTCACCCCCGGCGCCGGTCACGGCAATGCGGTGGGCAGCATCACCGGCACCATCGCCTCCTGGCTGTTCGTGGTGCTCAACGGGCCGCTGATGCTGCTGGCGACCCTGCTCCACTCCTATGATCGCCTGCCGGTGGGCGGCGGTCTTCCCGGTCCCGGCAGCCTCGACCCGCAGCGACTGGTGGCGCTGCTTGCCGACATCTTTGGCATGGCCTTGGTGCTGGCCCTGCCGGTCCTGGTACTGATCCTGCTGATCAATTTTGCGATGGGCGTGGCTACCCGCGTGGCGCCGCAACTGAACCTGTTCGCGGTCGGCTTTCCGGTGCTGATGCTGGCCGGGCTGGCCATGCTCAGCCTGCTGATACCGGCCTTCGAGCCCGCCATGGTCAAGGGTCTGGAGACGATTGCAGCACTCTGGTGACCGGCACTGCGTGGAAATCACCAATGGCTCTGGCAGGGACAGCCAGGGATACTGGTTTCTTTTTCAGGATGGGATCGCATGGCCGTCTCCGACAATGATCCGCGCGTGTTTTTCGCAGCCGAGCGCACGCTGCTGGCTTGGCTTCGGACCGGCCTTGCCGTGATTGCGATTGGCTTCATGGTGTCCCGTTTCGGCCTCTTCCTCAAGCTGATTCACGTGCAGTCGGCGGGTAACGTGAGCGCGCCCCAGAACGCCTTGTCGGCCTGGCTCGGCGTCCTTTTCGTGACGCTGGGAAGCCTGTCGATCGGTGCATCGGCCTTTCAGCACCTGCGTTTCGTCCGCACGTTGCCGTTGGCTGATCTGCCCGCCTCTTACTCGCGCCGATTTGCGGTAGGGTTATCGCTGGCCGTAGCCCTGCTCGGCCTTGGCTTGGCCTATTACCTGACCCTGAACTGAAAGCGCCATGCCATCTGTTGTGCGCATATGGCGCACGGCGGGCCGAACTTGCGGCCCTTTCAACCTGAACCAAACCCTTTGGAGTCTTCTATGGATTTGTCAAGCCTTCAAAAGATGTGCGACCCCTTGCTGCCTGGCTTGCTGGGGATTCAGCTGATCGAGGTTGGCCCCGAAAAGGTGGTGGCCACGATGACGGTCCGGCCCGACCTGTGTACCGGTGGCGGCATCCTGCACGGCGGCGCCTACATGGCCTTTGCCGATACCTTGGGTGCGCTGGGAACAGTGATCAACCTTCCCAAGGGCAAGCGCACCAGTACCACCGATTCAAGCACCAAGTTCATCGCTGGCGCCAAAGTGGGCACCACCGTGACGGGCGAGAGCCTGGCACTGCACCGGGGGCGCAGCACCATGGTGTGGCAGACCACGATCCGCAATGCCGAGGGAAGGCTGTGTGCGGTCGTCAGCCAGACCCAGATCGTCCTGGACACCTGACCATTGGTCGGGTGATTCGAGCCGCACGTCGAACCTGCGTCAGGAGCACCGTCGGTACGGCCGATAGTGGGGAGGCAAGGAGGGCGGCCGCTGAGGTCGTGACGAACGTCGCGATCGCCCAGCCTGGCACGTCACAACTGTCTCGTGGGCCGGCGGGTCTGCATCTGGAGCAAGAATTGGAAATCAATGCAAAAGTGGAAGGTGACCAGGTTCTGGTCGTCGAAATGGGAGAAGAGAATCTGGACGCGAGCAATGTGCGTGAGTTTCGCGAAACGATTCACTCCCTGATCCAGAAGCGCACCCGGGTGGTTTTCGATATGTCCGGCGTCAAGTTCGTCGACAGCTCCGGTCTGGGCGCGATGATTTCCTGCCAGCGCATGCTCAAGGCTGCCCACGGGGAGTTCCGCCTGTGCTCGATGTCGGTGCCGGTCAGAGCCCTGTTTGACCTGATGCGCATGCAGCGTGTCTTCCGGATTCATGCCAATCGCGAAGAGGCGGTGCAGGCCTTCACGAAGTCGGGGGAACTGGTTTGAATCAGGGCCAGCCAGATCCGCGGTTGCGGCTCGGGCTTGGCGCCGCAGTATTGGCCTTTGTGATCGGGGCGTTCTTCCTGAGTGCGCCGGTTCGGGCCGGAACGACCCTGGAGCGGGTCAAGGCCAGCGGTACCCTGCGCATGTGCATCTGGCCGGAGTATTATGGCGTAGCCTTCCGCAACCCGAAAAGCCAGGCGATCAGTGGACTGGACATCGAGTTGTCTGCCGAATTTGCCCGGACGCTGGGCGCCCGGCTCAGCTATGTCGAGTCCTCCTTTGCCTCGCTGGCAGACGACCTGCTCAAGGACAAATGTGACTTGTCCCTGCAGGCGGTGCTGATGCCTGCCGAACGCCAGCAAGGCCTGCGCTTCTCCCAGCCCTACCTGCGAAGCGACATCTACGGCATCACCACCAAGAGCAATCGCTCGGTACGCAGGTGGGACGATATCGATCAGCCCGGCGTCGTGGTGGCAGTGCAGGCCGACAGCCTGATGGAGCCCCTCATGCAAAAGGCTTTGCGCTCGGCAAAACTGCTGGTTGTCAGGCCACCCCAGACCCGTGAGCAGGAGCTCGAATCGGGCCGGGCGGACGTTTTCATGGCGGACTATCCGTACAGTCGTCGCCTGCTCGAACAGGCCGACTGGGCCCGCCTGGTGGCCCCCACGAGGGCCTTCAACCCCATCAGCTACGCCTACGCGGTCAAGCCGGGTGATGACGAATGGCTACGCACACTGGACGGCTTTGTGGCTGCGATCAAGCGCGACGGACGTCTGGAAGCTTCTGCCAGGCGTTACGGGCTGGGCGACGTCGTCGGCCGTTAAGTACTTTCTCCGGGTATTTCCCATGCCATCCAAAAAGAAATCCGTGGCTCAGCGTGTCGCCGAAATCAGGGCCCAGACGGCGCCTTCCCTGCCGGGCAGTCGCGGTGCCGGTGCCGATGCATTGCCGGTGGATGAAGCGGCCCGTTCGGGGGGCTTCGATGCGCAAAGTGCGGTCAATGCCGCCCGTCGCAGAAGCCGTCGCGCCAAGATCATTGCCACGCTGCTGGCCTTCATGATCATGATGGCCGCCGGCGCCTTCTTTCTTTATGAGCGCTCGGTCGTCGAGCGCACCAGCGAATCCAATGCCGGCCTGTATGCGAAGGTACTGGAAGACCAGGCTGCGCGCGTCATCTCGAGCATCGACGTGGTCACTCTGTCACTGTCCGAAGCGATTGCAGGGCAGGGCGAGGTTTATCACTCCGATATGCTCGACAAGTTGCTGGCCAATGCCTCGGCGGGGCAAAGCGCCCTGCGCAGCATTGCCTTGGTCACCCGCGAGGGCAAGGTCCTGGCCAGTTCTTTCGAGGGAGATCGCGATGGCGTCATGCGCTGGCGAAACCTGGGCGAGCCTGCGGTGGACAGCACGCGTCTGCGCGCCACGCGAATCCTGGCCGGCCGCAGCGTGACCTCGCTCAGCCCCCTGTCCGATGCGCCCAAGGCGCCGGTGGTGCTGCCGATGGTGCGCACCGTCCGCCATCCCGTGGCCGGCACGCTCTACCTGGTCGCCCTGGTCAATCTCGACTATGTAGCCAACCAGTTCGGGCGCCTCGTCGACGATCCAAACGTACAGGTGCTTCTGAGCTCCTATGGCGGCGAAGTGCTGGTGACCAGCAACAATGTCAACCTGCTGCCAGGCGCCTCGCTGGCCGATTCGCTCCTGTTCCGTGACATGCTGGCCAAGCGTGAATTTTTGATCTATCGCGGTCCCGGCGTAACCAATCCCGATGTGATCGGGGCCTACCGGGTGACCCGGCAGTTCCCGATGGTGGTGATCGTCGAGCAGTCGCGCGAATCGATCAGTCAGCAACTGCGCCAGGGCGCCTTGCGCATCGGCGCCGTCACGCTGCTGCTGCTGTTGGTGCTGGCGGGCTCGACCTGGTTCATTCACAGCAGTGCGATTCGTGACGAAAAGCTCACCCTCAGGCTCAAGACGGCCTTTGCCCAGGCCCTGGAGCTGGAGTCGCGAAAGAAGTCGATCCTCGAGGCCTCCCTCGATGCGGTGATCTCCACCGATGGCCAGGGCATGGTGATGGACTTCAATCCTGCTGCCGAGAAGATGTTCGGAAAGGGGCTCCTGGAGCGACGCGGCAAACCGGTCGACGAACTGATCCTGGCACCCGAAGTCCGTAAGTCGATGAGCCAGAACTTTGCCAGCTTTCTGGGGGCCAGCAACAGCAACCTGCTCAATCGCCGCATGCAGGTCGAAGCGGTCAGGCTCGATGGCACGCGCTTTCCGATCGAATATGCGATCGCGCGCGTCCCGATGCCCGGCGAAACCTTTTACACGGTGACGGTGCGAGACATCTCCGAGCGCTACATGGCTGAACGCCTGCTGCGTGAATCCGAGCAGCGCTGGAAGCTGGCGCTCGAGGCGGCAGGCGATGGCGTGTGGGACTGGGATGTGCGCAGCGGCCGGATGCTGTATTCCCCGCAGTGGTTGGCCATGCTTGGCTACGAGGAAGGAGAGGTCTCCAACCGTCATGAAGACTGGCTTGAGCTGATCCACCCCGATGAGCGCAAGCTGGTGGCCACCGGACTGAGTGCGCACCTGGAGGCCCACACCGGGAATTTCTCGGCCGAATGCCGGATGCGTTGCAAGGACGGCCAATGGAAATGGATTCATACCCGCGGCATGGTGGTCGAGCGCAGCAAGAGCAGTGCCAAGCCGCTGCGCCTGGTGGGTACCAACACCGATATCACCGAGCGCAAGGCGACCGAGTCCGAGCGCGCCCAGTTGTTGATCAAGTCGCGTGAACTGGCTCGTGAACTCCAGCGTGCCCGCGAGACCGAGATCAACGTCGGCTCGCGCATCCAGCGCTCCCTGTTGCTGACACCCCAGAACCGGCGCATTGCGGACCTGTGGGTGTCCAGTTTCAACCAGGCCTCGCAGGGTGTTGATGGCGATTTCGTCGAATTGATCTGCCCCAGCGCCCATTCGGTGGATATCATCGTGGGCGATGTGATGGGCAAGGGCGTCAACGCAGCCTTGATGGGCGCTGCCGTCAAGATGCAGCTGTCGCGTTCGATGATCGAACTGATGACGGACCGCTCCCGCCGCGGCGTGTTGCCCACGCCCGCCGAGGTGGTTCGCGCGGTGCACGACGCCATCACGCCGCACTTGCAGGCGCTCGAGAATTTCGTGACGCTGTGCTATGTGCGCATCGATACCTTGTCCAATACCGTTTCCTGGGTGGGCTGCGGTCACGAGGAGCCGATGCTGATCCGGCCGGGCAAGGAGCCCCGCCAGTTGCATAATCAGCATCCGCCGCTCGGTGTCCTCGAGAAGATGGAGTTTTCGCAAGGTACCGAGAAGATGTCGGCCCTGGATTCGCTTTTCATGCACTCCGATGGCGTCACCGATGCGGTGCTGAGCAGTGGCGAGCGCCTCGGGCATGATCGCCTGAAGGAAGAGCTGTGCGCCATGCTCTCGAAGTTCCACACGCCGGCCGCCGCCATGCATCAGATGCGCAAGGGGTTGTTCGACGAGGGCGTGCGCTTTACCGACGACTTGACGATGGTGCTGGCGATGCGCTCGGATCGCAACAACACCCACCGTGTCGAGATGGAATCGGCGATCGAGTCCATCGAACCCTTGCGTCACATGGTCATGGACAATGCGACCCGGATCGGTCTGGACGAGGGTACCGCCTCGCTCTACACGGTGGCTGTCGTCGAAGCCTTCACCAATATCGTGCGTCATGCCAAGGGGCAACTGGCGGGCGCGCCGATCGAGGTGCTGGTGACCTGCGAGCCCGGCAGCATCGAGCTGGAAATGATCTACCTGGCGGACTCTTACACGCCGGATCTGGATCGTCCCGATCCCAACCTGGACGATTTCCCCGAGGGCGGATTCGGCATGGGCATCATCCGCGATGTCTGTGATGGCGGCTACATCTACAACCATGACAGCGGCGTGAACACCATCCTGCTGCGCAAGCTGGTCAGCGTCGATGCCGAGGACGCCTCGGACGTGTATCTCGAAATGGCCTGAGCATCCAGGCCGGCGGACCGTCCGTACAGTGCGGACGGCCTTCCGGGGCCGGCATGCATCGCGGCGGTCACAAATCTGAGGCACAATCGGGAACACAAGAACAATGTTTTCCCAGGTGATTCATGTCCACAGCCGTCACTAAACGCGCCACCAAGATCGTCGCCACGCTCGGACCCGCCTCCAGCTCACCCGAGGTGCTCGAAAAGCTGATCCTTGCCGGGGTCAATGTGGTGCGAGTCAATTTCTCGCATGGCAGTGCCCAGGAACATGTCGACACAGTTCGCCAGGTGCGCGAGATCGCGGGCCGCCTGGGGCGTGACGTCGGCGTGTTGTCGGACCTGCAAGGCCCCAAAATCAGGGTGGGCAAGTTTGCCGAGGGCAAGATCCTGCTCGCCGTAGGTGACCGCTTCACCTTCGACATCGAGTGCGAGCTGGGCGACCAGCAGCGGGTCGGCCTGGACTACCCCGAACTGGTCAACGATGTCGTCGCCGGGGACACCCTGCTGCTCAACGACGGACGCCTGACCATGACGGTCGACAAGGTGGGGGCCACCACGATTGACTGCACCGTCGTCCAGGGCGGCGTGCTGTCCAATCGAAAGGGCATCAACCGGCAAGGGGGCGGCCTGTCGGCTCCGGCCCTGACTGCCAAGGACATGGAAGACCTGAAGACGGCCGTAAGCTTTGCCACCGACTTCATTGCGGTGTCCTTCCCCAAGAATGCCGCTGACATGTACATGGCGCGTGAACTGATGCGGGCCGCGGGCGGACGGGCGCTTATGATTGCCAAGATCGAGCGTTACGAGGCGATCGGCAACCTCGAGGACATCCTCAAGGCCAGCGACGGCATCATGGTGGCGCGCGGCGATCTGGCCGTCGAGGTGGGCGATGCGGCCGTGCCAGCCCTCCAAAAGCGCATGATCCGGATGGCCCGCGATCACAACAAGCTGACCATCACCGCGACCCAGATGATGGAGTCGATGATCGAGTCGCCCGTCCCGACCCGCGCCGAAGTCTCGGATGTGGCCAATGCGGTGCTCGATGGCACTGATGCGGTGATGCTGTCGGCCGAGACTGCCGCCGGCAAGTACCCGGTCGAGACGGTGCAGGCGATGGCGCGGATCCTGACCGAGGCCGACACCTATCAGCACACCACGCTGGACAGCGAATTCCTGAACCGCACCTACACCCGGATCGACCAGTCGATCGCGATGAGCGCCTTGTTCATCGCCCATCACCTGAAGGTCAAGGCGATCTGCGCCCTGACCCAGTCCGGCTCGACCGCCCTGTGGATTTCGCGGGTCGACTCCGGGGTGCCGGTCTATGCCCTGACCCCTGAGGAGCGCAGCCGGCGCCGCATGACCCTGTACCGCGAGGTCCATCCGCTTTTCATTCATTACGACACCAGCGACCGGGAAGCGGTACTGGCCCTGGCCGAGCAGCGCCTGGTCGAATCCGGGGTGGTCGAGAAGGGGGACCTGATCGTGCTCACCATTGGCGAGCCGATTGGCAAGGCGGGCGGCACCAATTCGATCAAGATCCTCAAGATTGGCGGCTGATTGATGCGCAAAGTCGTGTGAATCGGGCACGGCGCACCGATTTGGGGGGCGTGAGCACTTTGTTGCGCCGGCAGGCGGCGGTTTTTTGCGATAATTCGGCGCAAATCGCCAAAACCCATCTGGAGCCAGCCATGCCTCTTGTCTCGATGCGCCAACTTCTCGACCACGCCGCCGAAAACGCCTATGGCATCCCGGCGTTCAACGTCAATAACCTGGAGCAGGTCCAGGCGATCATGCAGGCGGCCGCGGAACTGGATGCGCCGGTGATCATGCAGGCCTCGGCCGGTGCCCGCAAGTACGCTGGCGAATCCTTTCTCAAGCACCTGATCCAGGCCGCAGTGGAGGCCTATCCGAAGGTGCCGATCGTGATGCACCAGGACCATGGCCAGTCGCCGGCCATCTGCCGCGGCGCCATCGATCTGGGCTTTTCCTCGGTGATGATGGACGGTTCCCTGAACGAGGACGGCAAGACCATCGCCACCTACGAGTACAACGTCGATACCACCCGCAAGGTGGTCGACATGGCCCATGCCGTGGGTGTGACCGTCGAGGGCGAACTGGGCTGCCTGGGCTCGCTCGAGACCATGAAGGGCGACAAGGAAGACGGTCACGGCACCGATGCCACCATGACCCGCGAGCAGTTGCTGACCGACCCCGAGCAGGCTGCCGACTTCGTCAAGCAGACCCAGGTCGATGCGCTGGCCATCGCCATCGGTACCTCGCATGGCGCCTACAAGTTCAGCCGCAAGCCGACCGGTGACATCCTGGCGATCAGCCGCATCAAGGAGATCAATCGCCGCATCCCCAACACCCACCTGGTGATGCATGGCTCCTCCTCGGTGCCCCAGGATCTGCTGGCGGAAATCCGCAAGTACGGTGGCGACATGAAGGAAACCTATGGCGTGCCGGTCGAGGAAATCCAGGAAGCCATCAAGTACGGTGTGCGCAAGATCAACATCGATACCGACATCCGCCTGGCGATGACCGCGGCGATCCGCAAGTTCTTCGTCGAGAATCCGGGCAAGTTCGATCCCCGCGAGTATCTCAAGCCAGCCACGGCAGCTGCCAAGGCGATATGTGTGCAGCGCTATCAGCAGTTCGGTTGTGCCGGCCAGGGCAGCAAGATCGCGGGCGTGCCGCTGTCGGTCATGATCACCCGGTACGCCAAGGGCGAACTGGCCCAGGTGGTCCAGTAAGCGACGCGGCTCAGGGCGAACTCAGGCTGTCGAGAAAGGCCAGCAGATCGTCTTCTTCCCGGGCCGACAGGTTCAGGGGTTTGAGAAGGGCTTCACCATCGAGGTGAAGCCTTTCTTCATTGAGCGCCGAGTAATGGCGGATGACCTCGCGCAGGCTGGCATGGCTGCCGGCGTGCATGTAAGGGGCGCTGTGACGCAACTGGCGCAGGCTGGGGATCTTCCACTCCCCCCAGTTGCGGTGCTGCAGCAGGGTCTGGCGCAGGAGCCGGGCCCGCGCCCCTTGCGGGTCGGGGCTCCAGGGGCCCGCCTGGTTGTATCGGTCGGACAGGACCCGCTCGATGCCCCGGTAGCGGCCGGGATCCACACGCGGGGCTTGACCCGGCCACCGGGCGGGGAGCAGGAAGGCGATGCCGATGTCATGGAATTCGCCGTGGGTGAAGGCCGGGCCGCCGTGACAAAGGCTGCAGTTGCCCTTGCCCAGGAACAGGCGCAGGCCGCGCTGGGCTGCAGCTGACAAGGGGCTGGCCGCGAGCCCGGCCAGCGCACCGCCCGACTGTTGCTCGGAGAGCAGCGCGTCACGAAAGACATCAAAGGGCGTGCGCGGGCTTTGCAGGGTTTCCATCCAGGCCCCGAGTGCCATTGCCGCCAGCACCAGGCTGTGTTCCTGTTCGCTGGCATCGGCCGGTCGCGCAATGAAGGGCTTGAGCGCCTGCGCGGCCTGCCGGTAGGCCGTATCGGCGCGCAGGACCTCATCCACCCGTTGTGCAGAGCCGCCCATCTCGCGCGCATCGAGCAGCGGTCGGATGCTCGCGGCCCACAGGCTGTCGCTGCCGCCATCCCACCCGAACCAGCGCTGTCCGGCCAGGTCGTTCAGGGAAGGCGTATTGCGCTCCAGGTCGGCCAGCCCGATGGAGGTCGGGCGGCCGTCGGTGAAGCGACGCGCCGGTTCATGGCACGAGGCACAGGACACCTGACCATTGCCCGAGAGCCGGGGATCGCTGAACAAGGACTGGCCCAGCACGATGGCCTGGGGGCGACCCGCCAGCGGATTGACGGCCTGCCGCTCCTCGAGCGAGAGGGCGGCGGCAGGCCAAGGGCCAAGACTGCGGATCAGGGCCCGCTCTCGCGCATCCCAGTCCAGGGGGGCGGGCGGTTTCGGTTCATGGGTGGCCGAAGCATGGGCCTGCGGCGTGGACAGGCGCCCCGGGCCTGCCGGCAGGAGGGCCAGCATCCCCATCAGCAGCAGGGCGGTGCGCACACGCAGACGCCAGGCGGTGCGCGGCCGGCCCAGGCCTGCCCGGCATGGCGGTGCCGCTGGTGCAGGGCAGAGGGGTCCGGACATCGGCGCGCCGGCCTCAGCGCTGGGTGTGTACGAAGCGAAGCCGCTCGGGTTTGCTCCAGGGCTGGCCCTGGCTGTCCTGGCCTTGCACCGTCACCTCGATCAGCCACTTGCCGGGCATGTGAAAGAGCAGTCCCTCGGCCTCCAGGCGGCGCGCCCCGGCGCCCGCCGAGGGAAACGCTGACTGGCTCAGGCGTGGCCGGTAATTCATGCCATGCTGATGCTCGGGCATGCTGGCCTCCAGGCTCAGGCTCGTGATCCGGGCACCGGCCTGGCGCGGGCAGACGATGACCTGCAGCCCAAAGGGCTCGCCGACCCCGGGACCCTCGCCGGCTTTGGCCCGAAGCTGCAGGCTTGCGCTCAGCGCCGTGTTCGGCTCGGGAGCCTGACTAGGACCCGGCGCACATCCGGCCGCTGCCCGTGCGTCCCAGAAGCTGGCCATCAGGGTTTCGCCGTTGCGCCATCCGATGCGCTCGGCGACGGCGGCGGGCAGGGCCTTGAGCCATTGCCGCGAGAAGCGCGCGTGGTCCGGGATGTAGTACAGGCGCTCGGGTGTGAAGGTGTCGGTGCCGACCACGAAGCGCTCCGGCAGGGCCATGAATACGGCGGTCCACTCGGGGTCGGCCTGATCGGTGCGGTAGGCCAGGTCGGCATACAGACGGGGATGCTTGCGCAGCATCTCGCGGACCGCTTCCGGGCGCTCGAATCCGGAATGGGCCCACAGCACCGTCGCATTGGGTGCCTGCCGGAAAATCCGCTCGACTGCATCGATATCCGAATGGGCATGCAGGATCAGCTGGTGCTGCTGGGACAAGGCGATCATGCGGCGCGGCACCGGCAGGTCGGCATCGGCCCCGTACAGGTGAAACTCGCCGATCGCGGCGTAGCGATGCCGCGCCAGGCGCTGCTCGAGGTAGTCGATGATGCCGGCGTCGCGCACCCAGGTCGAGACGTCGCTGCGCAGCCGGTAGGGCCGCAGGCTGGGCACGATCAGATCGGGCGCCAGGCGATAAAGCTTTTGTGTGCCCTCGTCGTCGGAACTGGAGACCATGGCGCGGCGCAGGCCGGCCTGCCGCATCAGGGCCAGCACCTGCTCGGCACCGATCTGGGCGACCGCATCATGGCTGTAGTGCACATGCGCATCGAACAGGGGCAAGGCGTCGGCGCCGGCATCGGCCGACTGCGAGGTCAGCGGCGCCAGCAGCGCAAGGCCGAGCAGGGCGCTGCGAAGCAGCGGGGGGTTCCACATGATTGAAGGGGTCAGAGCCTGTCTCCGGTACCATTATGCGGCATGTACGACCCCGTTTCCGACTTGTCCTACTTCCGGATGCTGGTGCGCGAGCCGACGCAGATCCCGCTGCTGGAGGCGGCCGCGTCACTGGCCCAGGATGACTACCCGGGACTGGACCTGCAGCAGGTGCTCTCGCAGGTGGACACGCTCGGCCAGCGCCTGGCCGCCCGCTGTCGTGACGTGCAGACCGAACTGGCGCGCCTGCGCGAGGCGATCGCGTTCTTCTATCAGACGATGGGCTTTGCCGGCAACGTCAACGATTATTACGACCCTGACAACAGCTACCTGCACAAGGTGCTCGAGAGCCGGCGCGGCATACCGATCACGCTGGCGGTGCTGTTCGTCGAACTGGCCCGCAGCGTCGGGCTGGAGGCCCATGGGGTCTCGTTCCCGGGGCACTTCCTGATCAAGGTCAACCTGCATGAGGGGCCGGTGGTTCTCGATCCATTCACGGGTCAAAGCCTGTCCCACGAGGACATTCTCGAGCGTCTCGATCCCTACCGGCGCCGCCTCGGCCTGACCGGCGAGCACGAGGTGCCCACCGGGCTGTTCCTGCAGGCCGCCAGCGCCCGCGACATCCTGTTGCGGATGCTGCGCAACCTGCGCGAGATTCACCGTCAGCAGGCTCAGGTGGCCCGTCTGCGGCGCGTGCTTGACCGCATCCTGATCCTGGACCCGGACGATGCCGAGGAGCGGCGCCTGCGCGACAGCCTCGGCGATTGAGGGCAGCCCGGCTTCAGAATTTGCCGTACTTGAGATAGGCCGCGACCGGATCCATGCCGCCGATCAGGGCCTGGCGCATGGCCGATTCGGTGCTGACGACCTCCTCGGTACGGGTCACCACTTCCTCGACGATGTCGCCGGGGATGATCACCACCCCGTCGCGATCGCCCAGGACCCAGTCGCCGCTGCGGATGGTGACCTCGCCGATGGTGATCGGCTCGCCATATCGGTCCGGGATCCAGCGCTGCACGATATCCGAGGGAGTCAGGAAGCTGCAGAACACCGGAAACTTTTCCTGCAGCACCAGGTCGGTGTCGCGCGAGCCGCCATCGACGATGTAACCGAGCACGCCGCGCGCCTTGAGCGTCTGCGCCGACAGTTCGCCCATCAGGGCAACCTCGTGGTTGTTGGGCTGGCAGATGACGACATGGCCGGCCGGGGTTTTCGACAGCAGCGTGCACCAGCCGAGCAAGGTGTCGTGGCGGGACAGGCTGCGGTCGATATGTCCGGACACGGTCCACACCGGCCCCGCCAGGCGGGTGCCGGGCTCGATGGCCTTGATGCCGGCGGGCAGAACGATGCGCTCGTGACCCATGGCGCGCAGCACATCGTGCACTGCACCGGTGTAGCAGGACGACAGGCGTTGGGTCAGGGCATGGGTTGCTGGCGATGGATTCATGACAGGCTCCTCGTTTCGATCATTCTGGCGCAGGCCTGCGCTGGCCACCCCGGGACGTGTCATTGCGGCGGCAAGGCCGCCCCGTGTCATTGCACCTGCCGCAGGTCCCGGCCCCAGTCCCGCCGCGGGCTGCGCAGGCGGTAGCGATCACGGTAGTCAGAGGGCTTCAGCCCGGTCTCGCGCGCGAAGATGCGGCGGAACATGGCCACGTCCCGATAACCGCATTGCAGGGCGATCTCCTCGATCGACAGGTAGGAGGTCTCGAGCAGCATGCGGGCGCGCGTGCTGCGCAGGCCATGCAGGTACTGCAGCGGCGTTTGTCCCTGCACCTGCCGGAAGTGGCGCAACAGGGATCGCGGACTGGTCGCGGCATAGGCAGCGGTTCGGCCCAGGTCATATGGTTCGCCCTGATGGTCCTCGAGATAGCGTCGGGCCCTCTCGATGCTGCCGGGGCCTGCCCGGCTGGTCTGGGTACGCGAGGCGATCGCGGACAGGCGCTGGCGCGAGTCGCTGTGCAGCCACAGGTGCTCCACCGAGTCGGTCAGGGCGGCCATGCCGCGTCGGCGCAGGCATTGCAACAGCATGGGGACCGCGGCCAGGGGCGTGTCGCAGGTCCAGGCTCGGTCGCTTTCACTGAAGGACTGGCTCTGGATGAGCAGGCTCGGGTCCTGCCGCAGGATGCTTTGCGCGAAGGCCCAGGGCAGGCTGGCTGCACGGCCTTGGAGCAGGCCGGCAGCTGCCAGCAATGCCCCGCCGGTATAGATGCCGACGATGTCCGCACCCGCCTGGTGGGCATGCCGGATGCGCTCGCCCAGCGCGCGATGCTGGCGTACCAGGCGATCCAGGTGGGGGCCATTGCGGGCCATCCAGCCCGGCACGATCAGCACATCCGGCGTGCCGGCCGGCATCGGTCCGCAGCTCCATTGGCGTGCCACCCTGCTGCCCTTCAGGTTGCGCCAGCGCCAGAGCAGGGCATTCTGGCCGCGATGGCGCAGGGCGCTGAGGGCGTTGATCAGTCGCAGGGTGTCGACAATGGCCAGGGGCGGACCGAGCAGGGAGTCCTCGAGCCAGGCCAGTTCGATGGTGATGGGGCGATTCATGATGGCGATATTGCCACTTTTATGGGCGAGAATGCCACTGTCATTCACTGGTCAGTCTGCCTAAGATCAAGCCCAGGCCAAAGGGGCAGGAGGGTGCAACAGATGAATTCTGATCGACGTGGGGCAGTGTCGGCAGGCGCTGCCGTGGCGCTTGGGCTGATGGCGCGTGGCGCCCGTGCTCAGGGCAGCTGGCCGAACCGCCCGCTCACCTTGATCGTCCCGTACACCGCGGGTGGGGCATCAGACTACGGGGCCCGTCTTCTGGCTCCGGAACTGGGCCGTCGCCTGGGACAGCAGGTGATCATCGAAAACATCGCCGGCGCGGGCGGCGCCCTCGGCGTCCAGAAGCTGGTGCGCGCCGCCCCGGATGGACATACGCTGCTTTATGGATCCCTGAGCGAGGCGGTCCTGGTGCCGATCGTCAATCCGGCGGTGCAGTACAAGAGCCAGGACCTGCTGCCGGTCGCGCTGGTGGGCAAGACCCCGGTCGCCTTCGTGGCCCGCCCCGATTTCGGCGCCAACAACATGGATGAGATGCTCGCGATGGCGCGCAAGGCGCCGGGCCGCCTGACCTACGGCTCTCCGGGCATCGGGACGTTCCAGCATGTGATGGCAGAGACGGTCAAGGCCACGACCGGCACCTTCATCACCCATATCCCTTATCGTGGCGGCCAGAACATCGTGACCGACGTGCTGGCCGGACAGATCGATCTGGGCGTCACCTCGGCACCGAATATTGCGCCGCTTCTGGCCAGCGCCCGGATCAAGGTGCTCGGTGTGTCTTCCCGCGAGCGTATTCCGGCCTTGGGTCAAGCCCCGTCGTTTGGTGAGTCGGCCGGACTCAAGGGGCTGGACCTGCAAACCTGGGGGATCTTCTTTCTGCCCCAGTCCACGCCTGCATCCATTGCCGAGCGGCTGAACCGCAGCATCAACGAGGTGCTCGAGATGCCAGCGATCCGCAGTGCCCGCAGCAAGGCGGGCTCGGAGTTGGCCCAGGCCCTGACGCCAGACCAGACCCTGGCGTTCTACAAGGCCGAGCAGGCGCGCTACCTGCCGATTGCTGGCCGCATCAAGGCGGAGTGAGCATGGCCAATGTTTCCCTGCCGCCCGGTCGCGATGGCCGGCCGCCGCGCATCGCGATGGGCGGCTTCTTCATCGAGTGCAACCGCTTTGCGCCGCCCAGTACGGCAGAGGATTTCTCCAGGGGGCTGGACCGCTCGGGAGCGGAACTGGCCAGCGCCCTGCGCGCCGAGCCTTCCCGGGCCATGGCTGACAATCGTGGCTTCATCGAGACCCTGGACCAGGCGGGCCCCTGGGAACTGGTCCCCCTGCGTCTGGCGGCCGCCCAGCCGGGCGGACCGGTGCAGCATGCGTTTTTTGAGGATTTCCTGGCGGGATTGGCGCGCCTGCTCGAATCGGCCGGCCCGCTCGATGGGGTCTACATCAGTGCCCATGGTGCTGCCCTGACTGATCAGGAGGAGGACCCCGATGGCGTCCTGCTGGCCCGGGTGCGCAGCATCGTCGGTCCCGATGTACCGATCGTCGCGGTCTTTGACCTGCACACCAACGTGTCGGAGCAGATGTGCAAGGCCCTGTCCGCCTTCGTTGCCTACCGCACCAATCCCCATGTGGACATGCGCGAGCGCGGCCGCGAGGCGGCCCGTCTGTTGATGCGATTGCTGTGCGGCGAACGCGGCTGCGTCGAGATGGTCAAGCTGCCCCTGGTGCCTCCTGCACCGAGCCAGCTGGTGGCAGCGGGCACGGTGTATGCCGAATTGATCGAACGTGGTCAGAACCACGTGGGTGGAAACATCCTCAATGTGTCCCTGTGCGGAGGCTTTGCCCTGGCCGACAGCGACAAGTGCGGCTTTTCGGTGGTGGTCTCGGCGATCGAAGCCGATCGCAACATGGCGCGCGGCATCGCCCGCCTGCTGGCCCGCCAGGTGTGGCAGGAGCGGGC
The DNA here is from genome assembly GCA_029977705.1 of Burkholderiales bacterium. Classification (GTDB taxonomy): domain Bacteria; phylum Pseudomonadota; class Gammaproteobacteria; order Burkholderiales; family Burkholderiaceae_E; genus JAPOKJ01. Next base: position 42,346 of record JAPOKJ010000013.1, on the reverse strand, counting down.
CCGATTTCGCATCAGGCTCACCGCGCTGAAAGAGGCTGTGGCGCGGGCCGGCGCCTGCGGTCGCGATCCGACCTTGCCTCGCGTGATTCTGGCCGACGTGGCGGACAACCCGGGGGCCGGAGGCGGTGGCAACACCACGGCCCTGCTGCAGGCCCTGCTCGAGGCCGGCGCCGAAAGGGTCTTGCTGGGCGTGTTCACCGATCCATCGCTGGCGCAGCAGGCCTTCAGGCATCGGGTGGGGGACCGTTTCGAGGCCCGTATCAATGAAGGATTGGACGGTGATCCCTTCGCGCGACCGATGCAGGTACAGGCTACCGTCCTGGCGCTGTCCGAGGGTCGCTTCGTGGGCCGCAAGGGCATGATGCAGGACGCCCGCGGCCATCTGGGACCCAGTGCCTTGCTGCAGGTCGGAGGGCTTCAGCTGGCTGTGATCAGCCGTCGCCAGCAGTTGCTCGATCCGGCACAACTGGACATCCTCGGGGCCGATCTGTCGCAGGTGCGGACCCTGGTGGTCAAGAGCCGGGGCCATTTTCGCGCCGCCTTCGATGACTTCACCGAGGCCGCGAATATTCTCGAGGTCGACTGCCCAGGCCTGACAACACCGAAGCTGGCCAGCCTGCCCTGGACGCGCATGCCGCGGCCCATCGAACCGATCGATGAGGGCGTGATCTGGCAGCCGCCCCCGCTCTGAGCTAATGGGGGTGTGCCGCTGCGGCACACCACACCGGACCCTGGCCGTCCGGGTCGGACCCTGGTCAGGCCAGTCGCGCCAGCTGCTCGGCGAGCTTTTTCTCGAGGGCCTCGAACTGGGCCAGGCGCTCGCGCTCCTGGGCCACCACGGCGGCCGGTGCCCGTGCCGCGAAGCTTTCATTGCCCAGCTTGGCCTGGGCCTTGCGGACCTCGCCCTGGATGCGGGCCAGCTCCTTGCCCAGTCGCTCGCGCTCGGCCTTGACATCGATCTGCACCTCGAGCATCAGGCGGTTCTCGCCCACCACTTGCACCGGTGCGATCGAATCGGCGGGCAACTGCGCCTGCACCTTGACCTCGGACAGCTTGGCCAGCACCTTCAGGTAGGGCGCAATGCCCTGCAGGTGAGCCATGTCGCCCGCGGCGACCAGGGGAAGCTTTTGTGCCGGCGAGATGTTCATCTCCCCGCGCAGCGCGCGACAGGCATCGACCAGGGCCTTGAGCTGCTCCATCCAGGCCAGCGCGGCCGGATCGATCTTTGCGGGCTCGGCCTGCGGGTATTGCTGCGTCATGATCGAGAAGCGCTGCTCGGCGATGGCCTGTTGCAGCGCCTCGCCCTTGAGCCGCTGCACGCCGCGCTCGCCATAGCGCTGAGCGATCGGAGCCACCTTCTGCCACAGCTCTTCGGTGATGAAGGGAATCACCGGATGCAGCAGGCGCAGGATGGTCTCCAGGGCGCGAATCAGGGTACGACGGGTGCCGCGCTGGGCGGCGGCATCGCCTTCCTGCAACTGCACCTTGGCCATCTCGACATACCAGTCGCAGTACTCATTCCAGACGAACTCGTACATGGTGCGGGCGGCCACATCGAAGCGGTAGCTCTCGAGGGCCTGCACCACGTCGGCCTCGACCTGCTGCATCTTGGAGGTGAGCCAGCGGTCAGCCTGCGAGAAACTCATGTAGCCGCCTGGCACGCACTGCTCGGCGGTATGCGGCTCAAAGCCGCAGTCGTGGCCCTCGCAATTCATCAGCACATAGCGGGTGGCATTCCACAGCTTGTTGCAGAAATTGCGATAGCCTTCGCAGCGGCTCAGATCGAAATTGAGCGTCAGCGACATCGGCGCCAGGGCGCAGAAGGTAAAGCGCAGCGCGTCGGTGCCAAAGGCCGGAATGCCGTCGGGGAAGTTCTTGCGGATGTACTTCTCGGCCCGCTCCTTGTGGCTCGCCAGCATCAGCCCCTGGGTCGACTTGGCCAGCAGCGGTTCGAGGGCAATGCCATCGATCAGGTCGAGCGGGTCGAGCGTGTTGCCCTTGCTCTTGGACATCTTCTGCCCTTCGGCATCGCGCACCATGGCATTGATGTACACATGGCGGAAGGGCACCTTGCCGGTGAAGTGCGTGGTCATCACGACCATGCGAGCCACCCAGAAGAAGATGATGTCGTTGCCGGTGATCAGGATCGAGGAGGGCAGGTAACGCTCAAGATCGCGCTCGGCCTGGGCACGGGCCTGCGGCGTGTCAGCCATCTCGGCGGGCCAGCCCAGGGTGGTGAAGGGCACCAGGGCCGAGGAGAACCAGGTGTCGAGCACATCGGCATCGCGGGTCAGCGTCACATCCTTGCCATGACGGGCCTTTGCCTGGGCCAGGGCGTCGGCCTCGTCGCGTGCGACATAGACCTGCCCTTCGGCGTCATACCAGGCCGGGATCTGGTGGCCCCACCACAGCTGGCGCGAAATGCACCAGTCCTGGATATTGCCCAGCCAGTGGTTGTAGGTGGCACTCCAGTGCTCCGGGAAGAACTTGACCTCGCCTGAGGTGACCGCCTCGAGGGCCACCTGGGCCAGAGACTTGCCCGGATGGAAGGTACCCTCGGGCGCAGGCTTGCTCATCGCCACGAACCACTGATCGGTGAGCATCGGCTCGACCACTTCATTGGTGCGCTCGCACACCGGCACCATGTGCTTGTGCGGGACGATCTTGAGCAGCAGTTGCTGCTTTTCGAGTTCGGCCACCACTGCCTTGCGCGCCACATAGCGGTTCATGCCGACAAAGGCCTGGGGCGCCGGCGCACACATGTTGGCATCCAGATCCATGATGACCGGCATCTCGATCTGGTGGCGCGTCGCACAGGCATAGTCGTTGAAGTCGTGGGCACCGGTGATCTTTACGCAGCCCGAACCGAAGGCAGGATCGACAAAGGGATCGGCGATGACCGGGATGCGCCGGTTGCACAACGGCAGATCGACGAACTTGCCCACCAGGTGCTGGTAGCGCGTGTCGTCGGGATGCACACACAGCGCGCCATCACCGAGCATGGTCTCGGGACGGGTGGTGGCAATGGTCATGCCGCGCAGCATCTGGCCTTCGTTGGCGGGCGTGCCGTCGGCGTTTGCGCCGGGTGCCTGGGGACCGTCCGAGAACGGGTAAAGGATGTGCCACATGTGGCCGTCACGTTCGGTCATCTCGACTTCGAGATCGGACACCGCCGTCTTCAGGACCGGATCCCAGTTGACCAGGCGCTTGCCGCGATAGATCAGGCCTTGCTGATAAAGGCGCAGAAAGACCTCGGCGACGGCGCGGCTCATCTTCGCGTCCATCGTGAAGTAGCCGCCTTTCTGGCCCTCGGTGTCGGCATAGTTCCAGTTGGCCGAGTCGCCCAGCCGCCGCATCTGGCGGGTGATGGTCGAGCCGGACTGCTGCTTCCACTCCCATACCTTGTTGATGAAGGCCTCGCGGCCCAGGTCGTGGCGTGACTTGCCCTGAGCCTGCAACTGGCGCTCGACCACGATCTGGGTGGCGATGCCGGCGTGGTCGGTGCCCACGATCCAGTTGCTGTCCTCGCCTTTCATGCGGTGGTAGCGGATCAGCGTGTCCATCATGGTCTGCTGGAAGGCGTGGCCCATGTGCAGCGTGCCCGTGACATTGGGCGGTGGCAACTGGATGGCATAGCCGGGCTGATCACTGGTGGCAGCGTTTTCGAAATAGCCCCGGCTTTCCCAGCGCTGGTACCACTGGGTTTCGATATTGGCGGGGTCGAAGCTTTTGTCGAGGGCGTTCATGTTCAGCAAGGAGTGATTCGTTCGGCGCTCAGGATGGGTCGCGCGGCGATTGGAGTTTGTTCAATTCGTCGGTGATGGCGCTGGCCACGGCATCGCGCAGCACCTGTTCCAGGTGGATGTGAAGGTCCTGGACCATGGAGGCCACGGTGCGCTCGAGCAGGGGCTTGACCCGCTCCTGGAACTCGCGCGCCAGGAAGGCATCGGATTTTTCGAGCAGGCTTTCAAGGATGTTGGCCTGCAAGGACTGTCGCAAGGCATTCCAGTCCAGACTCTGGCTCAGCTGCGGGGGCAGCACCGGCACGGCCATGGGGTCGGTTCCTGACTCGGGCAGCTTCGGGAAGTCCATGACCTCGGTCAACATCGGAATCGCCGCGTCGATACCCTGCGCATCGTCCTGCAGTTCATCGGGTCCGCGCACGATGCGAAGGCGCAAGGGGATGTCCGAGTCGTCGTTCATGGCGTTTTCATGACCTCAGGTTTGCCGGGACAGATCGAAGGTGTTCAGCGGATAACCGCGATCCTTGTAGTACTTCCAGCGCAGGCGGGCCTGCGCCCGGTCCTCTTCCTCCAGGGCCACCACTTCCACGAGCCGGTCGAAGCGGCTGAAGTGGGGCGGCATCTCGCTGGCCAGATTCACCAGGACATCGTGGTGGACGGTTTCGCCGGCCTGCGGCAGCAGCACGATCGGCGTGCGGGCGGCCAGCGGGTCGCTGGCCTTCACATGGGGCAGGAAGTCCAGTTGCGAGAAGGTCCACAGCGACTGGTCCAGTTCGTGGAGCATCTGCGGCTGCGGACAGTACACGACGCTCTTCTTGCCGCTGCGGTAGATCTTGCGCAGCAAGCGGCACACGTAGTGCAGCTTGTCAGGCGCATTGAAGTGGAAGTCGACCTGGGTCATGCGTGGGGCCAGCGTATTCAGGGCGCCTGGCTCAGGCCTTGCGCTTGCGGGTTTTCGTGCCCCTGACTTCTTGCGCGCTGCTTGCTGCCCGACCCTCCAGCCACGTCGTCAACAGCGCCACCGGGCGACCGGTGGCACCTTTGGCAGCGCCGGATTTCCAGGCCGTGCCGGCGATGTCCAGATGGGCCCAGTCATAGGCCTTCGTAAAGCGCGCCAGGAAGCAGGCCGCCGTGATCGCACCACCGGCCCGGCCTCCGACATTGGCCACGTCGGCAAAGTTGGACTTCAGGGCTTCACCGTAGACCTCGTCGACCGGCATTGGCCAGCAGGTATCGCCCGACTGGCGACCGGCAGCCACCAGATCGGCCACCAGCGTCTCCTGGCTGCTGAACAGGCCGGTGTGGTGATTGCCCAGCGCCACCACGCAAGCCCCGGTGAGCGTGGCAATGTCGACCACTGCCGCCGGCTTGAAGCGCTCGGCATAGGTCAGCGCATCGCACAGGATCAGTCGGCCCTCGGCGTCTGTGTTCAGGATCTCGATGGTCTGTCCGGACATCGAGGTCACCACATCACCGGGTTTGGTGGCGCGTCCGCCCGGCATGTTCTCGCAGGTCGGGACGATGCCGATCACGTTGAGCTTGAGTTTCATCTGCGCGATCGCCTGCATCGTGCCCAGCACCGAGGCTGCGCCGCACATGTCGTACTTCATCTCATCCATCTCGGCAGCCGGCTTGAGCGAGATGCCGCCGGTGTCGAAGGTGATGCCCTTGCCGACCAGCACCTGGGGGGCCTGGCGGGCGGGGCCGCCGTTGTAGTGCATCACGATGAATTGCGGCGCCTGCGCCGAGCCCCTGGCCACCGAGAGCAGGGATCCCATCTTCAGGGCCTGCATCTGTTTCTCGCCCAGGATCTCGCACTTGAGCTTGAATTGGTTGGACAGCTTGCGGGCGCGGCTGGCCAGATAGCTCGGCGTGCACACATTGCCCGGCAGGTTGCCCAGGTCCTTGGCCAGATCGATACCGTCGGCCAGCGCCTGCGCCTGTGCGAGCACTGCTGCGTCGCCGGCCTCGTCGCTGACCAGGGCGACCTCGTGCAGGGCGGGTTTGGGCGCGGGCCGGGACTTCATGGCATCGAAGCGATAGGCGGCCTCGCGCAGTCGCAGCACCGTGTGGCGCAGCGCCCAGGCACTGTCGCGCTGGGCGGGTGCCGCCTGATGCAGGGCAAAGACTGCTTTGCCAGCCTTGCCCGCGAGCGCCGCCTTGCCTGCAGCCAGGGTGGCATCCAGGAAGTCCTTGTCGGAGACGGCAGCGGCCTGCTTGCCCAGGCTGACCAGCATCACCCGCGCAAAGGCGCTGCCTTTGGGCATGCGCTGGAGCAGCACGCTGCCCGGCTTGTCGTCGATCTCGCCGCTGGCCGCCCAGTCGGCCAGCAGGCCGGCACACTGGCCGTCGGCCCATTGCGCGGCCTCGCCCTGCAGTTGCTTGCCGGCGACCGGCAGGACCAGCAGATCAGGAGCGGCCGAACGGGCGGTGGAGGCCTGCTTGAGCGACGGACGTGTGATAAATTTCATGGCGGTGGGGCGATCGGGTGGGTGTTGAGCGGAATGTCGTTGACGCGATGCCAGGCCCTTCAGGGGGCGTCGGCCTGGCAGGTGCTGCGAAGGGCCTGACAGGGGCCCGGCCGCAGGGGGTGTTCTCCGAGGGGCAACCCCGATATCCTGGCCCGCAGGCGTCGTCCCGTCGATTATAGCCAGCGCGTCAGCCCGCAAGGCCACTTGCCCTGTCATTCATCATCCTTACGCCTGTGCGACTGCCCCGACCCTGCTGCTACCGATGCTGATCCGCTCCGCCCTTCGCCAGGAATTGCGCGGTATCGCGGGCATCGTGTTTGCGACCCTGTTCACGATCATGCTGACCACCAGCCTGATCCGCATCCTGGGCAATGCCTCGGCGGGCCGGATCGATACCGCATCAGTGCTGCCCCTGATCGCCTTCAACGCCATCAATTTCCTGCCCGTCCTGTTGGTCCTGACGCTTTATGTGGCGATCCTGTCGGTGTTCACGCGTGCCCACAAGGACTCCGAGATGGTCATCTGGTCGGCCAGCGGTCAGGCCATGACGGGCTGGATCCGCCCGGTGCTCGGATTCGCCCTGCCATTTTTCCTGCTGGTGATGGTGATCTCGCTGTTCATCGCACCCTGGGCCAACCGCCAGGCCAGCGAGTACCAGCAGCGTTTTGCCCAGCGCGAGGACATGTCCCAGGTGGCCGCCGGCCAGTTTCGCGAAGCGGCCTCCAGCAACCGGGTGTTCTTCGTCGAAAGCCTGAACGAGTCGGCCACCGAAGTACGCAATGTCTTCGTCACCCAGAAGCAGAACGATCGCACCGTGGTGGTGGCTTCGCGCGGCGGGCATATCGAGGTCGATCCGCGGGGCGAACGCTTCCTGGTGCTCGAGAAGGGGCGTCGCTACGACTCCATCGATGCCACCGGCGAGTTGCGTCTGATGGAGTTCGAGCGCTACGGCCTGCGGCTGGATCCAAAGCCGGTGCGCCTGGATGACCAATCGGCCAAGATCAAGACCACGATGGAACTGGTGCTCAACCCCGAAGCGCGCAACCTGGCCGAGCTGCTCTGGCGTATCGGTCTGCCGGTCTCGGCCCTGGTGCTGGCGCTGATCGCCATCCCGCTGGCCTCGGTCAATCCCCGCATGGGCCGCTCGATCAATCTGGTGGGGGCCTTGCTGCTGTACATGGTCTACAGCAACATGATCTCGCTGGCCCAGGCCTATGTGGCCCAGCAGAAGCTGGCTTTCACCACTGGCGTCTGGGTGGTTCACCTGGCCTTCATCCTGCTGGCGGTCTGGTTGTTTCATCTCAAGACATCGCTGCGGCCTTTTGCCTTTCTGCGGGGGGCACGATGAACCTGATCGCCCGCTACCTCAAGCGCGAGATCGCGCTGGCGGTGCTGTTCGTGCTGGTCGCCTTCCTGGGCCTGCTGGCCTTTTTCGACTTCATCGCCGAACTGGCCGACATCGGACGGGGGGGCTACCGCTTGCAGCATGCCCTGGCCTTTGTGGTGCTGAACCTGCCCGGGCACATCTATGAGATTGCGCCGGTGGCGGTGCTGATCGGGACGGTGTATGCGCTGGCGCAATTTGCCTCGCGCTCGGAGTTCACCGCGATGCGCGCCGCCGGACTGGGCAGGTTGACCGCGCTGCGTTCGATCGCCGGACTGGGACTGGTGTTCGCGCTGATCACCCTGGGCGTGGGGGAATTGCTGGCGCCACCCGCCGAGCGCCTGGCCCAGAATGTCCGGCTCTCGGCCCTGGGGGCTTCGGTGGCCGGTCAGTTTCGCTCGGGTGTCTGGATCAAGGATTCCTCGCGTGCCGACAGTGGTGAACTCGAGCGCATCCGCTTCGTCAATGTCGGCACGCTCTCGCCCGATGGCTCGATGAACCGCATCCGGGTGTTCGAGTTCGACAAGGACCTTCGCCTGCTCGAGCAACTCGATGCGGCCAGCGCCACCTTCGAGCGTACCAACGAGATATGGAAGTTGCGCGGGGTGACCTCGCGCAGCTTTCGCGAGATTCCGGTCGGGCAGGATGCCCGCACCATCCGCGTCCAGCAACATGCCGAGCAGGAGCGCGAGTGGCGCTCCGAGATCTCGCCTGATTTTCTTTCGGCGATGATGGTGATTCCGGAGCGCATGTCCCTGATCAGCCTCGTGCAGTATGTGCGTCACCTGAAGGACAACCAGCAGTCCACGGGCCGCTACGAGGTGGCCCTGTGGGGCAAGCTGTTCTACCCGGTGGCCGTGCTGGTGATGATGGCGCTGGCCCTGCCCTCGGCCTATATGCAGACGCGCTCGGGCGGTGTGGCGCTCAAGGTCTTCGGTGGCATCATGCTGGGGGTGGGTTTTCATTTCCTCAATGCGTTGTTCTCCCATCTCGGGGCACTGACCTCGGCCGCGCCGGCCTGGCTGGCCGCGGCGCTGCCCAGCCTGCTCGCCTTCCTGCTTGCCTGCGTGATGCTGGTGATGGCCGATCGCACCCGCAAATGGACGACGCTGCTGCCCTGGAGCCGATCGTGAGCCCGACCCGTACTGCCATCGTACTGTTCGCCCATGGGGCACGTGATCCGCGCTGGGCCGATCCCCTGCGCCGCGTGGCCGAGCGGATTCGTTCGCAGCAGCCCGGGCTGGCAGTCGAGTTGGCATTTCTCGAGTTGATGAGTCCCGATCTGGCCAGCGTGGCCGAAAATCTGCACGGGCAGGGGGTCGAAGAGCTGCGCATCCTGCCGGTGTTTCTGGGCGGAAGCGGTCATGTCCTGCGTGATCTGCCGCCCCTCGTGTCTGCCTGCCAGGCCCGTTTCCCGACCCTGAGGATACGGGTGGGCGAGTCAGTCGGCCAGCAGGATGCCGTCATCCGGGCGATCGCCGATGTGGCGCTGGACAGCCGAAATTTCCCCGGTTAAGATGACGCCAACCCCGCCGGCGGTTGCGTTAGCAGCAGCGCTTGCAGGGACCTGTTTCGAGGAGGAGGAGAGGCAGCTTTGCTGCCATTAGGGGCGTACAGCGATGTACGCCTTTTTCTTTTGGGCCTTGGCATCATGCATGTCGCTTCGCCGCAGGCCGGCGGGCTCAGCGCGTCGGGGCGATCTGGGCCAGGGCCTGCTGGAACAAGGGGTGCCCGGGTTCGGCCAGGGCCTCGCAGACCGACAGGTGATGGCGCCCAGGCGCCGCAACCTGCGACATGCTGATCTGATCGCCCCAGGCCTGCGTGAGCAACTCGCTCTGGCGATGAAATTCGCTGCTCTCAAGACCGCCGACGCTCAGCAGCAGCCGGGTACCGGCGGCTGGCGGCATGCCGCTGGGGCTCAGCGCCTTGACCCGGGCATCGGTCAGTTTCAGATCGTTGTTCAGGAAAGGCGCCTGGGCGATCGGTGCCAGGTCGAACAGGCCGCTGATCGCCACGCCGCTCTTGACCAGGTCGGCCGGCAGGTCGGCACGCCAGTCCTTCCAGCGCGCGGCCAGGCACATGGCCGTCAGATGCCCGCCCGCCGAATGACCGCCGACATGGATCTGCGCCGGATCGAAATCGAGCGCCTCGGCGTGGTCATGCAGGAACACCAGTGAACGCAGCACCTGCAGGGTAAGGGTTTCAAGATCGACCTGGGGGACCAGGTCATAGTTGATCACCGCGACATTGACGCCGGCGGCCACGAAGGGCTCAGCCACCCATCCGAAATCATCCTTGTGCAGGGCACGCCAGTAGCCGCCGTGGATGAAGACGAAAAGCGGCCGGTCTGGCTGAAGGCACCAGAACAGGTCCAGGTTCTGGCCCGGGCTGTCGCCATAACCCAGATCCTTGAGACCGGGGAGGCGGGCGCGGGCCTCATCCGAGCGGCGACGCCAGCGGGCAAAAATGTCCAGGGCATCGGGAATGGCCGAACGGGCGTTGTACTCGCGATCAAAGAATTCGGGGGTGCTCATGCGCCGGTTTTACTTCAAATCGCCGGGCGGCGCCACAAAAATGACGGCCTGCGGGAAGGCGGCGCACAAAAAAAGACGGGCCACCAAGGGCCCGTGTCAACGCTCTCCCAAAACTTTGCGTGATGTATTCGTATCCTGACCTGCCTGTGCTCGGCTCAGCGCGCGCTGCTGCCAGCGCCCGGTACCACGAGCGCAGGCGGCTGGGGGGCCGACAGGGGTTGTTTGAAGTCTGCACGGGCTGACGCAGGGGTGGCCTCGGTCGGCTTGACCAGGGCGTGCACCAGCCCGCTGACCGGTCCGACGAATTCGAAGGCATTGGCCAGCACGGCCGGCATCTTCGGGCCGAACGAGACATGGGCTGCCAGACTCGTTCCGGCCGCCAGCATCGATCCTGCTGCGAAAATGATCAGTCGTTTTTTCATGTTGGGAACAGTCAAAGCGATTTGCGTGCCAGTTGACGACTTGTTAAAAATTCTTTACCAAACAAGGGCTTGCGGTTGACCTGTCCGTTTTGTCGCAGCGCAGTGTAAATACTGGCGACAAGTCCTGCGGCCCGCTCGCGGCGGGGACAGGGCGCCTGGCAAGCCTGGACGAGGCCTTACCTTAGTTCAAGGCCGTTGAATGTTTTGTGCGTTTTTGCACAGCGCAAGCGTAGCCTCCCGGTCAGTTGTACCGGGGCCGAGACTTATGCCTCGTACTTAATTCAGGTGCTTGAGGCGGGCCACCCGGCGATGGCGAAAGACGGTCTGCATCGCGCGCGTCGTGCCCAGGATGATCATGTCCTGGGTGATGCCATGGCTGGCATCCTCGATCACATCCAGGGTGGCCGAGGCGCCTGCCGCCTGCAGACCGTCCAGGGCCTGGCGGGCGTAGACCAGGGGCGTGAGCGAGTCCATGCCCCCATGAATCAGATGCACCTGGGGCGAGACCGTCTCGCCTCTTTGCATGGGGCGGCTGAGGCGTCCAGCATAGGCGACAGCGATGCCGCACAGGCCGGGTTGCGAACGGATCATCTCGAGCACCACATTGGCCCCTTGCGAGAAGCCGACCAGGACCGTACTGTCGGGCTGGAACTGCTCGCGTTGCTGCAACTGGGTCAGGCGCTGTGCCAGCCTGGCGGCGGCATCCCTGACGCGGGGGGCGCGCTCGTGGGCGACGCCACGCGGGTCATACCATTCGAATTGGCCGGCAGCGCGCTCCTGAAGCCCCTGCATCACCAGGCCGGTGGCTCCCGGAAACTTCAGTTGCCAGGCCAGGGCAACCGGAATGAATTGCTCGGGGCTTGACCCCTCGCCGTGCAGGAAGACCAGCAGGCGTGAGGGCGCGGTCTCCGAGATCGGCGGCAATTCGATCCAAAGCTGCTCGCTCATGAGGCTGTCCGGGCGGCGTTGCGGTCGTGGCAAGGTCCTGCCACGACCAGGCAGGGGTCAGAGAATGAAGCGGCCAAGCCACCAGGCCATGGCCGCCATGGCAGCCGCCGCCGGAATCGTCAGGACCCAGGCCCAGACGATCGTGCCGGCCAGGCCCCAGCGCACCGCGGAAAACTTCTGCGACGAGCCGACACCGACGATGGCGCCGGTGATGGTATGGGTGGTGGATACCGGAATGCCGAAGCCCGAGGCCAGGAACAGCGTGATCGCCCCGCCGGTTTCAGCGCAGAAACCGCCCACCGGCTTGAGCTTGGTGATCTTCTGGCCCATGGTCTTGACGATGCGCCAGCCGCCGAACATGGTACCCAGTCCGATGGCCAGGTAGCAGGACCAGATGACCCATTGCGGCAGGTGGTCCTTGGTGGTGGTGCCGGCCGCGATCAGGATCAGCCAGATGATCCCCATGGTCTTCTGGGCGTCGTTGCTGCCGTGGCCCAGGCTGTACAGGCCCGAGGAGACCAGCTGCAGCCGCCGGAACCACTTGTCGGTCTTGCTTTGGGTGGAGTGCCGGCATACCCATGACACCAGCAGCATCATCAGTCCTCCCAGCAGGAACCCGAGCGAGGGCGAGACGACGATGAAGATGGCGGTCTTCATGATGCCGCTGGAGACCAGGGCTGCTGGTCCGGCCTTTGCCAGTCCGGCCCCGATCATGCCCCCGATCAGGGCATGCGAGGAGCTCGAGGGGATCCCGAAGTACCAGGTGATGATGTTCCACAGCAGCGCCCCGACCAGGGCGCCAAACAGCAGGTAGTGGTCGACCACGACCGGATCGACGATCCCCTTGCCGACGGTGGCCGCCACCTTCAGGTGGAACACGAAGACGGCCACGACATTGAAGAAGGCCGCCCAGGCCACGGCCTGATAGGGCTTGAGCACCCCGGTGGAGACTACGGTGGCGATGGAATTGGCCGCATCATGAAAGCCGTTCATGAAATCGAAGGCCAGCGCCAGCACCACCAGCAGTACCAGCACGGTGAAGCTCATCTGCATTGCTGAACTAGGCATTCTCGACCACCACGCCTTCAATGACGTTGGCCACATCCTCGCATTTGTCGGTGACGTTCTCGAGCAGTTCGTAGATGGCCTTCATCTTGATCAACTGGCGGACATCGGCCTCATCGCGAAACAGCTTGGACATGGCCGAGCGCATGACCCGGTCGGCATCGGACTCGAGGCGGTCGATCTCCTTGGAAAGCTTGAGGATGCCATCGGCATTGTCCATGCTGCTGAGCAGCTTGACGGCGGACTGTACCCGGTCGCAGCACAGCTGGCTGAGCTCGGCCAGTTGCTGCGCCTCCGGGGTGATCTTCTGCAGGTCGTAGAGCATGGCCGATTCGGCCACATCCTGGATGATGTCCAGGATGTCATCCATCTGCGAGATCAGGGCATGGATCTGGTCGCGGTCAAAGGGCGTGATGAAGGTCTTGTGCAGCAGCTCGATGGTGTCGTGCGTGATCTTGTCGGCGGCCTTCTCTTCCCTCTCGATGCGGTCGATCTGCACCTGGCGCAGGCTGGGATTGTCATAGTCGCGCATCAGCGCGGTCAGGGCTGCGGCCCCCTCAACAATGTGCGCGGCATGGTTGTTGAACAAGTCAAAGAACTTGACTTCCTTGGGCATCAGGCGGCCAAACATGGGGAGCTCCAGCAATCCGGCGATACGGGATACAGTCGCGCCGGCTTTTGAGTGATTGTTTCGTGACAGGCGGAAGTGTAACGAAATTGCAATGCAGGGTCGCGCGGCCGGGCCGTCCCGGCGCCAGGCCGCTCAGCCCAGGCCGCGCCGCATCAGATCCAGATAGCGTTCGGTATCCGGGGGCGTGCCCTGGCGCTGCGCCTCCCAGACCACCTGGCCCAGGCTCTCCATCAGTTGGTGGGCAGCTGCATGGTCATCGCCCAGCCGCTCGCACCAGGCGCCGTGTACCGCCCGGATGCCCGGTGGCTGGTCGATCGAGACCTGCTCGGCGATGGCCAGATGCATCGACAGGTGCAGGAAGGGGTTGGTACGGCCCCGCTCGACCGGATAGCTGGCCTGCAAGGCCTTTTCCTCGTCGGCCAGATCATCCTGGTATTCGGGGTGACGCAGGATCCAGTCCAGGGCGATGGCCTCGAGCGGGGTGAGCACGCTGCCGCTGCGGTGCTTGGCCAGGCTCTGGCAGAAAAAGCGCCGGACATCCTGCTGGGAGGGGTTGAACATGGGGGAGATTCCGGAAACGGTGGGCGCGGCCTGGGGCCGCCTTCAGCGCGGGCGGGGTCGGGTGCCGGTGGCGGGGTCGGGGGTCTTGGGCCTGTAGGTGCACAGGTCCGCGACCGGACAGCGCCAGCATTCGGGCGTGCGGGCCTTGCACAGGTAGCGGCCGTGCAGGATCAGCCAGTGATGGGCATTGAGCAGGTAGGGCCCGGGCACTGCCTTGAGCAGGCCTTGTTCGACCGCCAGCGGGGTCTTGCCCTTGGCCAGTCCGGTGCGATTGGCGACCCGGAAGATGTGGGTGTCGACCGCCATGGTTGGCTCCCCGAAGGCGGTGTTGAGCACGACATTGGCGGTCTTGCGGCCGACGCCGGGCAGGGCTTCGAGGGCCTCGCGGGTGCGCGGCACCTGGCCACCATGGTCGCGCTCGAGCAGCGCACAGGTCTCGAGCAGGTGCTTGGCCTTGGAGCGGAACAGGCCGATGGTGCGGATATGGGCGATGATGCCCTCCAGTCCCAGGGCCAGCATCGCAGCGGGTGTGCGGGCCGCCTTGAACAGGCCGCGTGTGGCCAGATTCACGCTCTTGTCGGTTGCCTGTGCAGACAACAGGACGGCCACCAGCAGTTCAAAGGGCGTGCGGTATTCCAGTTCCGTGCGCGGCTGCGGATTGAGCGCTTGCAGCCGGGCAAAGAAATCGTGACGGTTCTGCAGCCGCATGTCATCGCTCCGGGTTGTGCTGGCGCTTTGCCAGCCGCTGGCGCGCGGCTTCGAGCGCCTTGTGGATCGCCTGCTGCACGCCGTCGCCGTTAGCGCCGGGTGCGGCGGCGGATGCCAGGTCGGGCTTGCCCGGCGCTGCCGACATCGGGCGGTCGGTGCCGGCCGGGGAGCGCTCATGGGACGGGGTGGGCGATGTCGTTGCGGCCTCGGCCTCGAGGCGACGGTTGCGGGCCTCAAAGCGCTCACGCGCCAGGCCGGCATCCTCGGCATGCCAGAGGTCGGTGGGCCGGGGAATCATCTCGATGCAGTCGGTCGGGCAGGGGGGCAGGCACAGTTCACAGCCGGTGCAGCGCTCGGCGATGACATGATGCAGCCGCTTGTTGCCGCCAATGATGGCATCCACAGGACAGGCCCGGATGCACTTGGTGCAGCCGATGCACAGGGCCTCGATGACACGCGCCTGCATCGGTACACCAGGTCTGCCGCGGCTCAGGTCGAGGGGCATGGGTGCACATCCCAGCACGGCAGCCAGCGCATCGGCCCCTTGCTGCCCGCCGGGCGGACAGCGATTGGGCTCGCTCTGGCCCTGCGCCAGCGCCAGTGCGTAGGGACGGCAGGCCGGGTAACCGCAGCGCTGGCATTGCGTCTGCGGCAGAAGGCGGTCCAGGGTGTCGACGAGGTTCAAGGTCTTGTTCGCGCGGCCTGTCGGCAGGATTGACACGGGAGCCGGCCCGGGCCGGATGGCCAGATCGGGTGCGCGATTATAACTGCATGATTTGACTCGGAAATCATGACCCGCCCTGGCTGCAGGGCAAGCCTGGCACAGGCCTTGCGTTGTCCTTTGCAGGCGCTATCGGACAGGGATTCACCGGCCCGAGGCGCCTGAAAAACCAGCCAGGTTTGAAAAAGGGGCGCTTCGTGCGCCCCTTTTGTTTTTCTGTGGCTCCCGAGAGCCCGCGATTGGCTTCAGGCGCGCTTGACCTCGGCCGCCTTGATGAAGGCGCGCACCTGCGGGTAGATCTGCTCGCGCCAGCGACGGCCCGAGAAGATGCCGTAGTGGCCCGCACCCAAAGCGACGAAATGGCGCTTGTCCTTGGCCGGGATGCCGCTGCACAGGTGCTGCGCCGCTTCGGTCTGGCCCGAGCCCGAGATGTCATCCAGTTCGCCCTCGACGGTGAGCAGCTTGACGCTCTTGATGTCCTCGGGTGCCACTCGCATGGGCTTGCCATCGACCTTCACATGCCACTGTCCCAGGGGCAGCAGGTGGTCCTGGAAGACGGTCTTGATGGTGTCCAGATAATACTCGGCGGGCAGGTCCAGCACCGCGTTGTACTCGTCATAGAACTCCTGGTGCGAGGTGGCGTCCTCGAGGTCGCCCTTGACCAGGTTGGCGTAGTAGTCCCAGTGTGACTGGGCGTGCCGGTCCGGATTCATTGCGACAAAGCCGGCGTGCTGCAGGAAGCCCGGGTAGACGCGGCGGCCCGAGCCCGGGTACTTGCTTGGAATCCGGTAGATCAGGGAATTCTCGAACCAGGAGTAGGGCCGCTTGGTGGCCAGCGCATTGACCTCGGTGGGGCTCTTGCGGGTGTCGATAGGGCCGCCCATCATCGTCATCGATCGCGGCAACTGGCGATCCTTGAGGGTCGACATCAGCGACACGGCCGCCAGCACCGGGACGGTGGGCTGGCACACCGACATCACGTGTACATCGGGGGCCAGCAGGCGGATGAACTCCATTACATAGGCGACATAGTCATCCAGGTGGAAGGGGCCGTGCGACAGGGGAACCTGACGGGCATCGATCCAGTCGGTGATGTAGACGTTGTGATCCGGCAGCATGGCACGCACCGTGTCACGCAGCAGCGTCGAGTGATGGCCGGAAAGCGGGGCAAAGATCAGCACGCTGGGATCGCCGGCATGCCGGGACAGGTGCTCGGGCAGCATGCGCTCAAAGCGCAGCAGCCGGCAAAAAGGCTTGCTCATGTGCACCCGTTCGATCACCGGGATCGACTCGCCGGCGATCGTGGTGCTGGTCAGGCCGAAGGGGGGCTTTTCGTATTCCTTGCCCAGGCGGTGCAGCAGGTTGAAGCCGGCCGACATGCGATTGGCCATCGGCACATAAGAAAACGGGCTGTACGGATTGGCATACAGTTGGCTCATGGCCGTCGCCCAATCCGAGACGGGGCGGAGGATGGCTCTTTGGGCTTCGCGGATCTGGTAAAGCATGTCGTCTGGACCTTGGATCTCAGGGGCTCGGAAAAGGCGCTGCCGGGCTGCACCAGCCTGGAACCGCCATGCTGCATAGCAGTGCGCAGCTTGCAGCGTACCACGGTGCAGGAACGCACCGCCGGCGCGCAAGCGCTCAAATCGGCAGCAAACTCAGGATATTCAGGCGATTTTACTCAGAATCCGTAAATCGGCTCGAGGCGCTGTCCCTTGTGCAGCACGGCATCATGGGTCAAGGGTAGGGCGTTCATGCCCAGGACGGCACCCTCGGCCGCCGTATGGTACCGATACCGTGCCAACTGGGCGGTCGGCTGCTGGCCCAGGGCCTCGCCCGTGTGCGGATCGAGGTCGGGCATGCTGCAGCGCGGACAGGGCTTGACCAGCTGCAGCAAGGGCTGCGCCTGGCCCTGGCGCGGCAGGCACAGGGTGACGATGTGGTCCTCCTCATAGGCCGGAAGGTCGGCGAGCACCACATTGGGTCGAAATCGCTCCATCGCCAGGTGGGGCTGACCCATCCTTGCCGCCAGATCGCGGACCGAGTCACTGCCCAGCACCAGCACCGGGTAGCCATCGGAAAAGCGCGTCGAGCCCTGCAGCGTACCGGTCCAGCGCGGATTGCAGGAGCGCTGCTGATCTTCAGGAAAACGGACCAGCCGCACCGGCCGGTCCAGCCAGCGGCTCAGGAAAGCGGCCGCCTCGTCGCCACAATCGATGCCCTGTCCCTCGTAATTCCAGACCTGGATGGGCAGCCGGCCCTGGTCGTGCCCGGGCTGGACCCGACATTGCGGCGCGTCCGCCCCGGCACGGCCTTGCGCATCGGCCCAGCGCAGGCGCAGGTCCGCAATGGCCGGCAGACCTTCCAGGCTGGGCAGGTCGTCAAGCCCCGCATCGCCGGGCGCAGCCGGCACGGCCTGTGGCAGATCGACCACCAGGCGGGCCATCGCGGGCAACTCGCGCTGGGTGAGAAAACGTCCGCGGGCATCGACCACCATCCATTGCCGGTCATGGGCCAGACCCTGCGGACCCAGGGGCACCCGGGCCACCTCGATCGGGCGGCAGGACTTGATCGGGTGGACAAAAAGCTGCTCGATCAGGGGCATCAGCGGACCTCGCCGGTCGGTTGCGAAGCGCCCTGGCGGGCTTGCGGGGTATGGGCCTGCAGGATTCGGCTTTGCAATTCCAGCACCCGGTTTTGTGCCAGCCGGGCTTTCAGCTGCCCGAAGTCGATGGCCATCAGGGGCTGGTCCTGGGCCTCGCAGGCAAATACATGCCGCCACTGACCGGTATCCGGGTCGCGCACCGCCTGCAGGCATTGGCCACAGATGCCTTTCATCATGCATTGCATGGGTGCATTGACCGAGGCCCAGGCCTCCAGGTGGGGGCTGCATTGGTGCTGCAGCGGCCCGCCGAGCGTCTGGGCGACTGCGGCCATCATGGCATCCGAGCCGATCACCAGCAGATGCCCGGCCTGGCGCAGCCGACCCTCATCGGCCAGCAGCCTCAGACCTTGCAGGACATTGCCCTGCACCAGCCGGTCCTGCGAGCGCATCGGGTCAGGGGCTGCCGCTTCCTCGAAGCACCAGAGCACCTCGTCGGCCGCCGCTTCGATGGCTTCGCGGTGAAACAGGTCCTGGGCGCGCCGGTAACCCGCGATATAAGTCACCCGGCAGCCGCGGGCGCGGCAGGCCTGACCGATCGAGAACAGGACCGCGTTGCCCAGCCCACCGCCGACCAGCAGCACCGAGGCATTGGCCGGAATCTGGCTGGGCATGCCGGCCGGTCCCATCAGGACCACGGGTTGACCGCTCTGCCACTGGCTGATGCGGTCGGTGGATGCGCCGCATTGCAGGACCACGGTGGCCAGCACGCCCTGCCCGGCATCGCGCCAGGCGCCGGTCATTGCCATTGGTTCGCCGGCAGCCTCGGCGGTCAGCGGGACGGCCAGATCCTGCAACTTGTAGAACTGGCCAGGCTGGAAGCGGGCGGCGGCGGCCGGCGCGCCGACCTGCACCTCGATGATGCCGGGCTGCAGGCGCTGACAGGCCAGTACCCGCGCACACCATTGCGACTGCAGGCGGCTGGCAAAGGTTTCGAAGGATTCGACGCCTGACCGCTCGCTGGCCGGTCGCGGCCGCAGGACCCTGGCCAGGGCGCGGGCACCATCGGCCGCACTGGCCATGGCCTTGACGACGCTGCCGGCGTAGGCCGGATGCATGTCGCCGTAGTGACTGATGCGCGGATCGGGCAGCGGAAGAAACCCGGCCGCACGCAGATCCGCCACCGCTTGCCCGCCGATCGCGTCCAGCCCGGGAGCCTCGGGCAGGCCACTCAATCCGGGCGCCGCCTCCTGTGCATCGAGCACCTGGCGGTCGGTCCCCAGGGCCAGCAGCACCGTGCGCACTGGTATCTGTTCGACGGGATCGATCGCATCGTCGCCAGACTGCGCCAGCCGCAGGGCCTGAAGGCTGCGCTCGTCGTCCTCGACCGTGCCCAGGACGCGGCAGCGCTCGCGCACCTGAAGGCCTTCGTCCAGTGCCTTTTGCAATTCCTCGTGGTTGAGCCGGTAGGCCGGACTTTGCGTCAAGGCCTTTCGATAAATCAGGGTGACACCGCCCCAGGCCTGCAGCAGCGGGTGCAGGTTGGGTGGACGGCCCTCGCGCCCGGCCTGCGCACGCTCGGCGATGATCGCCTGGCCATGGGCCAGAAAGCGCTCGGCCCGGGCCCGCTCGGCGGGCGCCAGTGCACCCAGGTAGCCGGCACTGTACGGATCGCTTTCGAGGGCGCGGTGGCGACGGGCGAAGCGCTCGACCTGGACCGCGTAATAGGCCAGGGCCTCGGTGGCCGTATCGACAGCGGTCAGGCCCCCTCCGATGACGGCCAGGGGCAGTTCGATCTGCAGCGCGGCCAGGGCATCCTCGCGCTGCGCGCCGCCCAGTTGCAGGGCCATCAGGAAATCACTGGCCATGCGCACCCCCCGCGGCAGGGGGCCGGTGTGTTCCCAGAGCAGCGGTTTGCCCGCGCCCCAGGCCAGGGCCACATGATCGAAGCCGGCTTGCAGGGCGCCGGCGATATCCACCTGCGCGCCCAGGCGCACGCCGCCGAGCAGCCGCAGGCGGGCTCGCCGCTCCAGCATCAGCCGGATCAGCTTCAGGTAGTTCTTGTTCCAGCGCGCGGTAATGCCGTACTCGGCGACACCGCCAAAGCCGGCTGGCAGGCGCGTGGCCAGATCTTCCTGGAAGTCCTGCCAGGACGGCACCGGTTGCTCGCACAGGCCGCTGGGCAGGGGTTCGATCTTCTGGCCGTCGATCGCGATCACCTGATGGCCTTGTTGCAGCAGGTGATGGGCCAGGGTGAAACCGGCCGGGCCGAGTCCGGCGACCAGCACCCGTCGGCCACTGTCGGGCAGGGGCAGGGGCTGGTCCCGAAGAGGATTCCAGCGCATCAGCAACCCATAGATTTCCACGCCCCAGGGCAGGGCCAGGACGTCTTCCAGGATGCGGGTTTCACCGCCCGGAATGTCGACGGGGCTTTGCTGCTGGAAGACGCAGGCGCGCGAGCACTCGTTGCAGATCCGGTGACCAGTGGCCGCCACCATGGGATTGTCGCGGGTGATCATGGCCAGCGCCGCGATCGGCAGGCCCTCCTGGCGCAGTTGCTGAAACTCCGAGATCCGCTCATGCAGCGGGCAGCCGCTCAGGGCCTGGCCCAGGGCATTGGTGCGTGGCTTGCCCGCGCCGTCATGCATGCCCTTGGCGCAGGAGTCGGTTCCATTGCGGTGGCATACCAGGCAATAGTGCGCCTGGTCATGCCCCTGGGCAGGCGCCGGACCCGCATCGGTCAGCGAAAAGCCATCGCGTGCATGCTGCCTCTGGGGCTGGATCGAGATCACCCGGCGCGATGACTGCAGGCCTTCGAGCAGTTGCTCCGGCTCGAGGGCACGGGCATGGGCGAACAGCACACTGCCCGCGTGTTCGTGACGGCCCCCCGGATCCAGTGCGGCCCAGGCGCAGTAAGTGGTGGCCATCTGTAACCGGTGGCGGGCCTCGGGTTCGTCGGCTGCCTTCTGCCAGGCCTGCACCTGGCGCGCGAATGCCACTTCGTCGAGCCTGCCCTGTGCATCGAGCAGGCCCAGTTGCCCCCACAGGGCGCGGGCCGGGGCCGGATCGTAGGTGGAAAGGGCGGCCGGATCGGCCGGCAACATCGCCTTGCGCTTGACGAACTTGTATTTGAAGGTCTGAAGGAGCGCAAAGTCGGCGTCGCGTCCCCGGTAGGCCTGCAAGGAGGCCTGCAACCCGAACAGTTCGGCGATCAGCGCTTCGAGCAGGCGCGCCTTGTGCAGCAAGGCCTCGGTGGGGTCATCCGCTGGTGGCTGCCCTGCCAGCCGCTGCTCGAGCAACGATTGCAGCCGGGGCAGGGCGCTGTCATCGAGCAGGGCCTTGAAATCGAGGCCGAATCCCAGCCTCAGCATGGCAAGCGGTGCCGTTGAGGGCGCGCGTTCAGCGCTTGAGCTCGGCCAGCTTGTTGGGCTTGCCCTTCCATTCATCGGCATCGGGCAGCGGTGCCTTGGTACGGGTGATGCTGGGCCAGATCTTGGCCAGCTCGACGTTCAGGGCGATGAATTTCTCCTGGCCCTTGGGCACGTCCTCTTCGGCGAAAATAGCCTCTTCCGGGCACTCCGGGATGCACACGGCGCAGTCGATGCACTCATCGGGATCGATGGTCAGGAAATTCGGGCCCTCGCGGAAACAGTCCACCGGGCAGACATCCACACAATCCGTGTACTTGCAGCGGATGCAGGATTCGGTCACGACATGGGTCATTGCAGCAATCTCAGGGAGAAAAGGAGGAGCGGCGCCAGGCGTCGCAGGCAGGGGCGGTGCAGCGCGCCGGCGTCCGCCCGCAGCCCGGGACTGCTGGCCGGCGGGGCGCGCACAGGCCCGGTTTGGCTGAAATTGTACCGCGCTGCGGAAAATTGACCTATGCTTGAGCATCCTGCGTCCGTGGTCATTGCATGATTTTGAAAGTTGTTTCTCGCGTCTTGGCACGCCTTCCTGCCCATCGGCGGCCCGCAGCATGAGCATGGGCGGCCATTATCATCGCCCGCAGGCCTTGTCCGAGGTGCTGCCCCTGCTGGGTCGTCCCGGCCTCAGGCTGCTGGCCGGCGGGACCGATTTTTTCCCCGCCCGGGCCGATCAGGCGATCGACGAGGATGTGCTCGACCTGTCGGCCGTGGCCGGCTTCGGGCGCATCAGCCGTGCCACCGAAGGCGCACAGGTTTTTGTGCGCCTGGGCGCCATGGTGACCTGGTCCCAGGTGCTGACGGCGCCCCAGTTGCAGGGGCCCGCTTTCCAGGCGCTGCGCCAGGCGGCGCGCGAGATCGGGGCACGGCAGATCCAGAACCGCGGCACCCTGGTCGGCAACCTGTGCAATGCCTCGCCGGCGGCCGATGGCGTGCCCTGCCTGATGGCCCTGGGCGCCCGGGTCGAGATTGCCTCGGCGCGGGGCATCCGCCTGCTGCCGGTCGAGGCCTTTGTCCTGGGGCCGCGCCGCACCGCGCTGGCGCCCGACGAGGTGGTCTGCGGCCTTCTGCTGCCGCAACAGGAGCGGGCTTGCTCGCTCTTTCTGAAGATGGGTACCCGTCGCTACCTGGTGATCTCCATCGCCATGCTGGCCGCGCAGTGGACCCGTGCCGCGAGCACCGCCCCTGGATCGCCCTGGACGTCCTGCCGGGTGTCGGTGGGCGCCTGTTCGGCCGTGGCCGTGCGACTGACCCCCTTCGAGCAATGGGCCTGCGCCGGCATGCCGGCTGCCCGGCGTGACGAGGTTTTCAAGGCCTGCCTGGCCCTGCTCAGTCCGATCGATGACGTGCGTGCCGACCGCGTCTATCGCCTCAACCTTGTCACCCAGTTGCTGTCGCGCCTGCAGGCCGAAATGCTGACCGATACCGGAACCTGAACATGGATCGACCCAAGGCTGCCTCGCAGGAGCAGACACCGCTGGACATGGATACGCTTGACCGTGACGACGGGGATCAGCCCCGGCCGGCAACGGCCTTCGAGCTCAATGGCAAGGCCTGTGTCAGTCACAGCCAGCCGATGACGCGCCTGAGCCAGGTGCTGCGCGAGGAATTTGCATTGACCGGCACCAAGCTGGGCTGCAGCGCTGGCGACTGCGGCATCTGCACCGTCTCCCTGGACGAGCGCCAGGTCTGCGCCTGTCTGGTTCCTGTCGCCCAGGTCCAGGGGCAGCGCGTCCTCACCGTCGAGGGCCTGGCTGCCAGCGCATTGGGCAGACGCCTGCAAAAGGCCTTTGCCGATGTTGGCGCCGCCCAATGCGGCATCTGCACGCCCGGCATGCTGATGGCCGCTCATGAATTGTTGTTGCGTCAGGCCCAGCCCGATGAGGCCCAGGTGCAGGACGCGCTGGCCGGCGTGTTGTGCCGCTGCACCGGTTATCGCAAGATCATCGAGGCGGTGCTGGTGGCCTCTCGTCCGCAGGCCAGCCTGGCCTCGCCCGCCGTGGCGGCCGACCCCGGGCATGCCGGTGCCCGCATCACCCGTTTCGATGCTGCCGACAAGGTCAGCGGTGCCGAGCGCTTCGGCGCCGACGAGGCCCCCGCCAATTGCCTGGGCCTGCGCGTGCTGCGCTCGCCGCATGCCCATGCCCGCTTCTCGCTCAATGATGTGGTGCAGTGGGTGAACCTGCAGTCGGGTTTGCGCGGCCTGCTGGTGGCCGCCGACATACCCGTCAACCGTTTTGCGATCTTTCCCGATCTGCGCGACCAGCCGGCCCTGGCCGAGGGCCAGACCCGCTTCCAGGGCGAGGCTGTGGCGGTGCTGGTCGGCGACCCTGCCGCCCTGGCCAGCCTGCGCGAGGAAGACATTCCCGTGCGCTACCAGCCGATGCAGGCCGTGCTCGAACCGGCCCAGGCATTGGCGCCCGGCGCAGCCGTGGTGCAGGAGCGCTGGCCCGACAATGTGCTGTGCCGCGGGCGGGTCTTTCGCGAGGCTGAGTCTGGCCGTTTCGACCAGGTCGTGCGTGATGCGGCCCTGAGTGTGCGCGGCACGATGCGCACCCCCTATGTCGAACATGCCTATCTCGAGCCCGAGGCCGGCTGGGCGAGCTGGGACAGTGCCGCCATGACCGGCGCCGGCGAACCGGTGGTGACGATCTTTGCCACCACCCAGACCCCGTACATGGACCGGGACGAGATTGCCCACATGTTCCAGCTGCGGCCAGAGCAGGTCAGGATCATTCCGTCATCGGTCGGTGGCGGTTTCGGTGGCAAGCTGGACCTGTCGATCCAGCCGCTGCTGGTTGCCGCGGCGCGCAAGTTCGGCCAGCCGGCGCGCATCGTCTACGGTCGGCGCGAATCGATGGTCTCGAGCACCAAGCGCCATCCCTCCCGCCTGTCGGCCAGCATCAGCACCGATGCCCAGGGCCAGTTCCAGGCCTTCGATTTCGAAGGGGACTTCAATACCGGGGCTTACTCGTCCTGGGGACCGACGGTGGCCAACCGGGTCCCGATCCATGCCTGCGGACCGTACCGCTTTCCCAATGTCCGGGCCCTGACCCGTGCCGTGCTCACCCACAACTCGGTCTCGGGCGCCTTCCGCGGCTTTGGCGTACCGCAGGCGACCCTGCTGACCGAGGGCCTGATCGACGAGCTGGCCCTGCGCTTTGGCCGTGATCCGCTCGAGTACCGTCATGAGCAAGCCCTGCGCGCCGGTGACCGCACCGCCACTGGCCAGGTGCTGTCGGCCAGTGTCGGGCTGCAGGCCTGT
Source organism: Burkholderiales bacterium (assembly GCA_029977705.1). Lineage (GTDB taxonomy): Bacteria > Pseudomonadota > Gammaproteobacteria > Burkholderiales > Burkholderiaceae_E > JAPOKJ01. The sequence continues at coordinate 17,869 of JAPOKJ010000013.1, read as the reverse complement.
CTCGAGGCCCTGCGCCCGGCCTGGAACACGGCCCGGGCGGCGGTCGCCGATTTCAATGCCCGCGCCGTGATCGATGATGCCCGCCTGCGCCGCATCCTGCCCGGCGACGATCTGGACAGCGATCCGCACCGCCGTTACAGCGGACGAAAGCGGCGCGGGGTCGGCGTCGCCTGCATGTGGTACGGCATCGGCAACACGGTGATCGCCAACCCCTCCACGATGAGTGTCGGACTGCGCCCGCAGGGCCGCTTCATGCTCTACAACGGCGCGGTCGACATCGGGCAGGGCACCTACACCATCCTGCCGCAGATCTGCGCCCAGGCCCTTGGCGTGCCGGTCAGCCTGTTCGACCAGGTGCGCGCCGACACCTGGCTGACCCAGGATGCCGGCAAGAGTTCGGCCTCGCGCCAGACCTTTGTCTCTGGCAACGCGGCCCGTCTGGCCGGCGAGGCGCTGCGCCGCAAGCTGGCGGCACTGCTCGGCTTCGGCGAGCGCGACGATGTCCTGCTGCGGGTCGATCAGGACCTGCTGCGCGGCTGTGCGCGCGGGCCGACCGGGCAGGAGGAGTGGCGCGAGCTGGACCTGACCATGATGCCGCTCGATGAGCGCGGCGACATCGCCGTGGCGAGCGGCAATTTCGATCCGCCCACCATTGCCCTGGATGCCGATGGTCAGGGCGTCCCTTACGCCACCTACGGCTTTGCGGCGCAGTTTGCCGAGGTCGAGGTCGACCTGGACCTGGGCTCGGTGAGGGTGCTGGCCATCCATGCGGCCCATGATGTCGGTCGCGCCATCAACCCGACCCAGGTCGAGGGACAGGTGCATGGCGGCATTGCCCAGGGACTGGGCCTGGCGCTGATGGAGGAATACATTGCGGGCCGCACCGACAACCTGCACGATTACCTGATCCCCAGTGTCGGCGACATGCCGCCCGTGACGGTCCACCTGATCGAGGATCCCGAGCCGCTTGGGCCCTATGGTGCCAAGGGAGTGGGTGAACCTGCCCTGGTGGCCACTGCTCCGGCCATTCTCAACGCGATCCGGGATGCCACCGGTCGCCGGCTGGACCAGGTCCCGGTGACGCCTGCGCGCCTGCTGGCGGCGCTGCGCGGGGCCTGAACCCGGGACCCGTCGCAGCACCAGCGAACGATCCGAACACCGCACGAGTGGAACGCATCATGTCCGAGAAGATCATCTGCAATGCCTGTCCAGTGCTTTGCCAGATCACCGAGGGTCGCAGCGGCGCCTGCGACCGTTATGCCAATGTCAAGGGGGCCCTGACCCGTGTCGATCCGGTCGTGCTGCTGCGCCGTGGCAAACCGGCTGTCAGCTTCAGCCATGAGGCTCCCGGCGACTGGCAGGGGCAACTGGGCAGTGCCAGTGCCGGCACCGGCGATGACCTGGTGATGACCGGCGTAGGGGCCGGCACGACCTATCCGGACTACAAGCCGGCCCCTTTCATCGTCTCCAGCGAGCACGAGGGCGTCGACACCGTGACGGTGGTCACCGAGGGGATCTTCAGCTATTGCAGCTTCCGGGTGAAGATCGACACGGACCGATGGCTCGGGCCCGAGCGTGCGCTGGTGCGTCACCAGGGCGAGGCGGTCGGGCACGTCACCACCCATGAGTACGGCTCTCAGTTCCTGTCCCTGGGGGGTGTCCACCATCTGACCGGGGGCTCCAAGCGCGAAGGCAAGATCACCTGCGACATGATGATGGCGCTGGGCAACAAGCAGGCCATCGAACTGCAGATCGAGGGCGGGGCCCAACTGATCGTGCAGGCTAACCGTCCGCCCATCGTCAATGGCCAGTCCGAGCAGCGCATGCGCGTGGGCTGCGGCTCGGCAACCATCGGCATCTTTGCCAAGCAGTGGCACGGGCTGGTCGACGAGGTGGTGGTGGTCGATGACCATATCACCGGGGTGATGAGCGAACACCAGGCGGGCCGGCATCTGGACTGGAAGGAGACTGGCCTGCGTCTGAAGGGCAAGCGCTCCACGCCCGGGCGCTATTTTCAGGTCGCCGACCCGGGCAGTGGCTGGGGCGGCACCAACATCACCGATCCGCTGACCATCATCGATCGCTGGGATCCGGCCAGGACCAAGCCGGGCACCACCTTGCTGATGGTTTCGACCACCGGTGACGATGCCGAGTTCTATGTGCTCGACGAACAACTGGTGCCGCAAAAGGCTGCCATGCCGGCAGCCGTGCGCAAGGTGGTCGATCGCATTGGCGAGAATTGCGAGCCCGCCCTGGCCACCGTGCTTTATGTGGCAGGTGCCGGCGGCAGCCTGCGCGCGGGCGTAACGGAAAATCCGATCCTGCTGACGCGCTCGATCAAGGACCTGCTCACCCGGGTCACCTGTGGTGGCGCCCCCTGTTACATCTGGCCGGGCGGTGGCATCACGGTGATGGTCGATGTGTCCCTGATGCCCGACAACAGCTTCGGCTATGTCCCGACACCGGCGATCGTCTCACCGATCGAATTCACCATGCGCCGGGACGACTATGAGGCCCTGGGCGGTCACATGGACCAGATCGAGCGCCTCTCGGATGTCGTGGCCCGCTATGGCCATACCCGCATCGCCTGAACGCGCGGGGCAGGGATGAGCGGTGCCCGGCGCGCCTGTCTGTCGCAGGCGCCGGGCCGCCAGCGCTGGCATTTCCAGCACGGCCCGATCGACCTGATCATCGGGCTGGAAGGCGCAGATGCCGCGCTCGATGACGCCATCGCCACCGCCTGGGCACGCTTTCCGGACATCCTGCCGGAACTGGTGTCCGAATTGCCCCTTTTGCGCGCGGCCGTCAGCACGGCACCGGAAGGACTGGCGGGCGCCCCGGCCAATCCCCTGCGCGGTCCGGTCGCGCGCCGGATGTGGCAGGCCTGTCGCCGCTTTGCCCGCGACGATGGGGTCTTCGTGACGGCGATGGCGGCCGTGGCCGGCAGTGTTGCGAAGGAGATGCTCGAGCAGTTGTGGCAGCCCGGCCTGGCGCTGGCCTGGGTCAACAATGGCGGCGACATTGCCTGGCGCAGCGCACAAGCCGCCCGTCTTTTTCGCGTCGGCATTCCGGAGTTGGGCGATGGAGCCCGGCTGAGCCTGGCGGCTCGTGACGGGGCTTGGGGCGTGGCCACCAGCGGCTGGCGCGGTCGCAGCCAGAGTCTGGGCATTGCCGACAATGTCACCGTACTGGCAGCAGACGCAGCCCTGGCCGACACTGCCGCCACCCTGATCGCCAATGCCGTATCGCTGGGCGCAGAACATCCCGCCGTCGTGCGTCTGCCAGCCGGCCAGGTCAAGGACGACAGCGACCTGGGCGAGCGTCTGGTGACGGTGGATGTCCAGCCCTTGCCTGCCTTGTTGGTCGGGCAGGCCCTCGATGCCGGCCTGACCCATGCCCGGCGCCTGCAGGCGCGCGCCGACATCCTCGGGGCCGTGCTCTGCCTGCAAGGGCAGTGGCGTGTCTGCGGCGCCGCGCTTGAGGCCTTTGCGTGCCGGCAACCCATCCCGAAAATCGGGTATAAAGACGGATATTCCGATGAGCGACCATTCCCCGAGGAGAATCCATGAAACGTCGTGACATGCTGCAGGCCGGCCTGGCCACTGGTGCCGTGCTGGCGGCCCCGTCGATGCCTGCATTGGCGCAAGCCAAGGGCCCGATCCGCATCGGCGAACTGAACAGCTACAAGTCGCAACCCGCGTTTCTCGAGCCCTACAAGAAGGGCATGGATCTGGCGGTCGAGGAAATCAATGCGGCCGGTGGCGTCAATGGCCGCAAGATCGAGCTGATCACCCGCGACGACGGCGCCAACCCCGGCGATGCAGTGCGGGTGGCCGAAGAGCTGATCTCGCGCGAGAAGGTCGATGTGCTTACCGGCACCTTCCTGTCCAACATTGGCCTGGCCATCACCGACTTTGCCAAGCAGCGCAAGGTGTTCTTCCTGGCCTCAGAGCCGCTCACCGACAAGATCGTCTGGCAGAACGGCAATCGCTACACCTTCCGGCTGCGCCCCTCGACCTACATGCAGACCGCCATGATGGTGCCGGACGCCGTCAAGATGAACAAGAAGCGCTGGGCCGTGGTCTACCCCAACTACGAGTACGGCCAGTCAGCCGTGCAAAGCTTCAAGGAGCTGATGAAGAAGGCCCAGCCCAACATCGAGTTCATTGCCGAGCAGGCACCGCCCCTGGGCCGCATCGACGCCGGTGCCGTTACCCAGGCCCTGGCCGATGCCAAGCCCGATGCCATCTTCAATGTGCTGTTTGGCGCCGATCTGGCCAAGTTCGTGCGTGAGGGCAATACCCGCGGCCTGTTCAAGGGCCGCGAGGTGGTCAGCCTGCTGACCGGAGAGCCCGAGTACATCGACCCGCTCAAGGACGAGACGCCCGAGGGCTGGCTGGTGACCGGCTATCCCTGGTATGGCATCGACACCCCGGATCACAAGTCCTTCTTCATTGCGTATCACACCAAGTACAAGGATTACCCGCGCCTGGGTTCGATCGTCGGCTACACCTCGATCAAGGCGCTGGCCGCCGGCATGAAGAAGGCGGGCGGTGCCGATACCGAGAAGCTGATCGCGGCCTTCAAGGGCCTGCAATTCGACACCCCCTTCGGCAAGGCCAGCTTCCGCGCCTCAGACCACCAGTGCACCATGGGTGCCTATGTCGGTCGCACCACCGTGCGCGGCGGCAAGGGCGAGATGAAAGACTACCGCTACCTCGACGGGGCCAAATATCTGCCCAGCGACGAAGAGGTCAAGAAGCTGCGTCCGGCGAGCTGACCCTGCCCGTCACGATGCGTGTGTCTGATCGATCCAGGGCGCTGCTGCGGCGGCCCCAGGCCCCGGCATGACCCTGGCCAACCTGGGCGTCCAGCTCCTGAACGGGCTGGCCAGTGCCTCGAGCCTGTTCATGGTGGCCGCCGGGCTGTCGCTGATTTTCGGCGTCACCCGCATCGTCAACTTCGCGCACGGCTCGTTCTACATGCTTGGCCTGTACCTGGCCTACAGCCTGGCCGAGACTTTCATGAAAGGCGGGCTAGGGGCCAGTCTGGGCCCGGGGGCTGCTTTCTGGGTGGCGATCATCCTGGCGGCCCTGCTGGTCGCTGTGCTCGGTGCCCTGATCGAGATCCTGCTGCTGCGGCGCATCTACCAGACGCCGGAGCTATTCCAGTTGCTGGCCACCTTTGCGCTGGTGCTCGTCATCCGCGATGCGGTCCTGGCCTGGTGGGGTCCTGAAGACCTGCTCGGTCCCCGCGCACCTGGCCTGAAGGGTTCGGTGCAGATTGCCGGCGAGGCCTTCCCGCAGTACGACCTGCTCCTGATCGTCGTCGGTCCGCTGGTGCTCGCCGCGCTGTGGTGGGTGCTGACACGCACGCGCTGGGGCACCCTGATCCGTGCCGCCACCCAGGACCGCGAAATGGTCGGCGCCCTGGGTGTCAACCAGGCCTGGCTGTTTACCGGCGTTTTTGCACTGGGTGCCTTCCTGGCCGCCCTGGGCGGTGCCCTGCAACTGCCGCGCGAGCCGGCCAATCAGTTCCTCGACCTGGCAGCCATCGGCGAGGCCTTCGTGGTGGTGGTGGTCGGTGGCATGGGCAGCATCCCCGGCGCCTTCCTGGCCGCCCTGCTGATCGCCGAAATCAAGGCGCTGTGCATCGCGATCGGCCAGGTCAATCTGTTCGGCGTGACCTTCTCCTTCTCCAAGCTCACCCTGGTGGTCGAGTTCCTGGTCATGGCAGCGGTGCTGATCTTCAAGCCCTGGGGTCTGCTCGGCAAACCGGTGACGGCCTCTCGCAATCCAGCCGAGATCGAGGCCCCGATGACCGCCGGTGGCAAGTCCTTCAAGTGGCTGATCGCCGCGCTGATCGTCGCCTTGCTGCTCCTGCCCGTGGTGGGCCTGCTCAAGCCCTATGTACTGGTCCTGGCCATCGACATGCTGGTGGCCGTGTTGTTTGCCGCCAGCCTGCACTTCATCATGGGGCCGGGCGGCATGCATTCCTTTGGCCATGCGGCCTATTTCGGCCTGGGCGCCTATGGGGCCGCACTGCTGGCCAAGGGCCTGGGCCTGCCGATGGAAGCGTCCCTTCTGCTGGCCCCCTTTGCGGCGACCGCAGGCGCCTTGCTCTTTGGCTGGTTCGCGGTGCGGCTGTCGGGCGTGTACCTGGCCATGCTGACCCTGGCCTTTGCGCAGATCGTCTGGTCGGTGGTGTTCCAGTGGGATGAGGTGACCGGCGGCTCCAATGGCATGGTGGGCATCTGGCCCTCCGAATGGCTCGGCGAAAAGTGGGTCTTCTACATGGTCACCCTGGTGCTGGTGGGCCTTGCGGTGGCACTGCTGTGGCGCATCCTCAACGCACCCTTTGGCTATGCGATGCGCGCCGGGCGTGACTCCCCCTTGCGGGCCGAGGCCATCGGCATCAACCGTGTGCGCAACCACTGGATGGCCTTTGTCATTGCCGGTACAGCCTGTGGTCTGGCCGGTTCGATCTTTGCGTTTTCCAAGGGCTCGATCGCGCCGGAGGCCATCAGTGTCGGTCGCTCGATCGATGGCCTGGTGATGGTGCTGCTCGGCGGGGTGCAGACCCTGGTCGGGCCGCTGGTGGGGGCGAGCCTGTTCACCTGGCTGCAGGATACCGTCGCCCGCGAAACCTCCTACTGGCGCGCCATGCTCGGTGGCGTCATCTTGCTGCTGGTGCTGTTGTTTCCGGCCGGTGTGGCTGGCTCGATCCGGCAGCGCCTGTCTGGCGGAGGCCTGCGATGAGCGCGCTGCTGCAGGTGAGCGAACTGAGCAAGTCGTTTGGCGGTGTGAAGGCGGTGCGCTCGGTCAGCTTCGAGATCGCCAAGGGCGAATTGCTGGCGCTGATCGGCCCCAATGGCGCTGGCAAGTCCACCTGTTTCAACATGCTCAACGGCCAGCTGCGCCCCGATGCCGGCTCGGTCAGGCTGGAAGGGCGCAACATCGTCGGTCTGGCGCCGCGTCAGGTCTGGCGCCTGGGTGTGGGTCGCACCTTCCAGATCACCGCCACCTTTGCCTCGATGACGGTGCGCGAAAATGTCCAGATGGCGCTGCTCTCGCACCATCGTCATCTGGGGCGCCTGTGGGTGAGGGCACGTGACCAGCATCGCGATGAGGCCGACCGCCTGCTCGATCTGGTCGGCATGCTGGCCCAGGCCGAGCGGCCCTGTTCCATCCTCGCCTATGGCGACCTCAAGCGGCTCGAACTGGCCATCGCGCTGGCCAACCAGCCGCGCCTGCTGCTGATGGACGAACCGACGGCCGGCATGGGACCGCGCGAGCGCGTCGAACTGATGGGCCTGACCGCGCAACTGGTCAAGGCGCAGGGCATCGCGGTGCTGTTCACCGAGCATGACATGGATGTGGTGTTCAAGCATGCCGACCGGTTGATGGTGCTCGATCGTGGCCAGTTGATCGCAGAGGGCGCGCCTGCGCAGGTGCGCGCCAATGCCCAGGTCCAGGCGATCTATCTGGGTTCGAGGTCGGAGCACTGATGGCCGCCACGCCCATGCTGCAGGTTCGGGGAATCCACGCCTTCTACGGGCGGGCCCATATCCTGTTCGACCTGTCACTGCAGGTTGATCCGGGCGAGGTGGTGGTGCTGCTGGGCCGCAATGGCGCGGGCAAGTCGACCACCATGAAGACCATCATGGGCCTGGTGTCCGCCAGTCAGGGCAGCGTTCATTTCCAGGGCCAGGACATCACGCGCAGCGCACCCTTCCAGATTGCGCGGCTCGGCCTGGGCTATGTGCCCGAGGAGCGGCGCATCTTCTCCGACCTGACCGTTCTTGAAAACCTCGAAGTCGGTCGCCAGGCACCGCGTGGCGCTCAGGCAGCCTGGGACTTCGCACGCATTGGCAAGCTCTTTCCCAACCTGGCGGGCATGCCGCAGCGCCCGGGGGCCCAGATGTCGGGCGGCGAGCAGCAGATGCTCACCATTGCCCGCACCTTGATGGGCAATCCCTCCTGCATCCTGCTCGATGAGCCCTCCGAGGGGGTGGCGCCGGTGATCGTCGACCAGATGGCTGCCGCCATCCGCGAACTGAAATCCCAGGGGGTGGCGATCCTGCTGTCCGAGCAAAATCTGCACTTTGCGATGCAGGTGGCCGACCGCGCCTACATCATCGAAAAGGGTCGTATCCAGTACCAGGGCAGCATGCAGGCGCTGCGCGAGGACGAGGCGATCCGCAACCAGTACCTGGCGGTGTGACCCCGATGCGGGCCTGCCTCCACTGTCATGCCCCAGCGGGCGAGAACCACCCGAACAGAAACTGCCGGCCCTAAGGCCTGCCCAACCGGAGCGCACCATGCCCGCCCAGATCCGCAAGCTCATCGTCAGTGTCGAGGAAACCCGTCTCGAGATGGGACAGCCGATCGCGCCGGCCACGCGCCGGGCCCTGGCCATTGCGGTCATTGCCAATCCCTATGCCGGGCGCTACGCGCCGCAACTGGATGAACTGATCGCCATCGGCGAGGAATTGGGCGGCCTGCTGGGAGAGCGCTGTGTACAGGCGCTGGGCATCGCGCCCGGCCAGGCCCAAAGTTACGGCAAGGCCGCGATCGTCGGCGAGAATGGCGAACTCGAACATGCGGCGGCCATCCTGCATCCCAAGCTGGGTGCGCCGCTGCGGGTGGCTGTCGAAAAAGGGGCAGCCCTGGTACCCTCGGCCAAGAAGATGGGCACGATGGGCACCGCGATCGATGTCCCGCTCGGCCACAAGGATGCCGCCTTCGTACGCAGCCATTTCGATGCCATCGAGGCGCGTGTCGGCGATGCGCCCCGCGCCAACGAGATCGTCGTGGCGGTCGCCGTCACCGACAGCGGCCGGCCGCTGCCGCGCATCGGGGGACTGCAGACCCACGAGATCAAGGGCGTCGACGGCCTGCGCTGATCCACCCATATTTGAAGGAGCCTCCTCATGGCCACCGCTGTCATTGCCGAAAAATCCGGCAAGGTCGTCATCAAGAACATTGGCCTGCTGCTGTCGGGTGACATCGATCAGCCGATCCTCGAGGCCGACACCATCGTCGTGCAGGACGGCCTGATCACGGCGATCGGCAAGTTCAAGGATTGCGATACTGCACAGGCTGACAAGACCATCGATTGTCGCCAGACCGCGCTCGCCCCCGGCCTGATCGACTCGCACACCCATCCGGTGTTCGGCGACTGGACACCGCGCCAGAGCCAGCTGGGTTGGATCGAGTCCTGCATGCACGGTGGCGTCACCACCATGATCTCGGCAGGCGAGGTGCATCTGCCAGGCCGCCCCAAGGACATCGTCGGCGTCAAGGCCCTGGCCATCACCGCGCAGCGGGCCTTCGATGGCATGCGCGCTGCGGGCGTGGGCGGTGGCGTGAAGGTCCTGGCAGGGGCGCCGGTGATCGAAAAAGGCATGGTCGAACAGGACTTTGCCGACATGGCTGCAGCCGGTGTCAGGCTGCTCGGCGAGATCGGCCTGGGCTCGGTCAAGGCGGGCGACGAGGCCCGGCAGATGGTGAACTGGGCGCGCAAGCATGGCATCCAGAGCACGATCCACACCGGCGGCCCCTCGATTCCCGGTTCGGGCCTGATCGATGCCGAGGTGGTGCTCGAGGCCGATGCCGATGTCATCGGCCACATCAACGGCGGCCATACCGCGCTGCCCTACCAGCAGGTCTGCAAACTGTGCGAAAAGAGCAGCCGGGCCATCGAGATCGTGCACAACGGCAATGAAAAGATCGCCCTGCTCACGGCCCGCCATGCGATGGAGCTGAAGTGTCCGCACCGGGTGATCCTGGGAACCGATGCGCCGGCCGGCTCGGGGGTTCAGCCCCTGGGCATGTTGCGCCTGATTGCCCTGATTTCGTCGCTTGCCGACATCCCGGCCGAGATCGTCTTCGGATTTGCCACCGGCAACATCTCGCGCATGCGCAAGCTGCCCCAGGGGCTGATCGAAGTGGGCCGTCCCGCCGACTTTGTCTTCATGGACAAGGCGCAGCACTCGGCCGGCAAGGACCTGCTCGACTCGGTGCAACTGGGTGACATTCCTGGCGTCGGCATGGTGATGATCGACGGTCTGATCAAGTGCCAGCGCAGCCGCAACACGCCCCCGGCGGGCGAGGTCCCGATCCTGATCGCAACCCCATGATCATCTCCTCGCTGCTCGATACCGACCTGTACAAGTTCACGATGATGCAGGTGGTGCTGCATCAGTTCCCCGGGGCGCAGGTCGAATACCGTTTCAAGTGCCGCAACGAGGGCGTCGATCTGTGCCCCTACCTGGACGAGATCAACGAGGAGCTCGATCACCTGTGCACGCTGCGCTTTCGCGAGCGCGAGCTCGACTACCTGCGCGGCATGCGCTTCATCAAGAGCGACTTCGTCGATTTTCTCGGCCTGTTCCAGATGAACCGCAAGTACATCTCGGTCAGTCCCTCGCCAGACAAGCCTGGTGAGATCGACATCCTGATCAAGGGCCCCTGGCTTCACACCATCCTGTTCGAGATCCCGGTGCTGTCGATCGTCAACGAGATCTATTTCCGGCGCACCCAGCCCTCGCCCGCCTATGCCGAGGGGCGTCGCCGCCTGCAGCAAAAGATCGATCTGATCAACCAGACGCCAGCGCTGGCCAAGGTCAAGGATGCCGAACTGAGGATCGCCGACTATGGCACGCGCAGGCGCTTTTCACGCCTTTGGCAGGAGGAGGTCATCCTGGCCTGCAAGGCGCAGCTGGGCAACGTCTTTGCGGGCACCTCGAATGTGTTGCTGGCCATGAAGCATGGGCTGACACCGTTGGGGACGATGGCCCATGAATACCTGCAGGCCTGCCAGGCCCTGGGGCCGCGCCTGCGCGATTCGCAGACCTTTGCCTTCGAGTCCTGGGCCAAGGAATACCGCGGCGACCTGGGCATTGCGCTGTCCGATGTCTTTGGCCTGGAAGCCTTCCTGCGCGACTACGACATGTTCTTCTGCAAGCTGTTCGACGGGGCCCGCCATGATTCAGGCAATCCCTTCGAGTGGGGCGAGCGCATGATCCGCCACTACGAGGCCAACCGGGTCGATCCGCGCACCAAGACCCTGATCTTCTCGGACAGCCTGACCTTTCCCCTGGCGATCGAACTGTTCCTGCGCTTTCATGAACGCACCCGCCTGGCCTTCGGCATCGGCACCAACCTGACCAATGATCTGGGCTATACCGCCTTGCAGATCGTCATCAAGATGGTCCGCTGCAACGGACAACCGGTGGCCAAGCTGTCCGATACACCGTCCAAGAACATGTGCGATGACGAGAACTACCTGCGCTATCTGCGCCAGGTGTTCGAGATCAAGGGCTGACAGGCCTTGCCATGATGCTGCTCGGCGTGCCCCTTGAATTCATCTTTTTTGGTCTGACCCTTGCCGGTGTCGCCCTGCTGCATGGCCGGACCCTGCAGGTCGCGGTCTGCGGCATGCTGGCCATCGTGGCCTTGCGCTGGATCGGCTCCGGTTTCGACGCTGGGCCGGGTCTGGCCGGCCTGCAGGCCCATCTGGCGCACGAATGGGTGACCCTGGCCAACCTGCTGGGGCTGCTCACCGGCTTTGCGCTCCTGTCCGACCACTTCGAAAAGAGCCAGATACCGGCCTTGCTGCCGCGCGTCCTGCCCGACGACTGGAAGGGCGGCTTCATGCTGCTGGTGATGGTGTTCGTGCTGTCCTCCTTCCTCGACAACATTGCAGCTGCCCTGATCGGTGCCACCATCGCCCAGACCGTGTTCCGTCACAAGGTCCACATCGGTTACCTGGCGGCCATTGTGGCCGCCTCCAATGCCGGCGGCTCGGGTTCCGTGGTGGGCGACACCACCACCACCATGATGTGGCTGGGGGGGGTCTCGCCGCTGGCCGTGCTGCCGGCCTACATCGCCGCGGTGGCGGCCTTGCTGGTCTGCGGTATTCCGGCAGCGCTGCAGCAGCACCGCCACCAGCCGATCATGCGGGACGAAATTCCGGGCACACGGCTGGACGGCCTGCGCCTTTTCATTGTTGCGGCGATCCTGCTCGGGGCGATCGCGATGAATGTCTATGCCAACCAGTTCATGGGCGCGCAGGCCCAGGCAGCGCCTTGGCTCGGTCTGGCCGTATGGGCGGTCATCCTGTTGACGGCGCCCTTGCGCAGGCCGGCTTGGTCATTGTTGCCCGGCGCCCTGCGCGGGGCCGCCTTCCTGCTCAGCCTGGTGTTCGCGGCCAGCCTGATGCCGGTGCACCACCTGCCACCGGCATCCTGGCAAACCGCCTTCGTGCTCGGCTTTGTCTCTGCGGTCTTTGACAACATTCCGCTCACCGCGCTGGCCTTGCACCAGGGCGGCTTCGATTGGGGCATCCTGGCCTATGCTGTCGGCTTTGGCGGCTCGATGCTCTGGTTCGGCTCCTCGGCCGGTGTCGCGGTGGCCGGCATGTTCGAGGGTGCCCGCAATGCCGGCGCCTGGTTGCGCGGCGGCTGGCATGTGGTGCTGGCCTATGTCACGGGTTTCGCACTGATGCTGGCCTTGTGGGGATGGCATCCCACGCCCCAGCAGGGCCGGGCGGCGGTACCTGCGGCCTCGGCCGTGCCGGCGGTCCCTGCACAAGGTGCTGCGCCGGGCACCGGCAAGCCCTGAGATCGCCTAGAATCCCGACATTCCGGAGACCAACGCCATGGCCGACATTGTCCTGAACCGCAAACACAAACTGGGTCTGAAAAAGGCCAGGGAAGCCGCACAGAAGGTGGCCGATGACCTGGCCGAGTCCTTCGACATGGAAAGCGAATGGGATGGCAACACCCTGCGCTTTGAGCGCAGCGGTGTCAACGGCAAGCTGGTGGTGACCAAGGACAGCGTCGCGGTCGACGCCAAGCTTGGCTTCCTGCTGTCGGCCTTCAAACCGAAGATCGAAGCGCACATCAACGAGAACTTCGACAAGTACTTCGCCTGAAGGCGGGGGCGGGCCGGACGCTGGACCGCCCGGCCATCATGCGGGCTGAAGATCAGCCCTTCAGGCTCTCGATCAGCGCGATGTACTCGTTCATCGCGTCTTTTTGTGACTTGCCCTTGAGTTCGTTCCAGGCGTCCCATTTGGCACGGCCGACCATGTCGGTGAAGCCCGGACGCTTGCCCTCCACATCGCCGCTGCTGCCCTGCTTGTAGAGCGAGTAAAGCTTGAGCAGGGTGGCATTGTCGGGGCGCTCGGGCAGATTCTTGGAATCGGCCACGGCCTGTTCAAATTTCTTGTCCAGGGCTGCCATGGGGCTTGTCTCCTTCCGGGGCGGTAGGCGCCTGTGGGGCGCCGGTGCAAATGGTGTGGCCTTGAGCCGGGCCGCTTGCATCGAGTCGGCCTTCAGGACAAGGATGCGGACGGTGGTGTTCACTGACCGGCACACTGGGTATTATAGGGACGAAATGTCGGCTGTGGCTGGGTCGCCGCAACCGCGTGGGACGGTCCGCATGGGGCTGTCTCCCATCGCCCGGGCCGCCCTCGGCCAGTCACTGCAAGGACGTTCAACCATGGCCCGCGAGAAGATGTCGCCGGTCGACCATGCCTGGTTGCGCATGGACGGCGAAAGCAACCTGATGGTGATCGTCGGGATCACGGTCTTTGCTCGCCCAGTCAGCTTGCAGCGCCTGCACCGCCTGCTCGAGGAACGGCTGCTGCGCCACCGGCGCTTTCGCCAGCGAGTCGAGGTTCAGGGCAATACCGCCTGGTGGGTCGATGACGAGGCCTTCGACCTGTCGGCCCACTGTTTCGAACTGAACCTGCCCGGTCCGCAGGACCAGATCGATGACGCCCGGCTGCAGGACCATGTCGGCGACCTGGCCACGGAGCGGCTCGACCCTGATCGTCCCCTGTGGCAGATGCAACTGGTGCAGAACTATCGCGGCACCAGCGCCCTGATTACGCGCATCCACCACTGCATTGCCGATGGCATCGCCCTGGTGGCGGTGATGATGTCGCTCACCGATGATACGGGCGGCGGCAGGCCTTCGGTCGCGAAGGCGAAGGCGCTCGGCAAGGGCGCTGCCCGGGCCGTCGGTCCCGTCGGAAATGCCGGGCCCGCACGTTTTTCAGAGGGTGATCGGGGGGCCCATGGCGAGATCGAATCCAATCCCTGGACCCCTTACCTGGCGCCGGTCACCAAGGGCACCATCCGCGCCATCGAAGCCACCGAACAGGCGATGGAAAAGTCCATGCAGGCCTCGATGCATGCGCTGGCCGCACCCGAACTGTTTGCGGATGCCGCCAGTGCAGGTCAGCAGGCCGCGCGTGACGTCCTGTCCCTGCTGCTGATGCCCAATGACTCGCCCACCAGCCTCAAGGGCAAGCCTGGGGATTACAAGCGCGTGGCCTGGAACGATCCCCTGCCGATCGAGGAGGTCAAGCTGGTGGGCAAGGTGCTGGGATGCTCCATCAACGATGTGCTGCTCTCCTGCGTGTCCGGCGCGATTGGCCAGTATCTGCGCGGGCGGGGTGAACGGGTACGCGATGTCGAGATCCGGGCCATGGTGCCGGTCAACCTGCGGCCGGTCGATGAGGCCTTGCGCCTGGGCAACAAGTTCGGTCTGGTGCCCCTGGTGCTGCCAGTGGGCATTGCCAATCCGCTGGAGCGCCTGCTCGAGGTGCGTCGTCGCATGGATGCCCTCAAGGTCGGTTATCAGGCCTTGATGGCCTACGCCATTCTCGGGATCGTCGGTGTGGCGCCCAAGCTGATCCAGGACAAGGTGCTGCGCCTGTTCGCCGACAAGTCCACCGCGGTGATGACCAATGTTCCCGGCCCTGCCCAGCCGCTCCACATGGCCGGGGAAAAGGTCGAGCGCATCATGTTCTGGGTGCCTCAATCCGGGGATATCGGCATGGGCGTGTCGATCCTGTCCTACGCAGGTGGCGTACAGTTCGGGCTGATCACCGACAGCGGCCTGTGTCCGAAACCGCAGCGCATCGTCGAAGGCTTTGCGCCCGAGTTCGAGAAGCTGCTCCTGACCGTGATGATGATGCCGCGCGAGCCCTTGCTCAGCGGCCACTGGACGCCGGCCGAGGTCGAGCGGCGTCTGTTCAAAGAGATGGCAACATGATCCTCAACAAACTCTGGATGTTTCTCCACCTGATCGGCCTGGCGCTGTGGATGGGCGGCATGTTCTTCATGCTCTACTGTCTTCGCCCCAGCCTGCATGAACAGATGGAGGGCTTGCCGAGGGCGCGCCTGATGCTGTCCGTTCAGGGGCGCTTCTTCCGCTTCGTGTTCTTGGCCATTGCCTTGCTGTGGATCTCGGGCATTGCCATGATGGGCAATGCGATTGCCAATGGCCTGTCTCCCTTGCCGCTGGGCTGGCATGTGATGGCCGCGCTCGCCGGCTTCATGACCCTGGTGTTCCTGTTCATCCGCTTCGTCCTGTTTCCCCGCGCCCACAAGGCCTTGCTGGCCCAGGATGGGCCCGCACTGGCGCGCCTGATGGAAGACACCCGCGCCTCGGTGCTGGTCAATCTCGGCATTGGCGTGGTGGTGATGGCGGCAGCCCTGTTCGGGCGCTGAGCCCGACGCACGCATCGCGTCGCCGCAGCCGGTCCCCTGCCGTCCCTGATCACTCCTGAACGCAGCACCTGCCATGGGTCTGGGAATCGTCCTGTTCTCGCGTCTGGAAAACTGGTTCGATGCCTTTGCCCTGCGCATCGGTGCGCCGATGGAAACAAGCGGTACTTTGCTCGGTGGACGCGATCTCGTCCTGCTGCCGCGCCTGTCCCATGCCTCGGTGCTCGATATGCATCTGGCCCGCAGTCATGGAGTATCGGCGGGTCTGGACTACCTGCTGCCTGGCCGCTTTCTCTGGCAGCTGACCACCGACAGCTTCGAAGGGGTGCAGGCACAGGCGCCCTTTGAGGCCGAGCGCCTGCGCTGGAGCCTGCTGCGCATCCTGCGCCGCTCCGATGACATGCCGCAGGCACTGGCCGCCCGGGTGCGTGCCTTGTCGGGCGACGCGCGGGTGGGTGAACCGCAGTCTGGCACGACGAAATCCAGCAGCAGCCAGGCCGGCCCCGGCAGCGAACTGGCCTTGTTCGATCTGGCTGAACGGCTGGCACGCGTTTTCGAAGGCTATGTGCTCAACCGCCCCGACTGGCTGCAGGCCTGGCAGCGCAAGGCCTCGGCGCTTCCGCAGGGCCAGGCCCTGGGATTGCAGCAGCGCGAGCGCTTTGCCGCGCTGGAACCCTGGCAGGCCTGGCTGTGGCAACGCATCCTGGAAGACATCGGCGAGCTGAGCGAGGAACATCCCTTCGCCCGCTTCGAGCGTGATCTGGACCAGGTGGTGGCCACGGCCCGCGCCCAGGGCATCGCCCGCATCACCGTGATGGGTCTGCCGGGGCTGACCACGCAGCAGATGCGTCTGCTGGCCTTGCTCGGCCAGCATCTGGATGTGCGCTGGCTCGCCATGAATCCCTGCCGCAGCTTCTGGGACGATCTGCCCGAGCTGGCGCGACGGGTCCCCGAGTCCTTCCTGCCCGATGAGCCCTGGCTCAATGAGCAGGGGCCGCGCCTGCTGGGGCTGTGGGGCAAAGCTCAGCGCGATTACCTGGCGCAGTTGCGCGATCTTGAATCCGTGCCGGGCCTGTCGGTCGGGCTGGCCGAGATCGATGTGCCCGCCGACACCACCTTGCCCGGGAGGCTGCGCGATCTGCAACAGGCGATCGAAGCCCGTTCGGCATTTCCTGCCGTGGACCCTGCCGTCTCGGCTGGCCAGGCCGGTGAGGCTGGTCAAGCTGATACCGCTGATGAAGCGCCCGGGCTGGCGAGCTCCGGCCTGCAGGTGCATGGCGGGCAAGGCCTGACCCATCAGCTGCTGCTGTTGCGCGAAGCCTTGCTGCGCCGCCTGGAAGGGCCACAAGCCGACCTGAAGCCCTCTGATTGCCTGATCCTGTGCACCGATCTGGAGGCTGCGCGGCCGGCCATCCATCAGGTCTTCGGTACGGCAGGTGAGGGCACCGGCCGAATGGCCTACCGCATCGCACCGGCTGCGCGTCCCAGCGGCGCGCTGTCCGTGCTGCTGCTCGATCTGCTGGCATTGCGCTGGTCCGCCTTCTCGCTGGAACAACTGGCCGCATGGCTGGCGCAGCCCTTGTTCTCACGCCTGGTGCAGTTGGAGGCGACGCAGGCGGCGCAATGGCATGAACGCCTGGCCGCGGCTGGTTTCATCACCAATCGCGGTGAACGTCATGGCTTTGATGCCGCCCTTGAGCGTCTGCTGCTCGGCGCGGCGCTGCCCCAGCCTGCTGGCGGTCATGAGGCGCCCGCGTTGCAGATCGGTGAACTCGTGGTGGACCGGCGTGCCTTGCCCTTGTCCAGCCCGCAGGACCTGGCGCAACTGGACAGCCTGATCGGCCTGCTGCGCAGCCTTGAGCGCCTGACACAGGAAGCCCTGACGTTGGCGCAGTGGGTCGAGCAGATCGATACATGGCTGATTGACTGGGTCGACCCCTTGCTGCCTGCCCCTGACGGTGAAGCCTTGCGCGAGGACGTGATGGCCTTGCGCCTGGCACTCAATCGCCTGGCACGGCTGCAAGCCACTGCAGCGACCGGCGCGCCCGAAGCTGTCGATGTCTCGATCTTCCGGCGCTGCCTGGAGCAGGCCTTGACGGCCTCCGGCGGCAGCCTGCAACTGTCGGGTGGCATCAACTTCATGGCGCTGGGCGACGGCTTGCTGCCGCCCGTGCGTCTGGTCGCCGTGCTGGGCATGGACTTGTCGCGCTGGCCGCGACCGTCCTTGTTGGATGAACTGGATCTGACCGGCGCCTGGCCCCGGCGTGGCGATCTGTCCTCCTCGGCCGCCGATCGTGCCGCGCTGCTCGATGCCCTGCTGGCCGCGCGCAGCGATTTCTGGCT
>JAPOKJ010000131.1 GCA_029977705.1 Burkholderiales bacterium | reverse complement strand
TCGCGCACCTGCACCCGCATCAGGTAATCGGCATCGCCGCTCATCGAAAAGCAGGCCACCACCTCGGGCCAGGTCTGCACCGCATCCTTGAAATCATCGAAGGCAAAACGGCCGCCCCGCGCCAAGGCCCTTTTCTCCAGCTTCACGTTGACGTAGGCGAGCAGGCCCACGCCGAGCTTTTCGGCATCGAGCAGGGCGCCGTAGCCCTTGATGTAGCCCTCGTCCTCCAGGCGCTTGACGCGACGCAGGCAGGCCGAGGCGGACAGCCCGATGCGGGCGGCCAGATCCTGATTGCTGATGCGGCCCTCTTGCTGCAGGGCTGCGAGCAGTCGCAGGTCGATCTTGTCGAGAGCTTCCATGTCATCGGGGCCGTGGCGGCCGTGGCGTCGTGCCCGTTGCAAGGGCTGTGGTTCATGCTACCACGCACAGCGCGTGCGAACCGCTCGCGAGCAGCCCGTGGCCAGCGTCGCGATCGGTACCGTTTACCTTCTTGTCGGGGACGTGGGCAGGCCAAAAAAAACCGCCTCGGGCGTGAGCCAGAGGCGGTGCAAGGGGAGAAACCCCGGAGGAGACAAAGGGGGGCGGGACGCTCAGGTCCGCTTCGGGGGTGCACCCGTGGAGGCACCCCGTGCCGTATCAGGGCTTGGGCGCGGCCGGTTGTGCGGGTTGCGCCGGTTGCAGGGGGCGCATGTTGTGCATGTGACCGTGCTCGCCTCGATGGGCCTTGTGGAGGGCCCGCATTTCCTCGCGGGTGAGCTTGCCGTCCTTGTTGGCGTCGGCCTGGTCAAACATCTGCGCGTGGCGTTCGGCCATGCGCTTGCCAGCGGCGTCCCACTCGGCGCGACTGATCACGCCATCACCATCGCTGTCCATCATGCGCAGGGCATGAACCTTGCGGTCACCGTGACCGTGCTGCATCATGCCCGGGCCGCCGGCGGGCGGGCCGCCTTGCGGGGTGGCGCCTGGCGTCGGCGTTGCGGGAGGACTGGCCTGGGCAAAGGCCACAGGGGCGGACATGACACCGGCGGTCGTTGCGATAACGACGAGTGCGCGGGCCATGAGGGTTCTGGAAGCTGCGGTCATCACGATAACTCCTGATCAAACGTGTGATGCAATAGTGGGGCTGGCAGCCCTGTACTTCCAGTCCATTTACGCGTGGTTGCCCTTGTTACATCTCTTACTTCCGGTCCAGGACATGCCATGAGCGGCCCCACGCTGAACACCCAGGTGCTGATTGCCGGTGCCGGCCCTTGCGGCCTGATGCTGGCCATCGAGCTGGGCCGGCGCGGCATCGACTGCCTGCTGGTCGACCCCAAGAGCGGCACGGCCTTCAATCCGCAGGCCAATGCCACCCAGGCTCGCACGATGGAGCATTTCCGGCGCCTGGGCTTTGCCGAGGAGGTGCGCTCCCTGGGCCTGCCGGCCGACCATCCCACCGACATCGCCTACCTGACGCGCTATGGTGGCTACGAACTGGCGCGCCTGTCGCTGCCCACCGCGGCGCAGGCCCGTTCGGCCATCCGCGAGATGGGTGGCTCCTGGAGTGCCGCCGAATTGCCGCATCGGGTGTCACAGAAGTTTGTCGAGGCGACCCTGCTGCGCCAGGCCCTGCGTCACCCCGGGACCGGGATCCGCTGGGGATGGCGCCTGCAGGCGTTTCGCGACACCGGCGATCAGGTCGAGGCCCTGATCACGCCGGGTCATGCGCCGGGCGGAACACCTCCCCCCACCCGGGGGGCGGGGGAGTCCCTGCAGGGCGATGGGCAGCACCCCCTGCCAAGCGGTCCGGTCAAGGTGCAGGCGCGCTTTCTGATCGGTGCCGATGGTGCGCGCAGCCTGGTGCGACAAACCCTGGGCTTTGGCTGGCAGGGCGAGACTGGCATCAAGCGCGAATTCATGGGCGGGCGGATGTTTTCGGTCTACCTGCGCGCGCCTGATTTCCATGACCACCTGAAGCATCCGCTGGCCTGGATGTATGTCTCGTTCAACCCCCAGCGGCGCGGCTTCATGATGAGTGTCGATGGCAAGGGCGAATTCGCCTTCCATGCGGCGCTGCGCGAGGATGAGCAGACCGACGACTGGGGCGAGACCGAGGCCCGGCAACTGCTGCGCGATGCCATGGGCCTGAGCCTGCCGGTGCAGATCCTGTCCACCGGCACCTGGCTGGCCGGCCATGCCCTGTATGCCGAGCATTTCCAGCGCGGCCGGGTCTTCATCGCGGGCGATGCCGCCCACCTGTTCACGCCCACTGGCGGCCTGGGCTACAACACCGCGATCGAGGATGCGATCAATCTGGGCTGGAAGCTGGCGGCGGTGCTGCAGGGTCAGGCGCCACAGGGCCTGCTCGACAGCTATGAACGCGAGCGTTTGCCAGCGGCGCGTCGCAACACCGGCTATGCGCGCCAGTTTGCCGACTCGGTGGGCGGCTTTCGCGCCGACGCCCAGATCGAGAGTGACAGCGAGGCGGGTCGCGCGGCCCGTGCCCAGGCCAGCGAGCATCTGAACCGCCATGTGCGCATGGAGTTCAACATCCCCGGCGTCACCTTTGGCGTCCGTTACGAAGGGTCGCCACTGATCATCTCCGATGGCACACAGGCGCCGCCCGATGCCGCCAATGCCTACCAGGCCACGGCCTGCCCGGGCGGGCGGCCGCCGCACGCCTGGCTCGATGATGGCCGTTCACTGTTCGACAGCTTTCACAGCGAATGGACGTTGCTGGTGCTCGGATCACAGCCGCCCGATGCCGCGCCCTTCGAGCGGGCCGCGCAGCTCAGTGGCCTGGACCTGAAGGCCGTCCGCCATCAGGACGATCGGCTGCTGTCGCTCTACGAAGCGCCGCTGGTGCTGATCCGGCCGGACCAGGTGGTGGCCTGGCGCGGGAGCGATGCGGCGCAGGCGGCTGCGGTACTCGATCGCGTGGTGGGTCGGACTTAGTCTCGTGTGCCGAGGGCACACCCCACCCGCTCAGGCCCCGCCCATCGCCTTGGCCAGCGACTGCTCCAGATCCCAGAGCAGATCGTCGATGCTCTCCAGGCCCACCGACAGGCGGATCATGTCCGGCATCACGCCGGCCTTGCGCTGTTCCTCTTCGGACAGTTGCCGGTGCGTGGTCGAGCCCGGATGGATGATCAGGGTCTTGGCATCACCGATGTTGGCCAGGTGGCTCATGAAGGTGGCCGCCTCGATGAAGCGCTCGCCGGTACGCTGTGCCGACAGGGGCTGCCCCTTTTCATCGCGCCCAGGCTTGATGCCGAAGGAGACGATGCCGCCGCAGCCCTTGGGCATGTAGCGCCGGGCCAGGGCGTGATACGGGCTGCTGGGCAGGCCGGGATAATTGACCCAGGCAATGGCCGGGTGCTTTTCGAGGTATTCAGCGATGCGCTGGGCATTGGCCACATGGCGGTCCATGCGTACATGCAGGGTCTCGATGCCTTGCAGCAGCATCCAGGCGCTCATCGGCGCAAGTGTTGGCCCGAGGGTGCGGGCGGTCTCGAAGCGGGCCTTCATGGTGAAGCCGAAATCGCCGAAGGTTTCGTAGAAGCGCACGCCGTGATAGCCCTCGGAGGGCTCGGTCATGTGCGGGAACTTGCCGTTGTCCCAGGGAAACTTGCCGGACTCGACCACCACGCCCCCCATGGTGGTGCCATGACCCCCCAGGTACTTGGTGACCGAGTGCACCACGATGTCGGCACCATGCTCGAAGGGCCGGCACAGGTAGGGCGAGGCCAGGGTGTTGTCCAGCACCAGGGGCACGCCATGATCGTGGGCAATGTCGGCCACGGCGCGGATGTCCAGGATGTTCAGGCGCGGATTGGCAATGGTCTCGGCGAAGATCGCCTTGGTATTGGGCTGCAGGGCCTTGCGGAAGTTCTCGGGATCGTCGGGATCGACGAAGCTGCAGCTGATGCCGAACTGCTTGAAGGTGACACCGAACTGGGAATAGGTGCCGCCATACAGCGTGTTGGCCGCCACGATGTGGTCGCCATGGCGCAGCAGGGTGAGCATGGCCACCATTTCGGCGGCCATGCCGCTGGCTGCGGCGATTGCCGCGCGACCGCCTTCCAGCGCCGCGATGCGCTCCTCGAGCACGGCCACCGTGGGGTTGGACAGGCGCGAGTAGACATTGCCGAAGGTCTGCAGGTTGAACAGGCTCGCCGCATGCTCGGCCGAGTCGAACACATACGAGGTGGTCTGGTGGATCGGCAGCGCGCGCGAGCCGGTGACGGCATCGGGAATCTGTCCCGCATGCAGGCACAGGGTTTCGATACCGAACGCATGGTCCTTGTTGTTCAGGCTCAAGGCAATCTCCGGGCGAGTTCAGTAAGGCAGGTGGCGCGGCCGCTTGGCCGAGATCACCCGGGTGTTGACGCCGGCCCAGCCCAGGCCGCCGAACAGGCGCCCGTGCTCGATCTTCACGCAGCGGTCCATCACCGAATCCAGGCCGGCCTCGCGCGCCAGGCGGTCGGCGGCCTGGTTGGTGACGCCCAGTTGCTGCCACAGGCAGGAGGCACCGATGGCGACCGCCTCGCGGGCGATCGGCTCGATGTCGGCGCTCTTGCGAAAGCAGTCGACCATGTCGATGCGCGCGCCGCAGCCGGCCGCCGCCTCGGCCAGGCTGGCATAGCTTTTTTCGCCGAGGATTTCGGGGTATTTGGGGTTGACCGGAACGATACGGTAGCCATGCTCCTGCAGGTACTTGGCGGCAAAATAGCTGGGCCGGTACCAGTCGCCCGACAGGCCGACCACGGCAATCGTCTTGCAGGTGGCCAGCAGCCTGCGCAAGGTCTCAATATCACTCATGGACAAACTCCCGATGGACGCCTTTGACGCCAAAACCCACTACGCCCGTTACCAGTCCCTGCGTATCGTACGGCATGTCGATGGCGAGAACGCCGGCACGCT
>JAPOKJ010000027.1 GCA_029977705.1 Burkholderiales bacterium | reverse complement strand
CAAAGGCCAACTCCTGCAAGATCCATTCCTGAACCAGCTGCGCCGCGAGCATGTGCCGGTCTCGATCTACCT
Organism: Burkholderiales bacterium; assembly: GCA_029977705.1. Taxonomy (GTDB): domain Bacteria; phylum Pseudomonadota; class Gammaproteobacteria; order Burkholderiales; family Burkholderiaceae_E; genus JAPOKJ01. Next base: position 46,304 of record JAPOKJ010000027.1, on the reverse strand, counting down.
GGTCAACGGCATCAAGCTGCAGGGCCAGATCGAATCCTTTGACCAGTACGTCGTGCTGCTCAGAAACACCGTTACCCAGATGGTTTACAAGCACGCGATCTCGACGGTGGTCCCGGGTCGCTCCGTTGACTTCCAGCAAGAAGGCGATCCCTCCTGAGGGGCGCTCTTTCGCAGGCCAGGCCCGAGCGTCTGGTCGATACCGAAAACCCCGAAGGGCAGGCTGACAAGGCCTTCCTGGTCGGCGTCAAGCTCAGTGCGCCAGGGGCCAATGCCGGTTTCGAGGACTCGCTTGAGGAACTGCGCTCGCTCGCCAGTTCCGGCGGTTTCACCCCGGGCGGCGAATTGTTCTTCAAGCGCGATCGTCCCGATGCCGCCGCATTCATCGGTTCCGGGCAGGCGACCCGCCTGGCCGAAGCGGCCCGGGCCGAGGGCGCGCAATGCATCATCTTCGACCGCGAGCTGTCGGCGGTACAGGAGCGCAACCTGTCTGCCCTGGTCGAGCTTCCGATCGTCGACCGGAGCGAGTTGATCCTGCGCATTTTTGCCCGCCGTGCCCGCAGCAACGAGGGCAAGCTGCAGGTCGAACTGGCCCGCCTCGGTCACCTGCAGGCGCGACTGGTTCGAGGCTGGAGCCATCTGGAGCGCCAGCGCGGTGGCATTGGCGTGCGCGGCGGGCCGGGCGAAAAGCAGGTCGAACTGGACCGCCGCATGATCGGCGTCAAGGTCAAGAAGCTGCGCCTCGAACTCGAGAAAATCACCCGCCAGCGGCGCACTCGGCGGCGCGCCCGGGCGCGCGGCGACATCTTCAACATCGCCATTGTCGGTTATACAAATGCCGGCAAGTCGACCCTGTTCAACCGGCTGACCGGCGCGGACAGCTATGCGGCCGACCAGTTGTTCGCGACCCTTGACACGCTCACGCGCGAGATCCCCGCGAGGATCTGGCCCAGCCGCATGCCCCAGGTCGTGATCTCCGATACGGTCGGCTTTGTGCGTGACCTGCCGCACCATCTGGTCGAGGCCTTTCACGCCACCCTCGAGGAGACGATCGAGGCTGACCTGCTGCTGCATGTGGTCGATACCAGCGCGCCCGACCGCGAGGCCCAGATCGCCCAGGTCAACAAGGTGCTGGGAGCCATTGGTGCCTCGTCGATCCCCCAATTGATTGTCCTTAACAAGGCCGACAGAATCGCTGCCGGCGATACCCGCTGTGGTAGCATCGACAAGAGGTTTGTGAGCGCCCAGACCGGGTTTGGCATGGAGGCCCTCAAGCAGGACATCATGCGCATTGCCCTTGCAAACCGCCGGGCCGGGCCCATCTTCGAAGAGGGCGCCGACGCGGCCGATGCCAGCCCCGATCCATCCTCCCTGATTTCCCCTGATGAACAAACTCTTGAGAGCGATGTTGTCCCTGAACGACCCCGGCTGGGGCCGCAACAGCAACACGCCCCCGTCACCCAAGGCTGACGGCGACAAGCCTGGCGAAGCCGGCGAATCGTCTGGCCAGCGGCCCGCCGATTCGCCCAATACCCGTGCCAACCGGCCCAATGATCCCAAGGACGGTCCTCCCGACCTCGACGAGTTGTGGCGCGATTTCAATCGCAAGCTCAACGGCCTGTTCGGTCGTGGCGGATCGGGCGGCCCTGGGGGGGCGCGCCCCAACGGTGGCGGTGCCTCCGGCAACGGCGGCATGCGTGGCGCCGGCATCGGGCTGGGCGTCATCGTCGCCGGCGCGCTGTTGCTGTGGCTGGCGAGCGGGTTCTTCATCGTCCAGGAAGGGCAGACCGCGGTGGTGCTTCGCTTTGGCGAATTCCGCTATGTGGTGGACCGGGCCGGCTTTACCTGGCGCCTGCCTTACCCGATCGAGGCCCACGAATCGATCAACACCCAGCAACTGCGCACGGTCGAGGTCGGGTACCGCCAGAATCCCAAGAACAAGCTGGAACGCGAATCCCAGATGCTGACCCAGGACCAGAGCATCGTCGACATGCAGGTGGCGGTGCAGTACCGCATCAGCGATGCCAAGGCCTTCCTGTTCAACAACAACGTCAGCGGCAATCCCGAGGAACTGGCGCGTCAGGCGGCCGAAGCCGCGATGCGCGAGATCGTGGGCCGGCGCACCATCGACCAGGTGCTCTATGAAGAGAAGGAAGCGGTCGCCAAGGATGCCCGCGACCTGATGCAGAAGCTGGTTGAGCGCTATGGCGCCGGCATCAGCGTGATCGACGTGACGGTGCAGCAGGCCCAGCCACCCGAGAAGGTGCAGGCCGCCTTCGAAGACGCCAACAAGGCGGCGCAGGACCGCGAGAACTTCATCAACGAAGGCCGCTCCTATGCCAATGACGTGATCCCCAAGGCCAGGGGCACGGCAGCCCGCCTGCTGCAGGAAGCCGAAGGCTACAAGGAAGGCCTGATTGCCACCGCAACCGGCGACAGCTCACGTTTCCGCTCCATCCTGGTCGAGTATTCCAAGGCGCCGCAGGTCACCCGTGACCGCATGTACCTGGACACCATGCAGACCATCTTCACCAACACCAGCAAGATCTATGTGGACTCCAAGTCGGGTGGCAGCCTGTTGAACCTGCCGTTGGACAAGCTGATGGGCAGCCTGCCGGAAATCCAGCGTCCAGCGACGCCGGTACCGACCCCGGCACCGGCGCCGCCTGCTGGCAACGAGACCCGCGGTGACGCCGCTGAACGTGCCCGCGATGCGCTGCGTGGCCGTGACCGTGACATTGGCCGTTGAGCAAGGGGCGCATCATGCAAAAACTCGGCACCCTCATCGTCTTCGGCCTGATCGGCTTGCTGCTGCTCATGTCCTGCGTCTTCGTCGTCGACCAGCGCCAGTACGCGGTGGTGTTCTCGCTAGGCGAGATCAAGCAGGTCATCGACCAGCCCGGCATGCACTTCAAACTGCCGCCGCCGCTGCAGAATGTGCAGTACTACGACAAGCGCATCCTGACCATCGACAATCCGGATGTCGATCGCTTCATCACCTCCGAGAAGCTCAACATCCAGCTCGATTCCTTCGTCAAGTGGCGCATCAAGGACCTTCGCGCCTACATCCGTTCGGTACAGGGGCAGGAGCGGGTTGCAACTGACCGCATCTCGCGCAGCCTGCGGGATGCCCTCAACAACGAGATCGCCAAGCTGACCGTGTCCGAGGTGATCTCGGGCGACCGTGAGAAGCTGATCCAGGCGATCAGTGCCAAGGTCAACGAGGATGCCAAGCAGATCGGCACCGAGATCGTCGATGTGCGTCTCAAGCGGGTCGACTTCGCCTCCGAGGTGGTGGACCGTGTCTACGAGCGCATGCGCTCCGAGCGCAAGCGGGTGGCCAATGAGCGTCGTGCCACCGGTACGGCCGAAAGCGAAAAGATCCGGGCCGATGCCGACCGGCAGCGCCAGATCATCCTGGCCGAGGCCTATCGCGATGCCCAGAAGCTGAAAGGCGAGGGCGATGCCAAGGCTGCCGCGATCTACAGCGATGCGTTTGGCCAGAACGCCGAGTTTGCCTCCTTCTACCGTAGCCTGGAGGCCTACCGCGCGTCGTTCCGCAATCGCAGCGATGTGCTGGTGGTCGACCCCTCCGCCGATTTCTTCAAGTATTTCAAGGGGTCGAAGGCGCTCGCGGGCAAACCCCCGGGCAAGTGAGCCCGGGCCACGCCGTGCCGCTGCCATGCGTCTGCTGCTCTCGGCCCTGGGCCTGATGCTGCTGTTCGAAGGCCTGATGCCGCTGCTGTCCCCGCAGCAGTGGCGGGCCTTCGTGGCCCAGGTCTCGGCGATGCGCGATGGCCAGATCCGCTTCATGGGCCTGGTGGCCGTGATGCTCGGCGCCGCGCTGCTGTTGTTCTTCTGAAACGACCAGGCCGGCCGCCTGCCAGCCGCTTGGCAGGCGAAAATCCACTCTGGCATAAAATACGGGGTTTGGCCCGGCGCATGGACTTTTGCGGGAGTTCCGCAGTCGGTCCGGCGTTGCCGTTTGTGCCACGCGCCCCCTTGCACACAACCCGTCTCTGACGATTTACCGGAATCCACCGTGCCCAGTTGGCTCCTGCCAGAAAGCATCGCGGATGTATTGCCCTCCGAGGCACGCATCATCGAAGACCTGCGTCGACGCCTGCTCGACTGCTACCAGGCCTATGGCTATGAACTCGTCCAGCCCCCGCTGGTCGAGTATCTCGACGCCTTGCTCACCGGAAGCGGCCAGGACCTGTCCCTGAAGACCTTCAAGTTGGTCGATCAGCTCAGTGGCCGGACCCTGGGCATCCGTCCCGACATCACGCCCCAGGTCGCGCGCATCGATGCGCACCTGCTCAATCGCCAGGGCGTCAGCCGCCTTTGCTACAGCGGCTCGGTGCTCCATGCCCGGCCGGCCACCCTTTATGCCAGCCGCGAACCCCTGCAGATCGGTGCCGAACTGTATGGACATCGGGGTATCGAAGCTGACCTCGAAATCGTCGAGTTGATGCTGCGCTCCCTGCATCTGGCGGGTGCCCGCGCCCTGCGTCTGGATGTCAATCATTCGGCCATCGTGCCCAGCCTTCTGGCCGGACTGCCGGGTGTCGATCAGGAGGAGGTCTACCGCCTGATTGGTCAACGTGATGTGCCCTCGCTGCGCAGCCTGCTGAGCGCTGCGGCCGACCCCTTCAAGTCGGCGCTGATTGCCATTGCCGACAGTGCGGCCGACGAATCACTGGCCGTGCTGCGCAAGCGCCTGCCCGATCTGCCGGGCATCCAGGCCTGCCTGGCCCAGTTCGAGGCCCTGCGAGCCTCGACCCTGTGGAAGCACCTGCCCGAGACGCGGCTGGCCCTGGATCTGGCGGATGTTCGTGGTTACCGCTATCACAATGGGCTGGTGTTCTCAGCCTTCGTGCTGGATGCCGATTCGCCCCGTGTGCGCAGCCAGGCCATGGGCCGTGGCGGCCGTTATGACGGGGCAGGGGACGCCTTTGGACGCTCGCGGCCAGCCACCGGCTTTTCCCTTGAGTTGCGCGATCTGGCGCTGCTCAACGGTCAGCCCCAGGCGGGCCTTCGCGGCAATGCCATCCGGGCGCCCTGGTCCGAGGACGAGGCCTTGCGCCAGTCGATTGCAGGCCTGCGTGAGGCTGGCGAGATCGTCGTGCAGGTCCTGCCCGGCCACGAGGACGAGCAGCAGGAGTTCTCCTGTGACCGTGAGCTGGCGCTGATCCAGGGGCAATGGCGTACGCGTGCCCTCTGATGCCGCTCCTTCGATTCGAACACGGCTGCGGCTCAGTGCCGACGCCGGCTCCCAGTTTTTTGACATTCGTTTTTTTGAGTATCTGATATGGCCAAGAATGTTGTCGTGATCGGCACCCAGTGGGGCGATGAGGGCAAGGGCAAGGTGGTGGACCGCCTGACCGAAACCGCGCGCGCCGTGGTCCGCTTCCAGGGCGGACACAATGCCGGGCACACCCTGATCATCAATGGCAGAAAGCAGGTCTTGCGCCTGATTCCCTCCGGCATGATGCGTCCCGAGGTGACCTGCTTCATCGGCAACGGCGTGGTCCTGTCACCGGAAGCCCTGCTCAGCGAGATCGAGGAGCTCGAGGCCGCTGGCGTGTCGGTACGGCCGCGCCTGCGCATCTCCGAGAGCTGCCCGGTGATCCTGCCTTACCACGTGGCCCTCGACCAGGCCCGTGAAGCCAAGCGTGGCGCCGGAAAGATCGGTACCACGGGCAGGGGCATCGGACCGGCGTACGAGGACAAGGTGGCGCGGCGCGCCATCCGGGTCAACGATCTGTTCCAGCCGCAGAGCTTCCGCAGCAAGCTCGAGGAAGTGCTCGACCTGCACAACTTCATGCTTACCCGCTATCTGAACGCCGAGGCCGTCGACCTGCAACAGGTCTACGAGACGACCCTGGCGCGCGCCGAGAAGATCAAGCCGATGGTGGCCGATGTATCCACCGAGCTGCACGCGATGATGGCCGCCGGCCATGCGGTGCTCTTTGAGGGGGCACAGGGGGCCTTGCTCGATGTCGATCACGGCACTTATCCCTTCGTGACCAGTTCCAACTGCATCTCGGGTGCTGCCGCTGCCGGCAGCGGTGTGCCGCCGCAGCAATTGCACTATGTGCTCGGCATCGTGAAGGCCTACACCACACGGGTCGGTTCGGGGCCATTTCCCACCGAACTTTTCGATGATACCGGCGCACAGATCGCCAAGGTCGGCAAGGAGTTCGGTGCCGTCACCGGCCGTCCGCGCCGGGTGGGCTGGTTCGATGCGCCCGCCCTTCGCCGCAGCATCCAGTTGAACGGTGTCAACGGTCTTGCGATGATGAAACTGGATGTGCTCGACGGCTTGCCCAGTGTCAAGCTGTGCGTGGCCTATGAGCTCGATGGCCGTCGCGTCGACCTGCTGCCGCCCGGGGCCGATGCGGTGGCCCGCTGCAAGCCGGTCTTCGAGGAAATGCCGGGCTGGAGCGAGACGACGTTCGGGGTGACCGACTTCGACCGTCTGCCCCTGAACGCGCGCAACTATCTCAAGCGCCTGGAGTCTGTGGTGGGTTGCCGTATCGACATCGTCTCGACCGGACCTGACCGAGACCAGACCATCGTGCTGCACGACCCACTCAAATCCTGAACCCGACGAGGAGAGCGCCATGAAAGATCTGTATGTGTCCTGGGACGAGTACAACCGTCTGGTCGAGAAGCTGGCCCTGAAGGTCTATGACTCCGGCTGGCAATTCGATGCCATCGTCTGTCTGGCGCGTGGCGGCTTGCGTATCGGTGATGTCTTCTCCCGGCTGTTCGACAAGCCCCTGGGCGTGCTCTTCACCAGCTCCTACCGCGAGGAGTCGGGCACCAAGCAGAGCAAGCTGATCATCGGTGATGCCCTGGCCAGCGCTTCGCCCCTGCCGGGACCGAACTGGCTGCTGGTCGATGACCTGGTCGATTCCGGCGCTACGCTGGTCGAGGTGCTGCCGGCCATGCAGGCCCGCTACAACCAGCTGAAGCAGATGAAATCCGCGGTCATCTGGCGCAAGGGCGCCTCGGTAGCTGAACCCGATTTCTATCTCGAGCACCTGCCCACCAACCCCTGGATCCATCAGCCGTTCGAGGAGTACGACAACATCGGCCCCTCGGCCCTGCGGGCACGTTACGGCAAGTGATCGTACCGGACCGGCTGGATCACCCGCAGGCCGCTGGGGCTGCGGTGGGAGCATGGCCGGCCAAAAAGAAAAGGGTCGCCGAAGCGACCCTTTAGAATGGTGCCCAGAAGAGGACTCGAACCTCCACAGTGTTGCCACCGCTAGGACCTGAACCTAGTGCGTCTACCAATTTCGCCATCTGGGCAATGTGCGACCGGAAACGGAGCGATCCGTTCACCGAGCCGCGAATTCTAATGCGTCTATCAAAAAAGTCAAATAACAAAGGTTCGTTTTCCCAATGACTAGTAAAAACTGGAGCCCGCCTGCCCGGGAAGAGATTCTCGAGGTGCTGCGCGCCGCTCCTTTGCCGATGACTCCCGCACAGCTGGGTGAACATTTCGGCGTCTCCGGCGAGCAGTTGGTCATTCTTCAGCGCCGCGTCATGGCGATGGAGCGTGACGGCCAGTTGCTGCCCAACCGCAAGGGCGTCCTGCTGCTGGCCAGCAAGCTCGAGCTGACTGCAGGACGCGTGCAAGGCCACCGCGATGGCTTTGGTTTCCTGATTCCCGATCACGGGGGGCCGGACCTGTTCCTGTCCAACCGCGAAATGCAGAAGGTGATGCATGGCGATCGCGTGCTCGTCAAGCAGACCGGGCTGGACAGCCGCGGCCGTCCCGAAGGACGCATCATCGAGGTCACCGAGCGCGTCAACCGGCGCATCGTCGGACGCTTTCTCAATGAGCGTGGCGTCACCATCGTTGCGCCCGAGGACCAGCGCATCAAGCACGACATCCTGATCCCGCCCGGCGAAAATGGCGGGGCCCAGCACGGTCAGGTGGTGTCCTGTGAGATCACCGATCCGCCGTCGGGTCACAACCAGCCCCTGGGGCGCGTGGTGGAAGTGCTCGGGGCCATCGATGACCCCGGCATGGAAATCGAGATCGCTGTTCGCAAGTTCAGCGTCCCGCACGAATTTTCGCTGGCCGCCGAAGAGGAAGCGGCTCGCATCCAGCCCCAGGTCAAGGCCTCGGACATGAAGATGCGTGTCGACCTGCGCGACGTGCCGCTGGTCACCATCGATGGCGAGGACGCGCGTGACTTCGATGATGCCGTCTATTGCGAGCCGACCACTTTCACGGTGAACCGTCGCAAGCAGCCGGCCTGGCGCCTGCTGGTTGCGATTGCCGATGTCGCCCACTATGTCCAGCCGGGCAGTGCCATCGACGACGATGCCGGCCAGCGCAGCACCTCGGTTTATTTTCCCCGCCGCGTCATTCCGATGCTGCCCGAGGTACTCTCCAACGGCCTGTGCTCGCTCAATCCACAGGTTGACCGGTTGGTGCTGGTCTGCGACATGGTGATCGACCAGGAGGGTCAGACCCGCGCCTACCAGTTTTACGAAGCAGTCATCCACTCGGCGGCGCGCCTGACCTACAACCAGGTCTGGGCAGTCCTGTCCAACGATCCTGCCGCACCGCGCCTGCCCGAGATCAAGCCGCATCTGCTGCATCTGCACGAGTTGTACCGCACCCTGGTGCAGGCGCGTGCCAAGCGTGGCGCGCTGGACTTCGATACCGTCGAGACCAAGATCGTCTGCGATCAGGCCGGTCGTATCGAGAAGATCATTCCTTCGATGCGCAATGATGCCCACAAGCTGATCGAGGAATGCATGCTGGCGGCCAATGTCAGCGCGGCCGATTTTCTTCAGCAGGCCAAACATCCCGGTCTGTACCGGGTGCATGAGGGGCCGACGCCCGAGAAGCTTGCCAATCTGCGCAGCTTTCTCAAGTCGCTCGGTCTGAGTCTGGGGGGCGGCAACACACCGTCGCCACTGGACTATGCGCGCCTTGGCGAACTGGTGCGCGCGCGTCCTGATGCCTCGCTGGTACAGACCATGCTGCTGCGCTCGATGCAGCAGGCGGTCTACAGTCCGGACAATCAAGGCCACTTCGGCCTGTCCTACCCGCACTATGCCCATTTCACCTCGCCGATCCGGCGTTACCCGGACCTGCTGACCCATCGGGTCATCAAGGCACTGCTGCATCGCGAGCTCTACCTGCCCGAAGATCCTTCCCTGACGGAGACCGCGCCGCCGGTGCGGGCCGGAAAGGGAGCGCGGGAGCACGACATCAATGCCTGGCGGGCCTGGGGCGTGCAGTGCTCGAGCAACGAGCGTCGCGCCGATGAGGCCTCGCGCGATGTCGAGGCCTGGCTCAAGTGCCAGTTCATGCGCGAACGGGTGGGCGAGCAATACGCTGGCAAGGTTACCGGGGTGGCGCCTTTCGGACTGTTTGTCACCCTCGACCAGCTGTATGTCGAAGGACTGGTGCACGTGTCGGAACTGGGCAGCGAGTATTTCCAGTACAGCGAGACCAGCCACGAGCTGCGCGGCGAGCGTACCGGACAGCGCTATCGCCTGACGGACCCGATCGAGGTTCAGGTGCAGCGGGTGGATCTCGAATCGCGCCGCATCGAGTTCCGGCTGGTTCAGCGGGCCACCCAGCGCGGCGTGCTGCAGTCGGTCGTTCGTGAAGCCGCTCGAGAAAATGGTGCCTTGGCCCCCCGTGCCCCGGGCAAGGCGGCGGCCCCGGCCATGCCGGCAGCGCTCAAGGCGTCCAAGAAGGCGGCCCGCCTGCTCGAAGGTTCATCCGGTGGGCATGCTGCGCCGGCCCCTGCGCCGCGCAAGGCTGCTGGCCGGGGTCCATCCAAGAGCGCCAAGCGTCGGCGCAAGAAATAAGCCGCCCGAAAGGCGTCGCGACATCGTCTCCCACAGTGGATGTACAAGGCAGGATTCATGCAGATATTTGGTTTTCATGCGGTGACCTCGCGCCTTCGGCGCAGTCCCGGTACGGTCCAGGAGTTGTATCTGGACGAGGCACGCCACGACCCGCGGGCCCGTGACCTGCTCAAGCTGACCCGCGAATTGGGGATGCAAGTCATCATGGTGTCGGGCGACCGGCTCGACAAGATCTGCCCGGGCCGCAAGCACCAGGGCGTGGTGGCCAAGGTCGAGCTGGCGCCCAGTGGCGTAAGCCTGAACGACCTGCTCGATGGCCTGCGCGACAAGCCAGCCCTGTTGCTGGTGCTCGATGGTGTGACCGATCCGCGCAACCTGGGCGCATGCATGCGCTCGGCCGACGGGGCAGGGGCCCATGCGGTGATCGCGCCCAAGGACCATGCCTGCGCCCTGACCGAGGTCGCCATCCAGACCGCCAGCGGTGCGGCCGACAGCCTGCCCTACATCATGGTCACCAACCTGGGGCGTGCCCTGGATGACATCCAGGAAGCGGGCGTCTGGTGTTACGGCACGGCCGATGAAGCCCAGAAGACCTTGTACGAGGTCGACTTGCCTGCCTCGGTCGCCTGGGTCCTGGGTGCCGAGGGCAGCGGCCTGCGCCGCCTGACCCGCGAACGCTGCGACGAGCTGGTGCGTATTCCGATGTTCGGCTCGGTATCCAGCCTGAATGTCTCGGTAGCCTCTGGGGTGGTGCTCTACGAAACGGTTCGACGGCGCCTGGCGCGCTGAGCCCGTCCGGCCGCCAGGGCCAGCCCTGCATCAGCCCGCCTGGCGCAGCGACTGGACCCGGGAAAGGTTTTGCTGATCTTTCCTACCGTGACCGGGCGCCGCGCTGGCGGTCACGAAAATCCCAAGGAGGCTCGGGATTGCCGTCTTGCCAGAGGCCACGGTTCTGGGCGCGCGCCCGGGCCTCGGTATGGAGATAGCGTTCGCGCTCATCAGCACTTTGGTCGCGTGCGTAGCGGCGAAAGTGCCAGGCCAGACCCTGATCGAGCATCTGCAGGCTGGCATCGCGCCACTGGCCGCCCGAGAACACATGGACCCGCGCCACCAGGCGCTTGTAGACATCGACCTTGAGCACCTCGATGTCGACCGCCTGTTTGACCAGCATCTCGCGCAAGGCCTGCCGCGCCTGATCCGCGTGGGGTTGGGTGCGCTCCGGCGCATCGATGCCGGACATGCGCACGCTGTAGGTCTGGGTCTCGTGCCTGAACTCGAAGGTGTCGCCGTCCAGGACACGACCGACCTGGACGCTGAAGCGCATGCCGGGGCGGGGCGTGCTGTCGGCCGCCAGGGGCGGCGACAGGGGGGCGGCCAGGCCTGCATGACGCTCGTTGCTGGTCGCCGGCGGCTCCTTCAGGCAGGCGCTCAGGGAGGCGGCCAGCGCGAATGCAAGCAGGACCGTGGCAAGCGCGTGGCGCGAACAGGTGGGCTTGGAAGAGGCAGGCAAGGCAGTGCGTAAGGCTTGGGTTTGAGGGCGCGCACGGGGGCGTTGGGTGGGCGCAAGGCTCCTCACGCAGGCTCAGGGCAGACGTCCGATCTGGCGGGCCAGTTCCCCGAGGGCGGCTTCGAGTTGTTGCAACTGGATTGTATGCCACGGGCTTGCAGCCTGGCCCTGCAGCAGGCCGACGATCATGTGGGCCGCCACCAGCGGCTGCATCAGCTCGTGACGCTTGGGCGTCACTGCCTGGGTCTGCCGCATGGCCTCTTGTCCGGCCTGCGCCCGCTGTCCTGCCTTCATGCGCACAGTTTGCGGGCTGCATGGCTTTCTGGACATTGGACCAAAGGCCTAGTTGAAGGTCTGCAACACCTCGCCCGCCCGCGTTTCTGTTGCTTTCTTGAGGACTGGCTGCACAGCCGCGTGCAGGATGGGGGGCGAGACCGAATCGACATCATTTTGAAAGGCGGCTGCCATCCTTTGCTTTGCGCTTCGCGCTATTGTTCGGTCTGCATTCAAGAACAACCCGGGCCGGCCGCGGACCCCTGGAGGCATGATGGATCGTCGCAAGTGGGGTCTGCTGGCCCTGATCGCCCTGGCGCTGGGCCTTTTTCTGGCCTTTGACGGCCAGCGCTTTTTTACACTGGATTTTGTCAAGGGTGAGCAGCAGCGCCTGTCCATGCTGGTGGCCTCGCACCCCTGGCAGATGGCGCTCGGGTTCTTTGCGGTGTATGTCGTCGCCACCGGACTGTCGCTGCCAGGTGCCTCGGTCCTGACCCTGTTGGCCGGTGCCCTGTTCGGCCTGCTCTGGGGAACCGTGATTGTCTCGTTTGCCTCCAGCATCGGGGCTACCCTGGCGTTCCTGGCCGCGCGCTTCATTCTGCGCGGCAGCGTCCAGCAGCGCTTTGCTGCGCGCATGGCCGCGCTCGACGAGGGCATGCAAAAGGACGGCGTGTTCTACCTGCTGAGCCTGCGCCTGATCCCGGTGGTGCCGTTCTTCGTGGTCAACCTGTTGATGGGACTGACCGCGATTCGCGCTCGGACGTTCTACTGGGTGAGCCAGGTGGGCATGCTGCTGGGGACGCTGATCTACGTCAATCTGGGGACGCGGCTGGCCGAGCTGACCTCGGTCCGGGGATTGCTCAGTCCGGCCCTGCTGGCTTCGCTGGTCCTGCTGGGATTGGCCCCCCTCATCGCGCGCAGCATCGTCGCCCAGGTCAAGGCCCGCCGCGTTTACGCTGGCTGGAAGAAGCCGGCCCGTTTCGATCGCAATCTGGTGGTGATCGGTGCCGGCGCCGCCGGCCTGGTCAGCGCCTATATTGCGGCTGCGGTCAAGGCCAAGGTCAGCCTGATCGAGCGTCACAAGATGGGAGGGGATTGCCTGAACTACGGTTGCGTGCCCTCCAAGGCCCTGATCAAGTCCGCCAAGATGGTGGCTCATGCGCGTCATGCCCAGCACTGGGGGCTCGCGCCCCACCAGTTTCCGGTCGATTTCTCCCAGGTGATGGACCGGGTGGCCGAGGTGGTTCGCAAGATCGAGCCCCACGATTCGGTCGAGCGTTACCAGGGACTGGGGGTCGAGTGCCTGATGGGTGAGGCCCGCATCAAGTCGCCGTGGGAGGTCGAGGTCGCCTTGCAAGATGACCAGGGGCGACCCAGCGGCCGGACGCAGGTGCTGAGCACCCGCAACATCATCATTGCCTCCGGGGCGCAACCCTTTGTACCGCCGATTCCAGGCATCGAGTCGGTCGGTTGTCTGACCTCCGATACCCTTTGGTCCCTGCGTGAGCGGCCGGCCCGTCTGCTGGTGCTGGGCGGCGGGCCGATCGGCTGCGAGTTGTCGCAGGCCTTTTGCCGGCTCGGTTCAGGCGTGATCCAGGTCGAGATGGGGCCGCGCCTGATGGTGCGTGAGGATGAGGATGTGTCGCAGCTCGTGCTGCAGCGCTTTCGTGCCGAGGGCATCGATGTGCGACTGGGCTGCAAGGCAGTCGCCTTCGAAGTGCGCGAGGGACGCAGGTTCCTGCTGGCCGACCAGGCCGACGGACGGGGGGCCACCCAGCGTGTCGAGATCGAATTCGATGTCCTGCTCTGCGCGGTTGGGCGCAGCGCCCGGGTCAGCGGGTTTGGTCTCGAGGACCTGAAGGTACCCCTGGCCCGCGGCGGCACCATCGAGGTCAATGAATTTCTCGAGACCAACTACCCCAACATCCTGGTGGCCGGCGACGCGGCCGGCCCCTATCAGTTCACCCATACGGCGGCCCACATGGCCTGGTACGCTGCCGTCAACGCCTTGTTCGGCCGCTTCAGGAAGTTCAGGGTGGATTACCGGGTCATTCCCTGGGCCACCTTCACCGAACCGGAAGTGGCCCGGGTAGGCCTCAACGAGCAGGAGGCCAGGGCAAAAGGCATCGACCATGAGGTGACCCGCTACGGCCTCGATGACCTGGACCGTGCCATCGCCGATGGCAGCGAGGAGGGCTTCATCAAGGTGCTCACCGTGCCGGGCAAGGACCGGATCCTGGGGGTTACCATCGTGGGCGAGCATGCCGGCGACCTGATCGCCGAGTACGTGATGGCCATGAAGCATGGCCTTGGCTTGAACAAGATCCTGGGCACGATCCATATCTACCCGACCCTGGCGGAAGCCAACAAGTATGTCGCCGGTGAATGGAAGCGGGCCCATGCGCCCCGGCGCCTGCTCGACTGGGTCGAAAAGTTCCACACCTGGTCGCGTCACTGATCCCCACCCCTACTGTCAAAATCCCTCATGCGTCGTCCCTACCTCAAAGCCTTTGCGATGCTGCCCCTGATGCAGGTGCCGCAAACCCTCCTGGCCCAGCCGCTGCCCGACCTGAACTGGAGCGACTGGGATGGCCTGCTGCGCAAGCATGTGACCTGGAATGCGGCTGGAGTGGCCTCCAGCGTCAGCTACCGGGGCTTCCAGGCCGATCGGGCGACCCTGGCAAAGGTGCTTGAGGGCTTTTCGGCGGTGACGCGGGCCCAGTATGAGGCGATGAAGAAGGAGGACCGTCTCGCCTTCCTGATCAATGCCTACAACGCCTTCACCATCGAACTGATCCTGACCCGATATCCGGACCTCAAGTCGATTCGCGATCTGGGCAGCCTGATCCAGAAGCCCTGGTCGAAAAAGTTCTTTCGGCTGCTGGGTGAAGAGCGCACCCTCGACAATGTCGAGCACGACATGATCCGTGCGCCCGGCGCCTTTGACGATCCGCGCATCCACATGGCGGTGGTCTGTGCCTCGGTGGGATGCCCGGCACTGCGGCCGGAAGCGTTTACGGGGGCTCGCCTGGAGTCCCTGCTCGACGACTCGGTTCGGCGTTTCCTCAGGGATCGCAGCCGGAACCGCGTCAACAGTGGCAGCGGCAAGCTCGAGGTGTCCCGTATTTTCGACTGGTACCGGGGCGATTTCGAGAAGGGCCACAAGGGCATCTCGAGCCGGGAGGCCTTTTTTGCCCGCTATGCCGAAGCGCTCGGTGATGATGCCGCAACCCGCCAGCAGATCCGGGATGCAAGAATGGGCATCGCCTTTCTGGATTACGACTGGAGCCTGAACGACCGTCGTTGAGGGCACGCCGGTGCCCGGTGTTCAATCGACGAACGCCGTCTCGGTGGCTTCGTTGCGGCTGAAGATCTGCTCCAGCGGAATGGCCTCGCCGATATGATTGCCCTGTATCCGGGTAACGCCCAGTTCGAGCAGGCGACGATAGATCTCCTCGCTGTGGACATGCTCGGCAATCGTGCGCACATTCAGGCGCTTGGCCACCCGGATCGTGGAAATGACGATCTCCTCGTCGATGGTCGATGAGGTCAGATTGCGGATGAAGGAGCCATCGATCTTCAGGTAATCGATCGGGAAGCGCTTGAGGTACTCGAAGGTGGCCAGGCCGGTGCCGAAGTCATCCAGGGCGATGCCGAACCCCATCGCCTTGAGTTCATCGACCAGCCGCGAGGCGGCGGTCGGATTGCGGATCGCTTCCGACTCGGTGATCTCGAAGACGATTTTCTCGGCAGGGATGCCGTGCAGGAGTCGCTGCTCACGGATGTGCGTCGCAATGCTGCCATCGGACATGGTCAGCCCGGACAGGTTGATCGAGCACTTGTAGGTACGTGCCAGGGCCTCGGGATTGCCGCCCAGCCATGCGAACACCTTGGAGATCATGCCGCGGTCCATGATCGGGGTCATCTGGGTCTGGACGGCGAGCGACAGGAACTGGGGCGGCCGGATCAGGGAGCCGTCCTTGTCGACCAGGCGGATCAGGGCCTCGTAACTGAGCATGCCGGCCGGCGCGTCGGGGTCGATGATCGGCTGGGCATGGACCCTGAAGCGATGCTCGCGAATGGCCTCGCGCAGTTGCTCGATCTTGGTCTGATAGGCGCGTCGCGCATCGATCATGGTTTGCGACAGCGGCTCGACGAAGATCTGCGGATCGCGGACGCTGGCGGCGATGGCCTGGGCATCGCCCAGGGACAGGATGCAGTCCTCGCTGTTGACGGCAGTGCGCGGCTCGATCAGCAGGCCGGCCACCGACACCTGCAGCCGGATGCTGCCGTTCTCGGTGCGAAACAACTGGCCGGACAGCTGGCTGTAGAACTCGCGGGCCACCTGACGCACCTGAGCCAGAGAATCGGCATCGATCAGGATCGCAAAGCGCCCCGCCGACAGCCGCGCCGCGACCCGGCGATTGACCTGAGACTGCAGCAGGGCACTGGCACTTTGCTCCAGTTGCAGCGCGGTGGTGGCGCCGCACAGATCATTGAGGGCGTCGAAGTTCGTCAGCTGCAGGCCGATGATGCCGTAGGCCGGGCGACTGGGCTGGCCCAGGCGCTCTGTGAGTTCGGCATGCAGGCCACGATCGTTGAGCAGGCCAGTGGACATGTCCTGCCGGGACTGGCGGGCCAGACGCTCGATGGCCTGGCGCCGGTCGGTGATGGCCGACTGGATGATCAGGCCGGCCAGTGCCGCGCACAGCGCCACAGCCGTCATTTCAATGCTCTTGTCGAACCCGTCGAGCGAGCCACTGACCAGGTAGCTTCGCAGACCCAGCAGCGCAGACAGGCAGATCAGCAGGCTGAAGGCACTGGTCCGTGCATTGCAGCGGATGGCGATCCAGACCGCGATCGGCATGGCCATCAACTGGATGCCATAGGCCAGGTGGCGCTGTCCCAGGGACAGCAGAAAGGCGGCAGCGGCGACCACCAGTCCGGTCGCCAGCAGCGCACTCAGGTCGATGCTGGCCTGGGCTTGCAACCAGTACTGCATGCGCCTGAGCAGGCGCGGACCGCCCCTGTTGCTGTGAAGCGGTGCCGGCTCCGGTTCGAACAGGCTGTTGACCACGGGTGCGGCCAGCAGAACGCCAAGGGCATCGATCAGCCACCAGCCGATGAAGGTCTCGATCGGATGCAGGAAGCTGGCCAGGTTGAAGACCCGACTCGCCAGGACCATCAGCAGACCATCCAGCGGGGCCATCAGCAGCAAGGCTACCGCCAGGAAGCGCAGCATGCCCTCGAGGTGGGTCTCGACCGGCTTCCAGGCCAGCAGGCGCTTGAGGACCGACAGGCCGAACAGCGGACCTGCGACCGCAAGAATGGCCGCTGTCACGAACAGCCCGGGTGGGTGTGCGGAATGAGATTGCGTCAGCACGGCCCAGGCCAGGGCTGCGCCACCCACCGGTAGCACGGCCATCGGGCCCAGCCGCCAGGCCAGTGCCAGGCCGAGCCCCGAGGGCAGCCAGATCATCAACAGTTCAGGGCGGTTGGCGCTCAGCAGCTGCGCCGCCAGGCAGGCCATCAGGCTGAACAGAAAGATCTTCAGGTGCGTCGCGATGCCAGCGCCCGCGCGTGCGTCACCCAGGGTCTTCGAGACCTCGGAGTGAGTGTGGAAGGGCGGTGCCATGGTTATTCTTCTCGGGCGCTAGGCGGAACCTGTGGCCCGGCCGTTGGCACACGGCGCAGGGCGGGGTCAGCAGTGGCCGACTATAACCGAAAGGCCTGATCGTGGGGAGTGTCGCTGCGACAACAGAGCAGGCGGCAGCCGGCCGCGCCCGGCCTTCAGCGCAGCAGTTCGCGCAGCACGAAAGGCAGGATGCCGCCGTGCAGGAAGTAGTCGACTTCGACATCGGTATCGATGCGCAGGCGCAAGGACACGACCTGCCGCCGTCCGTCACGATGATGGATCAGTAGGTCGACATCCTGTCGCGCACGGGGCAGGGCGGGCATGTTGAGGTCGAACTGCTCATCACCGCGAATGCCCAGACGCTGCCAGGCGTCATCGCCCTTGAACTGCAGTGGCAACACCCCCATGCCGACCAGATTGGAGCGATGGATGCGCTCGAAACTGCGTGCGATGACGGCCTTGACGCCCAGCAGGCGTGTGCCCTTGGCCGCCCAGTCGCGTGAGGATCCGGTGCCATATTCCTCGCCGGCAAAGATCAGGGCCGCGACGCCGTCGCGCTGGTAGCGCATGGCGGTCTCGTGGATGGTCAGGCGTTCACCATCGGGTTGGTGCAGGGTGAAGCCTCCCTCTTCACGCGATCCGTCCGCGCGCGGCGGCAGCATCAGGTTCTTGATGCGCACGTTGGCAAAGGTGCCTCGCACCATCACCTCATGGTGTCCGCGGCGTGCGCCAAAGCTGTTGAAGTCACCCTTTGCGATACCCTGTGCCAGCAGCCACTGGCCGGCCGGACCTGGTTCGTCGATCGTGCCTGCCGGTGATATGTGGTCGGTGGTGATGGAATCGCCAAACAGGGCCAGTGCCCGTGCGCCCCGTAAAGGCTGCGCCCTGAGTTCGGGTTGCATCGAGAAATCGTCGAGAAACGGGGGGCGTGCGATGTAGCTGGACGCCGGCCAGGTGTACACCTGTCCTTTGCTGCCGGCAATCGCCTGCCACAGCGGCCCGGGATTGGTCCGGATTCGCGCGTAGTTGGCGCGATAGGCTTCTGGGTCCATGGCGTGATGACGCAGGGCATCGATCTCTTCGCTGCTGGGCCAGACATCGCCCAGGTAGATGTCGCGACCACCCTTGCCCTGGCCCAGAGGCTGGGTCATCAGGTCCCGGGTCACGGTGCCCGCGATCGCGTAGGCGACGACCAGTGGGGGCGAGGCCAGGAAGTTGGCCTTCAGGTTGGGGTGGATGCGGGCCTCGAAATTGCGATTGCCCGACAGCACGGCGGCGCAGACGAGGTCCTGCCCGACAATGGTCTCGTTCAGTCCCGGACTCAGGTCCCCCGCGTTGCCGATGCAGGTGGTGCATCCATAGGCCGAGACATTGAAGCCCAGCGCTTCGAGGTCCTTGAGCAGACCCGCCCGGGCCAGATACTCGGTCACCACGCGCGAGCCGGGCGCGAGCGACGTCTTGATGTGCGGCTGGATCTTCAGGCCAGCCTTGACTGCCTTGCGGGCCAGCAGGCCGGCGGCAAGCATGACGTCGGGGTTCGAGGTATTGGTACACGAGGTGATCGCGGCGATGAGAATGTCGCCATGTCCGACCTCCAGCCCGTCGCGGGTGCGATGACGCTGATGCAGTCGGGCGGCCGGCTGATTGAAGCCATTGGCACTGGGCGGCTCGCTGAACAGCCGTTCAAAGCTGCCGGACAAGTCGCTGATGGTGATCCGGTCCTGCGGACGCTTGGGGCCAGCCAGGGAAGGGGCGACGCTGCCCAGGTCCAGACGGATCACTTCGCTGTAGTCAATATTGTCCGCACCTGGGACCCCGTACAGCTCCTGCGCCTTGAAGTAACGTTTGAAGGCGTTGACCTCGGCGGGACTGCGTCCGGTATTGCGCAGGTATGAGGCAGCATGATCGTCCACCGGAAAAAAGCCGAGCGTGGCTCCGTACTCCGGGGCCATGTTGGCAATCGTGGCGCGGTCGGGCAGATTCAGCTGGTGCGTTCCCTCGCCGAAGAACTCCACAAACTTGCCGACCACCTTTCGGCTGCGCAGCAGTTCGGTCAGCGTCAGCACCAGATCGGTCGCCGTGCAGCCCTCGCGCAGGACGCCGGTCAACTCGACACCCACCACATCGGGCATCAGCAGGTAGACCGGCTGCCCGAGCATGGCGGCCTCGGCCTCGATGCCACCGACGCCCCATCCGACCACACCCAGCCCATTGATCATCGTGGTGTGGCTGTCGGTGCCGACCAGCGTGTCGGGGTAGTACAGGCCCTGGGCGTCGTGATGCACGCCGCGGGCCAGGTACTCGAGATTGACCTGATGCACGATGCCGACCCCGGGGGGTACGACCCTGAAGGTGTCAAAGGCCTGCATGCCCCACTTCAGGAACTGGTAGCGCTCCTTGTTGCGCCTGAATTCCAGTTGCATGTTCAGATCCAGGGCCTTGGCCCCCCGGAAGTGATCGATCATCACCGAGTGGTCGACCACCAGATCCACTGGCACGCGGGGCTCGATCTGTCCGGGCGAGCGTCCCATCGACTGGGCGACCTGACGCATTGCGGCCAGATCGGCGAGCAGGGGAACTCCGGTGAAATCCTGCAGCAGCACCCGCGCCACCACGAAGGGGATCTCCTGGGTGCGTGCGGCCTGTGGGCGCCATTGGGCCAGTTCGGCGACATGGTCCCGGGTGATCTTGCGATCATCCAGATGGCGCAGCACCGACTCGAGCACGATGCGCAGCGAGACCGGCAGGCGGGCGACGTTCGGGAAATGACGGGCCAGTGCCGGAAGCGAATGGAACCGCCCCCTGCGCTGGCGCCCCAGATCGAGCGTTTGCAGGGTATTCAGGCGGGTCCGGGTCATGGCTATTCCTGTGATCGTGTGCGCCGCCCCGGGCGTGGCGCGGCCTCGGGCTTGAAACTGCCATCCTGCATGTTGAGGGTGCCCATGCCGGGCACCACCGAATCGCCGGGTTTCAGGCCAGGGTGGCAGGGTCCGAGGTAGCGGCCCTCGAGCGCGTCCTTGTCCTCGCGCTTGATGCCGCCAAGCGGCGGTTCATACGTCACGTGGGTGTCGATGCGGTAGAAGGTCTCGAAGTCGCCGCTGGCAATCGAGCGACTCGTCACCACGCGCTTGCCCTCCTTGCAGACCGATTCGGCCAGCCAGGCCTCACCGGCGCGTCTGAAAGCTCCGAAGCGGCAACTGCCCTTGACCGCCGGCATGCGATCGAGCGCATGCTCGGGCTGGTCGGTCTTGTCGCCCACGCAAAATTGTGTGGCGGGCATGCCGCTGGCCTGCAGGCCTACGGTCTTGAGTTCCCAGAGGCCTTCCTTGCGCTTGGGAAAGTCGTTGGCCCAACTGGCAGCCGTGAGGGCCATCAAGGCGCAGGCCATCAGGCGGCCACGCAATTTCTGGCAGTTGCGCTGCATCGCCGGGGCGTTCAGAGCTTGCACTCGTTGGCCAGCATCTGCCCGCGTCGGGTATCCAGCAGGAAGGCCTTGACAGAGATCACGACCCAGGCAAGACCGGCCTTGCTGTCTTCGTAGCGGCGGGCGCCACTGCGTGTGGAGACGCCGCGCAGGCTGTAGTCCTTGCCGTTCCAGTTGATCTGCACGACATCGCCCTCGCTGCTCACCCGCTTGACCAGCACGCGCCGGGCCAGTTCGCAGCGGTGAAGGCCTGCATGGACCACGATGGGCGCAGCGGCCGGATCATCGGCCTTGGCCACAGGGGCCGGGGAGGGCGGGGGGGCCGGAACCTGGGAGGCCTCAGGGGGCGCCGGCGTGACCGGGGCGACGGGTGGCGCCACCGGCGCTGTCCGAGGCGCAGGATCGATGGGCTTCATTGGCGCCGCAGGCGCCTGACGGTCCGTGCGCGGCTCATTGCTCGCGCAGGCGCTCAAGAGCAGGGCCAAGCCCAGGCTGACGGCCGCCAGGGCGCCAGACCAGGATCGGTCTCGGACCGGGGCAGGGGAACGTGTTGCGAGCGGCATGTCTCTTCCTTGCAGGATTTATTGTCGTTGTGCCATGCCGGCCGCTTCGCGCTGATTCCCTGGTCGCTACTTCCTCTTGGCCAGGGGCACGAACTTGAGGTTGTCAGGCCCGATGTAATTGCCGCTCGGACGAATGATCTTGTTGTCCAGCCGCTGCTCGATGATATGGGCAGACCAGCCAGAGGTACGGGCAATCACAAACAGCGGCGTGAACATTGCGGTCGGCACGCCCATCATATGGTAGCTCACGGCCGAGAACCAATCCAGATTGGGGAACATCTTCTTGGCATCCCACATGACAGTCTCGAGGCGGTCGGCGATGTTGAACATCTTCATGTCGCCGGCTTCCTTGGACAAGGCCTTGGCCACGCGCTTGATGACCACGTTGCGCGGATCGCTGATGGTGTACACCGGGTGGCCAAAGCCGATCACGACTTCCTTGGCCTCGACGCGACGGCGGATGTCGGCCTCGGCCTCATCGGGCGTTTCGTAGCGCTTCTGGACTTCGAAGGCCACCTCGTTGGCGCCACCGTGCTTGGGACCGCGAAGGGCGCCGATGCCGGCGGTGATGGCCGAGAACATGTCGGAGCCGGTGCCAGCCACGACGCGGCAGGCGAAGGTGGACGCATTGAACTCGTGCTCGGCGTACAGGATCAGCGAGGTGTTCATCGCCTTGACCCAGGATTCGGGGGCCGGCACGCCATGCAGCAGGTGCAGGAAGTGGGCACCGATCGAATCATCATCGGTCTCGACATCGATGCGCTTGCCATTGACTGCAAAGTGGTACCAGTAGAGCAGCATCGAGCCCAGGCTGGCCATCAGGCGGTCGGCGATATCGCGCGCACCCGGCACGTTGTGGTCATCCTTCTCGGGCATCTGGCAGCCCAGCGCCGAGACCCCGGTGCGCATGACGTCCATCGGATGCGATGAGGCCGGCAGCAATTCGAGCGAGGCCTTGACGTTGGCGGGCAGGCCGCGCATCGCCTTGAGCTTGCCCTTGTAGCCACGCAGCTCAGCGGCGTTGGGCAGCTTGCCGTGGACCAGCAGGTAGGCGATCTCTTCGAACTCGGCCGACTCGGCGATGTCCAGGATGTCATAGCCGCGATAGTGCAGGTCGTTGCCGGTCTTGCCGACCGTGCACAACGCCGTGTTGCCGGCCGTCACGCCGGAGAGGGCAACCGATTTCTTGGGCTTGAAGGCGGGGGCGGCTTGATCTTGGGCCATCGTGTTTCCTTGAAGTGGGTCTGAATGTCTCGTGATTTATTTCTTGGCGAACAGGGCGTCCAGCTTGTTCTCGAAGTCCCAGTAGCCGATGCTGTCATACAGTTCCTGGCGCGTCTGCATGGTGCCGACGACGCTCTTCTGGCTGCCTTCCTTGCGCAGGGTACGGAAGACGTTTTCGGCAGCCTTGTTGGCGGCGCGGAAGGCCGACAGCGGATACAGCACGATGGCGATGCCGGTTGAGGCCAGTTCTTCCACCGTGAACAGGGGTGTCGAGCCGAACTCGGTGATGTTGGCCAGGCAAGGCACGCCCACCGCATCGACGAACTTGCGGTACATCCCCAGTTCGGTCATGGCCTCCGGGAAGATGCCATCGGCGCCGGCTTCCTTGCAGGCAATGGCGCGCTCGATGGCGGCGTCCAGGCCTTCCACGGCCAGCGCATCGGTGCGGGCCATGATGAAGAAGCTCGGATCGGTGCGCGCATCGACGGCCGCCTTGACGCGGTCGACCATCTCGTCCTTGGAGACGATCTCCTTGCCGGGGCGGTGACCGCAGCGCTTGGCGCCGACCTGATCCTCGATGTGCATCGCGGCCGCGCCGGCCTTGATCAGGGACTTGGTGGTGCGGGCCACATTGAAGGCCGAGGAGCCAAATCCGGTGTCGACATCGACCAGCAGGGGCAGGTCGACCACATCGGTGATGCGGCGCACATCGATCAGGACGTCCTCGAGGCCGGAGATGCCCAGATCGGGCAGCCCCAGCGATCCGGCCGCCACGCCTCCGCCCGACAGGTAGATCGCCTTGAAGCCCTCATGCTTGGCGATATGGGCATGGTTGGCGTTGATGGTGCCGGGAATCTGCAGCGGCTTTTCCGATGCGAGCGCCTGGCGGAAGCGTTGGCCTGGGGTCATGACTTTTATCCTAGGAGGTGGGCAACGCCGTCACGCTCTTCCATCAGTTCTTTCAGCGTGATGTCGATCTTGCCCTGTGAGTAGGCGTCGATGTCGAGGCCCTTGACGAGCGTGTACTCGCCGTCCTGACAGGTGACGGGGAAGCCGAACATGGTGTCCTGCGGAATGCCGTAGGAACCATCGGAAGGAATGCCCATCGTGACCCACTTGCCGTTGGTGCCCAGCACCCAGTCATGCATGTGGTCGATGGCGGCATTGGCAGCCGAAGCCGCCGACGAAAGGCCACGCGCCTCGATGATGGCAGCGCCGCGCTTGCCGACCGTGGGCAGGAAGACGTCATTGTTCCAGACGGCATCGTTGATCATGGCCTTGACCGACTGGCCACCGATGGTGGCGAAGCGGTAGTCGGCGTACATGGTGGGCGAGTGGTTGCCCCAGACCGCCAGCTTTTCGATCTGTTCCACCGGCTTTCCGGTCTTGGCGGCGATCTGCGACAGCGCGCGGTTGTGGTCCAGGCGCAGCATGGCGGTGAAGTTCTTCTTGGGCAGATCGGGAGCCGACTTCATCGCGATATAGGCATTGGTATTGGCCGGGTTGCCGACCACCAGGATCTTGCAGTCGCGCTTGGCGGTCTCGTTCAGGGCACGGCCCTGAACCGTGAAGATGGCGCCGTTGGCCTCGAGCAGGTCCTTGCGCTCCATGCCCTTGCTGCGCGGACGGGCGCCGACCAGCACCGCGCAATCGGCGTCCTTGAAGGCCACCTTGGGATCGTCGGTGATCACGACGCCGGCGAGCAGCGGGAACGCGCAATCTTCGAGTTCCATGACCACACCCTTGACGGCCGGCAGGGCAGCGGTGATGTCCAGCAGCTGCAGGATGACCGGCTGGTCCTTGCCCAGCATGTCGCCGTTGGCGATGCGAAACAGCAGGCTGTAGCCGATCTGGCCGGCGGCACCGGTGACGGCGACTCGTTTTGCGGGTTTGCTCATGGATGGTTCCTAGTAGGTGTTGCCCTGGAGGATCTGACAGCGGGACTGGCAGGCGGGACGAGGTTTAAAACCGTCAATTGTATGCCAGCGCGAGTGTAAGGGCGGCAGTGCATATAGTCAATATCTTATGTCTTATATAAGACATAGAAAAATAGACATCTTGCCCATTGCTGTGATTCAATGCGGTTCTGATGAACATGGAAAAAACCGTCTTCCAGCCGCTGTACCGCCAGACCGAGGTCCTGCTCACGCAGGCGCTCAAGGCGGGCGAGTGGCCGCCCGGCGGGCTGATCCCCAGCGAGCAGGAATTGGCCCTGCGCTTCGGGGTCAGCCAGGGGACGATCCGCAAGGCCATCGAAAGCCTGCGCGCCGACAAGCTGCTGGTGCGGCGCCAGGGGCGCGGCACCTATGTGGCCAGCCATCGCGAGGAGGCGGCCCAGTTCCGTTTCCTGAAGCTGCGGCCCGATGAACGCCCGCCGCATGCCCTGCGCAGTGAATTTCTGGACTGCACCCGCCTGAAGGCCGGGCAGGATCTGGCACGCGCCCTGGACCTGCAGGCCAGCGCAGTCATTGTCCGGGTGCGGCGCCTGTTGTGGGAGCGCGAGCAGCCTGTGGTCTACGAGGAAATCAACCTGCCAGGGCATCGATTCAAGGGCCTGAGCGCCGAGCGACTGTCGGCCTACCAGGGGCCGCTTTACGGCCTTTTCGAGTCCGAGTTCGGGGTGCGCATGGTTGGCGGCGAGGAAAAGCTCAAGGCTGTCATCGGGCCGCCCGAGATCTGCCAGGCCCTGCGCGTGCCAGCGGGCAGCCCTCTGCTCTATGTGGACCGGGTGACCGTGTCCTACGATCAGGCGCCGGTCGAGGCGCGCCGCGCGCATTACGTCACCCGGGAGCATCACTATGCAGCCCGGCTCTGAGCGCGCGACCCGGCTGCACGCGGGTTGGCTGGCCGGGCCTCGCCGCCGGGCTGCCGTCCGTCCGAATCGTTCCAATTTTGCTGCAATGCCACTAAACCGGACCTCTGATCGGTCCCGGGGCTTGTCACAAACTTCTATAATTCCGTTGTTTTACCCCCTGTCCATCCTCCGGGAGAGTCCTCCATGTCTCAGTTGACGGGCAAGTCACGCCCGCAGTTCAGAAATATCCATGTCTCGCAGCTGGCCCAGTACCGGCTGCCCAACGCCGGCAAGGTATCAATCCTGCACCGCGTCAGCGGCGCCCTGCTGTTCCTGGTCGGGATGCCTTTCCTGCTGTACCTGTTTGACAACAGCCTGAGCTCGGAGCTGAGCTATGACGTCTACAAGGGCATCGTCAGCCACTGGTTTGCCAAGCTGGTGCTGCTCGGTCTGGCCTGGGCCTATCTGCACCATTTTTGTGCGGGTATCCGGTACCTGTTGCTCGACCTGCATGTCGGCATTGACAAGGAAGCCTCCAACAGCAGCGCCGTCGCTGTGCTGGCGGTCAGCCTGGTCCTGACCCTGGTGGTCGGTCTCAAGATCTACGGAGTGTTCTGATGTCCATCAACAAAACCGTCACCGGCGCCCACTACGGCCTCAAGGACTGGCTCGCGCAGCGTGTCACCGCGGTCATCATGGCCGTCTACACCCTGATCTTCCTGGTGGTCTGGCTGACCAGCGGCAAGCTCGATTACGCCGCCTGGGCCGGCCTGTTCGCCCCGATCTGGATGAAGGTGCTGACCCTGCTGGCGCTGATCAGCCTGGGTTACCACGCCTGGATCGGCATCCGCGACATCTTCATGGACTACATCAAGCCCACGGGTGTCCGTCTGTTTCTGGAAGTCCTGACCATCCTGGCCCTGGCCGGGTACGGAGTCTGGGCGGTCGCAATTCTTTGGAGAGTCTGAGATGGCAGATGTTTTGAACCAATTGGCCAACAACCTGCCGCGTCGAAAGTTCGATGCAGTGATTGTCGGCGCTGGCGGCTCAGGCATGCGCTGCTCGCTGCAACTGGCACAGGCCGGCTACAAGGTCGCGGTCCTGTCCAAGGTCTTCCCGACCCGATCCCACACCGTCGCCGCCCAGGGCGGCATCGGTGCCTCGCTGGGCAACATGTCCGAAGACAACTGGTACTGGCACATGTTCGATACCGTCAAGGGGTCGGACTACCTGGGCGACCAGGACGCCATCGAATTCATGTGCCGCGAGGCGCCGAAGGTGGTCTACGAGCTGGAACACTTCGGCATGCCCTTCGACCGCAACCCGGATGGCACCATCTACCAGCGTCCCTTTGGCGGTCACACCGCCAACTTCGGCGAAAAGCCGGTGCAGCGTGCCTGCGCCGCGGCCGACCGTACCGGTCATGCCCTGCTGCACACCCTGTACCAGCGCAATGTCGAGTCGCGTACCCAGTTCTTTGTCGAATGGATGGCGCTCGATTTGGTGCGTGACAGCGAAGGCGATGTGGTGGGCGTGACTGCCCTGGAAATGGAAACCGGCCAGGTGATGATCCTGGAGGCCAAGGTCACGGTTCTGGCCACCGGCGGTGCCGGTCGCATCTGGGCGGCCTCGACCAATGCCTTCATCAACACCGGCGACGGCATGGGCATGGCGGCGCGCGCCGGCATCCCGCTCGAGGACATGGAGTTCTGGCAGTTCCACCCGACCGGCGTGGCCGGTGCCGGGGTGCTGATCACGGAAGGGGTGCGTGGCGAGGGCGGCGTCCTTCGCAACAAGGATGGCGAGCGCTTCATGGAGCGTTATGCGCCCACCCTCAAGGACCTGGCGCCGCGTGACTTCGTGTCGCGCTCGATGGACCAGGAGATCAAGGAAGGGCGCGGCTGCGGACCGGATGGCGACTATGTCCTGCTCGACCTGAGCCATATCGGGGCCGAAACCATCACCAAGCGCCTGCCCTCGATCCGCGAGATCGCGATCAAGTTCGCCAACGTCGATCCGATCAAGGAGCCGATCCCGGTGGTTCCCACCATCCACTACCAGATGGGCGGCGTGCCGACCAATGTCTATGGCCAGGTGGTGGTGCCCAAGAACGGCAACCCCAATTCGGTTGTCAACGGCCTGTACGCCATCGGCGAATGCGCCTGCGTGTCGGTGCATGGTGCCAACCGCCTGGGCACCAACTCGCTGCTCGACCTGCTGGTGTTCGGCCGCGCTTCGGGCAACCACATCATCTCGAGCAAGCTCAAGGATGGTGCCCAGAAGCCGCTGCCCGCCGATGCTGGCGATGCAACCCTGGCCCGCCTGGCCACCCTCGACGGTTCCAGTTCCGGCGAGAACACCCAGGATGTGGCCAACGACATCCGCCGCACCATGCAGAACCATTGCGGCGTGTTCCGCACCTCGGAACTGCTCTCCAGCGGCGTTGCCAAGATTGCCGAGTTGACCGAGCGCGCCAAGCACATCCACGTCAAGGACAAGTCCAAGGTCTTCAACACCGCCCGTGTCGAAGCCCTGGAACTGGCCAATCTGGTGGAAACCGCCAACGCCACCATGGTGTCGGCCGAGGCCCGCAAGGAAAGCCGTGGTGCCCATGCCCATCGCGATTACCCGAATCGCGACGACGCCACCTGGATCAAGCACACCCTGTGGTTCTCTGAAGGCAACCGCCTGGACTACAAGCCCGTGAACATGAAGCCGATGACCGTGGACAGCTTCGCGCCCAAGACGCGGACCTTCTGATCCACCTGGCTTAACCGTGACCGAATTGGGAGAGATGAGATGAACGCAGTGGTTGAAAAGCCGATGGTGGACATGGCCAAGCCGCAGACGCGGGTGGTCAAGTTTTCGATCTATCGCTATGACCCGGACAAGGATGAGAAGCCCTACATGCAGAATCTGGAGGTCGAGCTTCAGCCGACCGACAAGATGCTGCTCGACGCCCTGATGCGCATCAAGCAGGGCAATGATGATTCGCTGGCCTTCCGGCGTTCCTGCCGCGAGGGCGTCTGCGGCTCAGATGCCATGAACATCAATGGCAAGAATGGCCTGGCCTGCATCACCAACCTGCGCGACCTGGTCGAGCCGATCGTATTGCGTCCCCTGCCTGGCCTGCCGGTGGTGCGCGACCTGATCGTCGACATGACGCAGTTCTTTGCCCAGTACCATTCGATCAAGCCCTACCTGATCAATGAGACCCCGCCGCCCGAGAAGGAGCGCCTGCAGTCTCCCGAGGACCGCGAGGAACTCGATGGGCTTTATGAGTGCATTCTGTGCGCTTGTTGCTCGACGTCCTGTCCTTCTTTCTGGTGGAATCCCGACAAGTTCGTCGGTCCGGCCGGCCTGTTGCAGGCCTACCGCTTCATCGCTGACAGCCGCGACCAGGCCACATCGGCCCGCCTGGACAACCTCGAAGATCCCTACCGCCTGTTCCGTTGCCACACCATCATGAATTGCGTCGATGTTTGCCCCAAGGGCCTGAACCCGACCAAGGCGATTGGCAAGATCAAGGAATTGATGGTCAAGCGGGCGGTCTGAACCCCCTGCGCCCCCGGAACAGTCCATGAGCGATACCACCCCCTTGCAGGCCGAGCCTCACTTGGCCAGCCACCAGGGCGACGAGGTCAAGCGCCGCCGGCTGCGCTGGCGGGCGCGTCGCGGCCTGCTCGAGAACGACCTGATCCTGGGGCGCTTTTTCGATGCCCACGAAGCCCGGCTGACGGACGGCGAGGTGCTCGGCCTTGATCAGTTGCTGGATCTGACCGATAACGATCTGATGGACCTGATTTTCTGCCGTGCCGCTGCCGAGAAGGAACTGGCGCTCGAGGATCAGGCACGACATGTGCTGGGGATGCTGAGAAAGGTGTGAAGCCCTGAGCCAAGCCCGGCCGCGCCATGGAAGGCCCGGCCTCAACGAACCTGCCTAACCGATTGACTGCTTTTGTACGACTTTTATTGCTAGGAAAACCATGAGCGCCCAAGTAAAAGCCACCATCTCCTTCTCAGATGGCACACCCTCCGCCGAATTCCCCGTCTACAAGGGAACGATGGGCCCGGATGTTGTCGATATCCGCAAGCTCTACGGTCAGACCGGCAAGTTCACCTTCGATCCTGGCTTCCTTTCGACGGCCTCCTGCGAGTCCAGGATCACCTATATCGACGGTGACAAGGGCGAGTTGCTGTATCGCGGCTATCCGATTGAGCAACTGGCCGAGAACTGCGATTACCTCGAAACCTGCTACCTGCTGCTCAATGGCGAACTGCCCAACCCCGCGCAGAAAGCCGATTTCGTCGGCCGGGTGACCAACCACACGATGGTCCACGAGCAGATGACGCGCTTTTTCCAGGGCTTCCGTCGCGATGCGCATCCGATGGCGGTGCTGGTGGGGTGCGTTGGTGCCTTGTCGGCCTTCTATCACGACTCGCTGGACATCAACAATCCCGAGCACCGCTTCATCTCGGCCATCCGCCTGATCGCCAAGATGCCGACCCTGGTGGCAATGGCCTACAAGTACTCGGCGGGTCAACCCTTCATGTATCCGCGCAACGACCTGTCCTATTCGGGCAATTTCCTGCGCATGATGTTCGGCACCCCTTGCGCCGATTACGTCGCCAACCCGGTGCTCGAGCGCGCCCTGGACCGCATCCTGATCCTGCATGCCGACCATGAGCAGAATGCCTCCACCTCCACGGTGCGTCTGGCCGGCTCCTCGGGTGCCAACCCCTTTGCCTGCATCGCCGCCGGCATTGCCACGCTTTGGGGCCCGGCCCACGGTGGCGCCAACGAGGCCTGCCTGGTGATGCTCGACGACATCCAGAAGCAGGGTGGCGTGGCCAAGCTGGGCGAGTTCATTGCCAAGGTCAAGGACAAGAACTCGGACGTCAAGCTGATGGGCTTTGGACATCGCGTCTACAAGAACTACGACCCGCGCGCCAAGCTGATGCGCGAGACCTGCCACGAGGTGCTGGCCGAACTGGGCCTGCACGATGACCCGCTGTTCAAGCTGGCCATGGCGCTCGAGAAAGTGGCCCTGGAAGACGAGTACTTCGTGTCGCGCAAGCTGTACCCGAACGTGGACTTCTACTCGGGCATCGTCCAGAAGGCGATGGGGATTCCGGTCGACATGTTCACCTGCATCTTCGCGCTGGCCCGCACGGTCGGCTGGATTGCGCAGTGGACCGAAATGATCTCCGATGCTGACCAGAAGATCGGTCGGCCCCGCCAATTGTTCAATGGCGCCACGCCGCGCAATGTGACGCCGATCGCCAAACGCTGATTGGCTTACAGGGCGCTGACAAATTCAGCGCCTGTGGCAAAAGTCCGTCGCTTCGGCCGCCTGTGGTTGCCGATCGGCGGAAACCAGGCCCTTCGGGCTTGGATCCCGACAGGCTGAAGGTGTATCCTTCGGCCTGTTGTCTTTTGACTCCGGTCTATTGACGCAGCCGTATCGGCAGAAACTGCCGCCTGCGGTGGAGCCAGCCCTCGCAAGTCCCGTGGATTTGCCTTGCGCTGCGCATCTTTGGCGAGAAACTCGTTATTTAAAGGTGAGCGTGATGATGAAAGCCTTCCAGGCCAACAGCTATCTGTTTGGCGGAAATGCGCCGTATGTTGAAGAGCTCTACGAGAGCTACCTCAACAACCCCGGCTCGGTGCCCGAGAACTGGCGCCAGTACTTCGACAACCTGCAGGTGGTGGCGGCCTCCGATGGCACGACCGACACCCGCGATGTGGCCCATGCGCCGATCGTCCAATCCTTTGCCGAGCGCGCCAAGGAAAACCGCCTGACGCCCCAGATCATGGGTGGCGACGCCGGCACGGCGCGCAAACAGGTCTATGTGCAGCAACTGGTGGCGGCCTACCGCTTCCTCGGTTCACGCTGGGCGGATCTCGATCCCCTCAAGCGCCAGGAACGGCCCGTCATCCCCGAACTCGATCCCGCCTTCTATGATTTCACCGAGGGCGACATGGCCAACATCTACTCGGTGGCCAATGCTTATTTCGGTTTCGAGAGCGGCTCGCTGCGACAGATCGTCAAGGCGCTGCGCGACACCTATTGCGGCACGATCGGTGCCGAGTTCATGTACATGTCCGATCCGACCCAGAAGCGCTGGCTTCAGGAGCGGCTCGAGAGCAGCCGCAGCCTGCCCAAGTTCTCGGCCGACAAGCGCAAGCGCATTCTGGCCAACCTGACCGCCGCCGAGGGTCTCGAGAAATACCTGCACACGAAATACGTCGGACAGAAGCGCTTCTCGCTCGAAGGTGGCGACAGTTTCATCGCGGCCATGGACGAAGTGGTGCAGCGTGCCGGTGAAGCCGGCATCCAGGAAATCGTCATCGGCATGGCCCATCGTGGCCGGCTGAATGTGCTGGTCAACATCCTGGGCAAGAGCCCGGGCGAGTTGTTCGCCGAGTTCGATGGCAAGCATGCCGAGGACCTGCCCAGCGGTGACGTCAAGTATCACAAGGGCTTTTCCAGCGATGTCTCGACCCCTGGGGGGCCGGTGCACCTGTCGCTGGCCTTCAATCCCTCGCACCTGGAAATCGTCAATCCGGTGGTCGAGGGTTCTGCCAAGGCCCGCCAGGTGCGGCGCGGCGATCCCGAGGGCAGGCAGGTGCTGCCGGTGCTGGTGCACGGTGATGCCGCCTTTGCCGGTCAGGGCGTGGTCATGGAGACGCTCAACCTGGCCCAGACGCGCGGCTATGGCACGGGTGGCACGGTCCACATCGTCATCAACAACCAGATCGGCTTCACCACCTCCGATCCGCGCGACACGCGCTCGACGATTTATTGCTCCGACGTCGTCAAGATGATCGAAGCCCCGGTGCTGCACGTCAATGGCGACGATCCCGAGGCGGTGGTGTTTGCCACCCAGATCGCGATGGACTTCCGGCGCGAATTCAAGAAGGACATCGTCGTCGACATCGTCTGCTATCGCCGCCTTGGACACAACGAGCAGGACACGCCGGCCCTGACCCAGCCGCTGATGTACAAGCGCATTGCCGCATTGCCCACCACGCGCAAGATCTATGCAGAGCGGCTGATCGCCCAGGGCGTGATCGGCGCCGGCGATGGGGATCGCATGGTGGCCGAGTACCGCAAGGCGATGGACGAAGGCCGTCTGGCCACCAATCCGGTGATCTCCAACTTCAAGAGCAAGCATGCGGTCGACTGGGCGCCTTTCCTGAACAAGAAGTGGACCGATGCGGCCGATACCTCGGTCCCGATGGCGGAACTCAAGCGCATCGGCAACAAGATGACCACGATGCCTTCCGACCTGAAGCTGCATTCCCTGGTCGAGAAGGTCATTGCCGACCGCCGTGCAATGGCCAACGGCGACCAGCCGATCGACTGGGGCTTTGGCGAGCACATGGCCTTTGCGACGCTGGTGGCCAGTGGCTACAGCGTCCGCCTGTCCGGTCAGGACTGCGGCCGCGGGACGTTTACGCACCGTCATGCCGTGCTGCACGACCAGAACCGCGAGCGCTGGGATTCGGGTTCCTACACCCCTTTGCAGAACATCACCGAGGGTCAGGGTGATTTCACCGTCATCGATTCGGTGCTCTCGGAAGAGGCGGTGCTCGGTTTCGAATACGGCTACGCCTCTGCCGAGCCCAACTGCCTGGTGATCTGGGAGGGCCAGTTCGGAGACTTCGTCAATGGCGCCCAGGTGGTGATCGACCAGTTCATCTCCTCGGGCGAGACCAAGTGGGGCCGTGCCTCGGGGCTGGTGATGATGCTGCCGCATGGCTACGAAGGGCAGGGCCCCGAGCACTCGTCGGCGCGACCCGAGCGCTTCCTGCAACTGTGCGCCGAGCACAACATGCAGGTGGTGCAGCCGACCACGCCGTCGCAGATCTTCCATGTGCTGCGTCGCCAGATGATCCGCCAGTCCCGCAAGCCGCTGGTGATCCTGACGCCCAAGTCCCTGCTGCGCAACAAGGATGCGGTATCGCCGCTCGAGGAACTGGCCAAGGGCGAGTTCCGCACTGTCATCGGCGAGGCCGATGCCAAGGTGGATGCCAAGAAGGTCAAGAAGGTCGTGCTGTGCTCGGGCAAGGTCTACTACGCCCTGATCAATGCCCGACGCGAGCGCGAGTTGGGCGATGTGGCCATCCTGCGGGTCGAACAGCTTTATCCCTTCCCCTACAAGGCCCTTGAGACGGAGTTGAAGAAGTACCCGGCCGCCACCCAGGTGGTGTGGTGCCAGGACGAGCCGCAAAACCAGGGCTATTGGTTCTACATCCAGCACCACCTGCTGGAGTCCCTCAAGGAAGGCCAGAAGCTGAGCTATGCCGGGCGTCCCGCCTCGGCCTCGCCGGCGGTGGGCCTGTACGACAAGCACTATGCCCAGCAAAAGGAACTGCTGGCCGCCGCGCTTGGCGAACTGAAGACCAAACCCAAGAAGTCGGCGTAAGGCGTCCGATCGATCGTCCGCGTCGCCGGCCTGCAGGAAGGGCAGGGTGACGGGATGATCGGCGCCCGTCCCTCCTCATCCCCAGATTCAAGATATTCGGAGTTTCATCATGGCATTGATTGAAGTGAAGGTCCCGCAGCTGTCCGAGTCGGTGGCCGAAGCCACCCTGCTGCAATGGCACAAGAAAGTCGGCGAGGCGGTGTCCCGCGACGAGAACCTGATCGATATCGAGACCGACAAGGTCGTGCTCGAATTGCCGGCACCGGAAGCCGGTGTCATTACCCAGATCGTCAAGCCCGATGGCAGCACGGTGGTGTCCGGCGAGGTGATCGCCATGCTCGACACCGAGGCCAAGGCTGGCGCAGCAGCACCGGCAGCGGCAGCGGCTGCCGCAGTTGCACCGGCCGCCGCGCCGGTGGCCGCTGCGCCTGCGGCCAGCAGCGCCAGTGCCGGTGTTGCGATGCCGGCGGCTGCCAAGATCCTGGCCGAGAACAACCTGTCGGCCGCGCAGGTGGCCGGTACCGGCCGCGACGGTCGCGTCACAAAGGCTGATGCCCTGGCCGCTGCCGCCCGACCGGTGGCCGCCCCGGCCGCTGCGATCCCGACCGGTGCGCCCACCAGCAGCCTGCCCCAGGTGTCCGCTCCGCTCGATGCCTCCAAGCTCATCGAGGGCCGCCCTGAGCAGCGCGTGCCGATGTCCCGCCTGCGCCAGCGCGTGGCCGAGCGCCTGCTGCAATCGCAGGCCACCAACGCCATCCTGACGACCTTCAACGAGGTCAACATGCAGCCGGTGATGGACCTGCGCAAGAAATACCAGGACCGCTTCGAGAAGGAAAATGGCGTCAAGCTGGGCTTCATGTCCTTCTTCGTTAAGGCTGCCGTGCATGCCCTGAAGAAGTATCCGGTGGTCAATGCCTCGGTGGAAGGCTCGG
The DNA here is from genome assembly GCA_029977705.1 of Burkholderiales bacterium. GTDB lineage: Bacteria > Pseudomonadota > Gammaproteobacteria > Burkholderiales > Burkholderiaceae_E > JAPOKJ01. The sequence continues at coordinate 11,670 of JAPOKJ010000027.1, read as the reverse complement.
ACATCGTCTATCACGGCTACTTCGACATCGGCGTGGCCGTGGGTTCGCCCCGGGGCCTGGTGGTACCGATCATCCGCAACGCCGACCAACTCAGCTTTGCGCAGATCGAAAAGACCATTGCCGACTTCGGCAAGCGCGCCCAGGACGGCAAGATCGGCATCGAGGAACTCACCGGGGGCACCTTCTCGATCAGCAACGGTGGCACCTTCGGCTCGATGCTCTCGACGCCGATCATCAACCCGCCCCAGTCCGCGATCCTTGGGGTGCATGCCACCAAGGACCGTGCGGTAGTCGAAAACGGTCAGGTGGTGGTCCGCCCGATGAACTACCTGGCGGTCTCCTATGACCACCGCATCATCGACGGCCGCGAGGCCGTGCTGTTCCTGGTGTCGATCAAGGATGCGCTGGAAGATCCGGCCCGCCTCCTGCTCGATCTGTGATCGTGAGCCGATCGTTGAACACCACGAAAGGACATTGTCATGGCTGAACGTTTTGATGTGATCGTGATCGGTGCGGGCCCTGGTGGCTATATCGCGGCGATCCGGGCGGCGCAACTGGGCATGAAGGTGGCCTGCGTCGAGAAATGGAAGAACCCCAAGGGTGAACTGGCCCTGGGCGGGACCTGCCTGAATGTGGGCTGCATTCCCTCGAAGGCCTTGCTGGCCAGTTCGGAGGAGTTTGACAAGATCCGCCACCATGTCTCCGAGCATGGGATTTCGGTGGGATCGGTCAAGCTCGACCTAGGCAAGATGATCGCTCGCAAGGAGGGCATTGTTTCGAAGATGACCAAGGGGATCGAGTTCCTGTTCCGCAAGAACAAGATCACCTGGCTCAAGGGCCATGGCCGCTTTGTCGGGCAGGCCGACGGCCAGTACCAGGTCGAGGTCGCCGGCGACGCAGGCACCTCGGTGGCCGAGGCCGCCAGAATCATCATCGCCACCGGCTCCAAGGCCCGCCACCTGCCAGGCATTCCAGTCGACAACCAGCGCATCTGTGACAACGAGGGCGCGCTGTCCCTGGGTGAGGTGCCCAAGCGCCTGGGCATCATCGGCTCGGGGGTAATCGGGCTGGAACTGGGCTCGGTGTGGCGCCGGCTGGGGGCGCAGGTCACCATCCTGGAAGCCCTGCCAGCCTTCCTGGGGGCCTGCGACGAGTCGGTCGCCAAGGAAGCCTGGAAGCTCTTCACCAAGCAGGGTCTGGCCATAGAGTTGGGCGTCAGGATTGGCGAGGTCAAGGCTGGCGCCAAGGACATCGTCATCAGCTATACCGATGCCAAGGGCGCAGCCCAGAGTCAGTCGTTTGATCGGGTCATCGTGTCGGTGGGTCGTGTGCCCAACACCGAGAACCTGAACCTGGAGGCCATCGGCCTGAACGTGGACGAACGTGGCTTCATCCCGGTGGATGGACACTGTGCCACCGCCAAGCCGGGCATCTATGCCATCGGCGATGTGGTGCGCGGTCCGATGCTGGCCCACAAGGCCGAGGACGAGGGCGTGGCCGTGGCCGAGATCCTGGCCGGACAGAAGCCGCACATCGACTACAACTGCGTGCCCTGGGTCATCTATACCGCGCCGGAGATCGCCTGGGTCGGCAAGACCGAGCAGGCGCTCAAAGCAGAAGGTCGGGCAGTGCGCTGCGGCCAGTTCCCCTTCATGGCCAATGGACGTGCGCTGGGCATGGACGAGGCCGATGGCTTCGTCAAGGTGATCGTCGATGCGGCCACCGACGAGGTGCTGGGTGTCCACATCATTGGCAGCGGTGCCTCCGACCTGATCGCGGAAGCGGTGATGGCGATGGAGTTCAAGGCCTCGGCTGAAGACATTGCGCGCATCTGCCATGCCCATCCGTCCCTGTCCGAGGTCGTGCGCGAAGCGGCGCTGGCCAGTGACAAGCGTGCCCTGAACATGTGATGACGGACCGCCCGTCTTGAGCGTTTCCGCACACTACCAGGAGCAGTTGGCAGCCCGCCAGTATGTGGCCGATGAGGCCCAACTGGCGGCGGTCGCCCGCCTGCAGCGCCTGCATGACGAACTGATCGAGTTCAAGAAGCAGCGCACCGGCAAGCTCAATCGCATGTTCAAGCGGCCGCTCGTGCCGCGAGGCATCTGGTTGTACGGCGGGGTTGGGCGCGGCAAGAGCTTCATCATGGACAGCTTTTATTCGGTGATCGACTATCGCCGCAAATTGCGTGTCCATTTCCATGAGTTCATGCGGGGTGTCCATCGCGAACTCGAGAGCCTGCGCGGTACCGCCGACCCGCTCGATGAAGTCTCGCGTCGCATTGCGGCCCGCTACCGGCTGCTGTGCTTCGATGAATTCCATATTTCCGACATTGCCGATGCGATGATCCTCGAGCGCCTGCTGCGTGGCCTGTTCAGGCACGGGGTAGTGCTGGTGGCGACCTCCAATTACAAGCCTGACGGCCTGTACCCGGACGGCCTGCATCGTGACCGCGTGATGCCGGCCATCGGCCTGCTCAACGAGACCCTGGATGTCCTGTGCGTGGATGCCGGCATCGATTACCGGCGTCGTTCGCTCGAGCAGGTCCAGGCTTACCTGCATCCGGCCGATGCGGCGGCCAACGCGGCCCTGACCCATGACTTCGAGCAGCTGGCCGAGACGCGTGATGAAGATCCGGTGCTGCGGATCGAGAACCGCGAAATCCGGGCAAGGCGCCGGGCCGGCGGGGTCGTCTGGTTCGATTTCCAGACCCTGTGCGGCGGCCCGCGTTCCCAGAACGATTACCTGGAAATCGCCTCCCAGTTCCATACCGTGATCCTGTCCGACATTCCCCGCATGGCCTCCAGCATGGCCTCGGAGGCCCGGCGCTTCGTCTGGTTCATCGACGTCATGTATGACCAGAAGGTCAAGCTGCTGATGAGTGCGGCCTGTCCGCCCGAGCAGTTGTACACCGAGGGCGCCATGGCCAATGAGTTTCATCGCACCGTCAGCCGGATTGTCGAAATGCAGTCGCGGGAGTATCTTGAAGCGCCGCGCCGGGCCGTGATGTCGTCCCTGGTCTGATGGCGCGGCTTCTGGCGGGATCCTCCTGATGGCGCTCTTGTTCCGGCACCTGCTGTGTTTGATCCTGGCGTGCATGGGCGTCGGGCATGCCGCAGGGGCTGCCGCCCAGGTTGACGGGCCACCGGACAGCGAGGCGCGTCAGGTGGTCTTGCGACAGCGGCTTGCGCAGATCGAGGCGGCCCAGCAGGAGTCCGACCTGCAGTACCGCGAGGACAAACGTGCCTGCGCGCCCCGAACCCTGGTCAACGCCTGTCTGGCGCAGGCCTTGGCACGGCGGCGGGCCCGTGATGAGGTCCTTGCGCGTGATGATCTTGCAGCCCGCTCCGATTTGCGTGCGCTGGTGGCCCGCGACAAACATCAGGCGCTGGCCCAGGCGATGCCGACGCCCGAGCAGGTGCAGGCCGAGAAGGAGCGCCAGTCTCAGGCCCGCGAGGCGCTGGAGCGCAAGCAGCGCGATGTCGAGGAACGTCGCGCCGATCATCGCCGCAAGCAGGCGCAGGAAGCCGACAACCGCAAGGCCTGGGAAGACAAGCAGGCCAGGGCGGCAGAAAAGCAGGCGGAAATCGAGGCGCGCCGGCGCGCCAGAGATGCAGCGCCTGCGGCGGGGGCGGCGGGGGCGGCGGGACCCGCGGCTGGCGACAAGGCCAAGCCTTAGGAAAGGTCTGCCTGGCCAGTAGAAGGCAGGTTGACGATCAGAGCCAGCGCGAGTTGACCGTCAGATCGGGTTGGGTCGCTTCGGCCTGACCTTCCATCTCGTCATATTTGATCAGCGCCAGAGAGCAGTTGTCACCGGTGCCTTTGGCGCGCTCGCGGGCAATGGCGATCAGGCGGTTGGCAGCCTGTCCCGCCGGGAAGCTGACGATGATGGTCCCGAGTTCGATCGGATCGAAGTAACTCCACAGGCCATCGGAACAGAGCAGGAAGGCATCGCCTGCCTGCGGGTTGTCCAGATGCCCGAAGGCCGGTACCGGGGGCTTCTCGCCGCCCAGGGTATTGACCAGCTTGTGGGCCTGCGGATGCAGGGCCGCCTTCTCCGGTGACTTGCCCTCGCGCAGCAACTGGGAATACAAGGTGTGGTCTTCGGTGACCGACATCAGGTGGCCACGCCGGAAGTGATAGATGCGGCTGTCGCCCACGTGGCACCAGTCGACGCGGTGTTGTTGCACCAGCAAGGCGGTCAGGGTGGTATGGGGCTCGAGCGAGGAGGTGATGGCCGCAATGCTGATCACCGCATGGCATTCGTCCACCAGGTCCTGGAAAAATTCGGTTTCGTCGATGGCACCCGGGTGAAAGTCCTGGAAGCGGCTCTTGGCGATCAGGATCACGTTTTCCGAGGCCAGCGAGCCGCCGCTCATGCCCCCCAGGCCATCGGCCAGCACCGCCAGGGCATGTCGTTTGGGCGGCGCCTTCTTGGGGCCCATCGAGGCGAAATCGGACAGGTTCGGATAGGCGCCCTTGGATTCAGGGGCCTGGGCGCCGCTGAACAGGAAGACGAGGTCCTGCTGCTCGGCCCGGTCGCCGCGATGCTGTGCGGTACAGGCGGATACGGCCAATTCGGGCCGCTCCTGGACCCCCGCCATGGGGCTCGTCGAGGGGCGTGCACGCGCCGTGGCGGCTGCGGGGAAGGGGTGCGTTTGTGTAGATGCCATGTTGCAATTATTATTCCATCGACTGGCTGTCGTTTTCCTGGCAGCATCACCCGTCCGTCTGTCAAGATTTAACATTTGTCTGTCCGATGTCTGAAATGATCCCTGAGCCCGAAGAGCCGCGTGCCGAGTGGATCAAGCGTCGCATCGTCGAACTGAGTCTCGAACACCGGGGCCTGGACAGCATGATCGATGCCTTGGGCAACCAGGGACAGTTCGACGAATTGCAGTTGCGCCGCCTCAAAAAGCGCAAGCTGCAGATCAAGGACACGATCCTGCTGCTGCAGATGCAACTGGTGCCGGACATTCCTGCATGACGGACCTGCCCGCTTGGCAGACCCCCGGCCTGCCTGTGCAAGATTGCCTGCGTTTTGAGCACTGACTTCCTCCAGGCCTGCGCCCAGGCGCTCGGTCCGGACGGCCGCATTGCGCAGGCCTTGCCCGGCTTCCTCGAGAGGGCGGGGCAGCAGCAATTGGCGGCAGCCATCGCCGAAGCCATCGAAACCCAGGGGTCCCTGATCGCCGAGGCGGGGACCGGTATTGGCAAGACCTTCGCCTACCTGGTGCCCGCCCTCTTGCAGCATCACAAGGTGCTGATCAGCACCGGCACGAAGAACCTGCAGGACCAGTTGTTCCGCAAGGATCTGCCGACGGTGCTCAAGGCCCTGGGGACGGGGCAGAGCGTGGCCAACCTCAAGGGGCGCGCCAACTATGTGTGTCGCTACCACCTGAGGCAAAACCTGGCCCAGGGCGAGTTCGTCGCGCGCGAGGAGATCACCCAATTGCGCCGCATCGAGCGCTTTGCAGCCGTCAGCGACGATGGCGAGCGCAGCCAGGCACTGGGCATCGCAGAGGATGCGTCGGCCTGGAGCAAGGCGGTCTCGACCCGCGAAAACTGTCTGGGGCAGGACTGTCCGGATCATGGCAACTGCTTCGTGATCAGGGCACGCCAGCGGGCCCAGCAGGCCGATGTCGTGGTGGTCAATCATCATCTGTTCTGTGCCGATCTGGCCCTGCGCGATGAAGGTATTGCCGAGTTCCTGCCACAGACCCAGGTGCTGATCTTCGATGAGGCCCATCAGTTGCCGGAGATCGCCAGCCAGTTTTTTGGCTCCTCGCTGTCCTTGCGGCAGTTGCTCGAGTTCTGCCGTGATATCCGCCGCCTGGGTGTGGCCGAGGCGCGTGGCCTGGCTGACTGGGTCTCGCTGGTGGGCCAGCTCGAGCTGGGGTTGCGCGAGATCCGGCTGCAGGCAGGGCCCCCGGGAAAACCGGATGCGGACCGGCTTCGGCACAACGATGGCCTGGCCGCAGCCCTGCGCGGCTGGCTGGATGCTCTGGAGGACTGCAGCACCTGCCTGAACCAGGTCAGCGAGCTGAGCAAGGACCTGGGCAAGCTGGCGCTGCGTGCCGGTGAAATCCGGGTCTGGGTGACACGCTGGCTGGCCGAACTGGAAGACCCGGGGCAATCCGAGCGCATCCTGTGGGCGGATATCCGCAGCAATGGACTGACCCTGCATGCCACGCCGCTGTCGATTGCCGAACCCTTTCGCAAGCATCGTGAAGCGCGGCCGCGTTCCTGGATCTTCCTGTCTGCAACCCTGACGATGGCAGGTCGCTTCGAGCATTTCCAGCAATCGCTGGGACTGGACGATGTGCCCTGCGAAATGGCGCCCAGCCCCTTTGACTTTGAAGCCCAGGGACGCCTGCTTGTCCTGGATCAGCTGGGGGATCCCAACCAGAGCGGCTTTTCCTCGCGTCTCGTGGCCCAGATTTGGCCGCTGGTGCAGGCCAACCATGGCCGCTGTTTCGTGCTGTGCACCAGCTTGCGCCAGGTCGATGAGGTGGCCGATGCCTTTCAGGGCAGGCTGGCCTCAGAGCCCTCGATGAGCCTGCTGGTCCAGGGCAGCATGTCGCGTCACGAATTGCTCGACCGCTTCCGGCAGGCCGATGCGCCGATCCTGGTGGGCAGCGCCTCGTTCTGGGAAGGGGTCGATGTGCCGGGACAGCAATTGTCGATGGTGGTGATTGCCAAGCTGCCGTTCGCGCCACCTGATGATCCGGTGGTCAAGGCGCGCAGCCTGGCCATCAAGCGTCAGGGAGGTGAGCCCTTCAGCCAGTATCAGCTGCCGCTGGCCGCACTGTCACTCAAGCAGGGCGTGGGTCGGCTGGTGCGCACCGAGCATGATCATGGGCTGATCGTGATCGGTGATGCGCGCATTTCCGGGAAGTCATACGGGCGCCTGCTGCTGCGAAGCCTGCCGCCCTTTGCCCGGCTGGATGACTCCGCCTCGGCGCTGGCGTATCTCGAGTCGGTGAACCGCTGAGCGACCCGCTCCGTCAGTGCGCGGCCTGGCGGATCATTTCCAGACCTGCCACCAGGATTTTTCGTCGCTTTGCATGCCTTCCTTGAGCAACTTGCTCTCCGGAAAGGTGCGCTCGAGCACGCGTCGGGCGGCATCGCGCTGCTCGGTCAGGCCGAGACGGTCGTAGGAGGCCATCATGATGTAGAGCGCGGTCTCGATGGCCGGGGTTTCCTGGTAGGCCTGGACCGCGATCTGCGCGCGGTTGGCCGCCGCCACATAGGCCCCGCGACGGAAGTAGTAGCGGGCAATGTGGACCTCGCCCTGGGCCATCGCGTTTCTCAGGTAACGCATCCGGGCTTCCGCGTCGCTGGCGTACTTGCTGTTCGGAAAGCGCGTGATCAGCTGGCGAAAGGACTCGAAGGATTCACGCGCCGCCTTCAGGTCGCGCTCGGACAGGTCCTGTCCCCCGAGGTTGGCCATGAAGCCCTGGTTCTCGTTGAAGTTGATCAGGCCCTGCAGATAGAACATGTAATCCATCTGGGCATGGTTCGGGTGCAGGCGCATGAAGCGGTCGATCGCAGCCAGCGCCAGTCCCTGCTCGTTCTCGCGATAGTGGATGTAGGCGCGGTCGATCTGGGCCTGCTGGGCAAAGCGGCCGAAGGGGTAACGGGACTCGAGACGATCGAGCAGCTTGAGCGACTCGGTATAGCGCCCGGCGCTCATCTCGTCCTTGGCCTCGGCATATAATTTTTCAGGCGTCCAGTTGATCGTCTGATCGTCGGCCGTCTTGCTGTTGCCGCAGGCCTGCAGGGCAAGGGCCACGAGGCCGAGCAGCAGGAGACGGCCGGCCAGGCCTCGGGTCAGGGCAGCGATTCGTCCGAGCATCATGTTCATCCCATCCATTCACTAAGCGTTCAGGCCGTTTTTGAACCAGCCCCGGAATCCGAATCAGGCAGCCGGCACCATCGAGGGTGTCCCCACCGACCAGCAGCCGGGAGCAGGGACGCTGCCCGCGTCCTTGGACGCTGCAGAGCCGTCAGGTGGCGCTGATGGCCCTGATTATATCGACGCCGAGATTGTCCTGGGAGCTCAAGAGGGCGGGGGTCAGCGGTTGGACAAATGGCTGGCCGCGCAATTGCCGCAATTTTCGCGCAGTCGCCTGCAGTCCTGGATTGCCCTTGGGGCGGTTGAGGTCGAAGAACAGGCATTGTCCCAGAAGTATCGGCTGCGCGGGCATGAGCGGGTGGTGGTGCGGCCCCAGGCGCTGGAAGCCCAGCAGGCCTTCGTGGCCGAGCCCCTTGCGCTGTCGGTCGTGTTCGAGGACGAATCCTTGCTGGTCATCGACAAACCCGCCGGACTGGTGGTGCATCCGGCGCCCGGTCACTGGCGGGGTACCCTGATGAACGGGCTGCTCGATCGTGGCCCCGGCTTTTTCGAGATGCCCAGGGCCGGCATCGTCCATCGTCTGGACAAGGACACCTCGGGGCTGATGGTTGTGGCCAAGACCGAGGCCTGCCGACAGGCCTTGATCGGCATGATTGGCCGGCGCGAGGTCTCGCGCCGCTACCTGGCGGTGGTCTCGCGCACCTGCCCGCTGACGTTCAGCGTGGAAGCCGCCATCGGGCGCGACCCGCAGCAAAGGCAGCGAATGGCCGCCTTCGCGCCCGCTTCGGCCCAGGGCAAGCCGGCCCGCACCGATTTTCGCCGGCTGGCCGTGCTGCCGGCGCCACAGGCGGGTGCGGCATCGGCCAGTGTCGTCGAATGCCGCCTGCACAGCGGCCGCACCCACCAGATTCGCGTCCATGCCGCCTCGCGCCAGCATGCGCTGCTCGGCGACAGCCTGTACGGCGGCCCGCGCTGGCCGGGTCTGGAGCGTCAGGCCCTGCACGCCTGGCGCCTGGCCTTCCAGCATCCGCTGAAGATGGCAACGCGGCAAGCGGGGAAAGCCGACTCGGGATGGATGGATTTCACCGCTGACCTGCCTGCCGATCTGGCCGGATTGCTGGCCAAGGCGGGATGCCCGCCCGCTGATCTGCTGGCCTGGCGCGATGGCCCTTACCCTTGACCCTGCTGCGGGCCCTGTCGCCCGTGATCAACCCGGACGAGTCCACCATGCCTGCTTCTGATCTGCCCCTTTTTCAACCGGACTGGTCCGCGCCGGCGGGTGTGCTGGCCTTCGGCAGCCGGCGCCAGGGCGGCGTATCCCTCGCCCCCTGGGACAGCCTGAACCTGGGCCTGCATGTGGGCGATGATCCGGCCCACGTGCTGGCCAACCGTGACCGGCTTGCAGCGCTTTTGCCGGCGGAAAGCCGTCTCGTGTTTGTGGATCAGGTACATGGCACCGGGGTGGCCCTGGCCGAGGAGGTCGCGGGCCTGTCGTTCCCGGTCAAGGCCGATGCCCTGGTCACCTGCCAGCCGCGGCTGGCGCTGGTCATTCTGACCGCTGATTGCCTGCCGGTGTTCTTCAGCAACGCGCAGGGGACCGTGGTTGGCCTGGCACATGCGGGATGGCGGGGCCTGGCCGGTGGCGTGCTCGAGAACACGGCGCGCAGGATGCGGGAAATGGCCCGAGCGAATGGACTGGACGAGCAACTGCAGGCAGCCTTCGGTCCGGCGATCGGGCCCGCGGCTTTCGAGGTCGGACCCGAGGTTCGCGAGGCCTTCCTGGACAAGGCTGGCCTGGCCCACCTGTTTTTCAAGCCAGGACCCCGGCCAGGCAAGTTTCTGGCCAACCTATATGGGCTGGCCAGCCTGCGCCTGGGATTGGCGGATGTTGCGGTCTCGGGAACCTGCCGCCATTGCACCGTCTCCGAGGCTTCGGACTGGTTTTCATACCGGCGTGACGGACCGACCGGGCGACAGGCCTCGGTCATCCTGATCCGTGCGAAAATAATGGTCAACGAGTGATGCAATGACTCCAGCGAGGGACCCCGATGGCCAGCAAGCAATCCAAATCCAAACCGACCGGCAGTGCCAGCAAGATTCCGGGCACCGACTTGCCCCTGCCTGAGCTGCCCGAGATGCCGCGCATTGCGCCCGATGTGCTGGGGGACCTGCAGACGCGCTACATGGCCCAGTTGCAGAAGGTCCTGTCGCAGGACGCCGCCGACGCATCCCGCGACAAGCGCTTTGCCAACCCGTTGTGGCAGAGCATGCCGATGTTCTCGCTGACCAAGGGCTTGTACGAGGCCAATGCCCATTACCTGCTCAGTCTGGCCGATGCGGTCGAAACCGATCCGCTTTCCAAGGCGCGCCTGAAGTTCGCGACCCAGCAGTGGATCGATGCCGTCTCGCCGAGCAACTCGCTGCTCACCAATCCCGAGGCCCAGCAAAAGCTGATGTCCACCCAGGGCGAGAGTCTGCGCAAGGGGATCGAAAACCTGATGCAGGACATGGCCAAGGGCCAGATCTCGCAGGTGGATGAAACGGCCTTCGAGGTCGGCAAGAACCTGGCCGTGTCGCCCGGGCATGTGGTCTTCGAGAACGAACTGTTCCAGCTCATTCAATACAGTCCCTCGACGCCCAAGGTCGGCAAGCGTCCCATCCTGATGGTGCCGCCCTGCATCAACAAGTTCTACATCCTGGACCTGCAGCCGGAGAACTCGGTGGTGGCTTATACGGTGGCCCAGGGCCATACCGTCTTTCTGGTGTCCTGGCGCAATCCCGGCCCCTCGCTGTCGCACATCACCTGGGATGATTACATCGAGAAGGGCACGATCACCGCGATCCGTGTGACCCAGGAGATCTCGGGCCAGAAGCAGATCAACACGCTGGGCTTTTGTGTTGGCGGCACCATCATCGCGACCGCCCTGGCGGTGCTGGCGGCGCGCGGCGAACATCCGGCCGCCTCGCTGACGCTGCTCACCACCTTGCTCGACTTTTCCATGCCCGGCATCCTGGGCATCTTCGTTGACGAGCAGCAGGTCCAGATGCGCGAGCAAACCCTGGGCGGCGGCGGCATCCTGCCGGGCAAGGAACTGGCGAGCACCTTTTCGGCCCTTCGCCCCAACGACCTGATCTGGAACTACGTCGTCAACAACTATCTGATGGGGGAGAAGCCGGCCGCCTTCGACCTGCTTTACTGGAACGGTGACAGCACCAACCTGCCGGGGCCGATGTACGCCTGGTACCTGCGCCACATGTATCTCCAGAACGAGCTTCGCGAACCGGGTGCGCTGACCTGCCTCGGGCAGAAGGTGGACCTGGGCAGCATCCAGTGTCCGGTGTTCATCTATGCCTCGCGCGAGGACCATATCGTGCCCTGGGAGGCGGCCTACGCATCGACCCAGTTGCTCAAGGGGGACAAGACCTTCGTGCTGGGCGCCAGCGGTCATATCGCCGGCGTCATCAATCCGGCCAACAAGAACAAGCGCAGCCACTGGATCAGCGCCAAGGCCCCTGCTGCAAAGGGCAAGAAGGCGGCGGGTGCCTACCTGCCCGCCAAGGCCGACGACTGGTACGCCCATGCCACCGAGGTGCCGGGCAGCTGGTGGCCGGTATGGTCGGGCTGGCTCGAGGCCTTGAAGGGGGGCGAGGCGACTGCACCGAAGGCCCCCGGCAATGCCCGCTACAAGGCGATCGAGCCGGCGCCAGGGCGCTATGTGAAAGTGCGGGCCGAAGACGCGCAATGAGGCCTTGGCTCGCGGTTTTTGCCGGAATCGTGCCTGATCCTGCCTCAAACCCCCGCAAATTGGCCT
>JAPOKJ010000088.1 GCA_029977705.1 Burkholderiales bacterium | reverse complement strand
GACGGTCGAGGACATTCACATCAGCGCTGCCGTGCTGGCCTACCTGCTTCGCGAGGCGCGCCAGCAGCAATGGCCGTCGGCCTATGCTGAAGCGCTGGTTGCCACCCTTTGCCTGCTTGGCGATCTGGCAGGACAGTCGATGACCGACGCTGCGGTGCATGTCGCGCTGGCGGGAGCCCTGAACCAGGTGCAAGGGCTTTACCGTGAGGCCGGCGAGCTCTGGCAGGCGGGAGTGGCCTCGGAAGCGGCGCTGCGCTGGCAACGCGATGCCGCGCTGTTCGGGATTGCCGGAAAGGTTCGCCAGTTGCGCGCCGAACGGGCCTGGCAGAAGCTCGCCTCGTCATGACGGCTGCCCTTGGGCAGGGGCCAATTTCAGTGCCGACTGGGGTCAGTTTGTGGCATTGCTCATGCTAACCTTGCGGGTTTGCCGCACCGGCCGTTGACGCAGGGGTTCACCTGCGCCGGGCGTGTGGTCCCGAACTTGCCCAGGTAGACCTCCCCATGCCCAAGGATCGCTTTTTCAAGGCTGCGGCCGTCGTTGCCGCGTTGACGGCTGCCGGTTTTGCCCTACACCTGAATCCTGTCAAGGCACAGGCGCCAGCGGCAGGCTCGCCACCGCCACCGCCTGAAGTCGGGGTGCTCACCATCGCCCCCGAGCGATTGGCGATTACCTCCGAACTGCCGGGCCGGCTCGAGCCGACCCGTATTTCTCAGGTGCGCGCGAGGGTGCCGGGCATCGTGCTGAAGAAGTCGTTCAAGGAAGGCGCCGACATCAAGGCTGGGACGGTGTTGTTCCAGATCGATCCGGAACCCTTCCGCGCCGTTCAGGCCAGTGCCCAGGCGGCCCTGTCCAAGGCAGAGGCCAACCTGGCCCAGGCCAACCTGAAGGTGCAGCGTTACAAGCCGCTGGTGGAGACCAATGCCATCAGCCGCCAGGAATTTGACGACGCCTTGACCCAGCAGCAGCAGGCCAATGCCGATATCGCCACAGCCAAGGCCAATCTGCGCACAGCGAACCTGAACCTGGGCTATGCGACGGTGACGGCGCCGATTTCCGGACGCATCGGTCGCGCGCTGATCACTGAAGGGGCCCTGGTCGGTCAGGGCGAGGCCACGCCAATGGCGATCATTCACCAGATCGATCCGATCTACGTCACCATCACCCAACCCAGTGTCGAGGTGCTGCGCCTGCGTCAGGCCTTGCAGTCGGGCCAACTCAAGAGTGCTGGTCAGGCCGGCGCGCGAGTGACCCTGGTCACCGAGGACGGTCGCGTTCACCCCCAGCCTGGCCGCCTGCTGTTTTCCGACCTGACAGTCGATGAGAGCACCGGTGCGATGTCGATGCGTGCCGAGTTCCCGAACCCCGAGCGCAGCCTCTTGCCCGGCATGTATGTCCGTGCCCGGCTCGAGCAGGCAATCAATGAGCAGGCGATTGCATTGCCCCAGCAGGCGGTGCTGCGAAGTGCCGCAGGGGCCAGCGTCCTGCTGGTCGGTGCCGATGGCAAGGTCGCCTCCCAGCCGGTGACCGTCGATGGCATGCAGTCGGGCAAATGGATGATCAGCAAGGGCCTGAAAGCCGGCGATCGCGTGATCGTCGAAGGCTTCCAGAAAACCCGTCCGGGCGGCACCGTCAAGCCGATGCCCTGGCAGGACCGTGCTGCCGCGGGCAAGCCGGCAGGTGGTGCTCCGGCAGGTGGTGCTCCGGCAGGTGGTGCTCCGGCAGGTGGTGGAGCGCCCGCCGCGCCGGCGACTCCGGCGGCCAAGGCTGCCCCGTCCGCCAAGTCCAACTGAGGCACTGATCCATGGCCAAGTTTTTCATCGATCGTCCGGTCTTTGCCTGGGTGATCGCGCTCTTCATCATGCTGGGCGGGGCTTTGGCGATCACGCAGTTGCCGGTCGCCCAGTACCCCACCATCGCTCCGCCGGCCGTGGTCCTTACGGCGGTCTACCCGGGTGCCTCTGCCAAGGTCCTCGACGAGGCGGTCACCAGCCTGATCGAACAGGAGATGAACGGGGCCGATGGCCTGCAGTACATCGAGTCACAGAGCGAGTCCAACGGGCAGGCCACGATCACGGTTACCTTCAGGCCCGGTACCAATCCGGATCTGGCCGCGGTCGATGTCCAGAACCGGCTCAAGCGCATCGAACCGCGTCTGCCGCAGGCGGTCACCCAGCAAGGCGTGATCGTCACCAAGTCTCGCAGCAACTTCCTGCTGTTCACGGTGCTGGCCTCCACGGACGGCAAGCTCGATCCGGTGGCGCTGGGCGACTTCATGTCGCGCAACGTCCTCAACGAATTGCGCCGCGTGCCGGGCGTTGGTCAGGCCCAGTTGTTCGGCACCGAACGGGCCATGCGTGTCTGGCTGGAGGCCGACCGCCTGCTGGCGGTCAAGCTCACGCCCCAGGATGTCGCCGCTGCCATCCGGGCGCAGAATGTGCAGGTCGCCTCCGGTACCCTTGGCGACCAGCCTGCGCCTGCGTCGCAGCGCATTGCAGCCCAGATCGTGGTCAGCGGGCAGTTGTCCAGTCCCGAAGAGTTCGGCAACATCATCCTGCGCGGCAACCCCAACGGCTCGGTGGTCCGCCTGAAGGATGTCGCCCGCATCGAGATCGGTGGTCAAAGCTATGCCACCGCCTCGCGCATCAACGGCAAACCCACCGCCGCCGTCGGTGTCCAGTTGTCGCCGACCGCCAATGCGCTCGAGACAGCCGTCGCGGTGCGGGCCAAGATGGAGGATCTCTCCAAATTCTTCCCGCCCGGTGTCAAGTACGAGATCCCCTACGACACTTCGCTGTTCGTCAAGATCTCGATCAAGGAAGTGGTCAAGACCCTGATTGAAGCGGTCATCCTGGTGTTCCTGGTGATGTACCTGTTCCTGCAGAACATCCGCTACACCCTGATCCCGACCATCGTCGTGCCGGTCGCGCTGATGGGCACCTTTGCAATGATGGCGGTGTTCGGCTACTCGATCAATGTGCTGACCATGTTCGGCATGGTGCTGGCCATCGGCATTTTGGTGGACGACGCCATTGTCGTGGTCGAAAACGTCGAGCGCATCATGAGCGAGGAAGGCCTCGACCCGCGCAGTGCCACCCGCAAGGCGATGGACCAGATCACTGGCGCCATCATCGGCATCACCCTGGTGCTCACGGCGGTGTTCATTCCGATGGCCTTCTTTGGTGGTGCGGTCGGTGCGATCTACCGCCAGTTCACGCTGGCCATGGTCTCGTCGATGCTGTTCTCTGCACTGATGGCCATCACCCTGACGCCAGCCCTGTGCGCCACCTTGCTCAAACCGGTGGCGGCCGGTCACCAGCATGCCAAGCGCGGGTTTTTCGGTTGGTTCAACCGCGGCTTTGCCCGCTCGGCAAGCACCTATCAGGGTTGGGTGGGGCGCATGCTGCGCAAGACGGGCCGCTACATGGTGCTGTATGCCGCCATCATTGGCTGTGCCGGCTACCTGTACTACACCCTGCCGACTTCCTTCCTGCCGCTCGAAGACCAGGGCTACCTGATCACCAACGTCCAGCTGCCGCCCGGTGCCAGCGCGGCGCGCACCACCGATGTCATCGAGCAGGTCGAGCAGTACTACATGAAGCAACCGGCGGTGGTGGCGGTCATTGCCGTCACCGGCTTCAGCTTCTCGGGCAGTGGCCAGAATGCCGGCCTGGTGTTCACGCCGCTGAAGGACTGGGCGGAGCGTGATGCCTCCCAGGCAGCTGCCACCGTGGCGGGCAAGGCTTTCGGTGCCTTGTCGCGGATTCGCGATGCCATCATCTTCCCGGTCAATCCGCCGCCCATCCGCGAACTGGGCAATGCCACCGGCTTCACCTTCCGGCTGCAGGACCGTGGTGGCCAAGGCTACGAGGCCTTGCTTGCGGCACGCAACCAGTTGCTCGGCATGGCGGCCAAGAGCCCGGTGCTCTCGGGGACCCGGCCCGAGGGCCTGGAGGCCACGCCGCAATTGAACCTGGACATTGATCGTGTCAAGGCCGCAGCGCTGGGTGTGGGCTTTGGCGACATCAGTGCCGCCCTGGCCAATGCTTTGAGCGGTGCCTATATCAACGACTTCCCCAACGCCGGCCGGCAGCAGCGCGTCATCCTGCAACTGAATGCCCCGCAGCGCCTGCAGCCCGAGGATCTGATGCAGATCCATGTCCGCAACAGCCAGGGCGCGATGGTGCCGTTCTCCACTTTCGCCAAGGCGCAGTGGGTGGTCGGTCCGGTCCAGTTGACGCGCTACAACGGCTACCCGGCCATGAAGATCTCGGGTGATGCGGCCAAGGGCCGAAGTACCGGTGAAGCACTGGCCGAGATGGAGCGACTGGCCGGCCAGTTGCCCGCCGGTTTCGGTTATGAATGGACGGCCGGTTCCTATGAGGAAAAAATGTCGGGATCGCAGGCGCCCTTGCTGTTTGCGCTGTCATTGCTTGCGGTGTTCCTTTGCCTGGCGGCGCTTTATGAGAGCACCACGATTCCCCTGGCCGTGATCCTGGTGGTCCCCCTGGGCATTCTGGGCGCCTTGCTGGGCGCCAGCATGCGGGGCATGCCCAATGATGTGTATTTCAAGGTGGGCCTCATCGCCATCATCGGTCTGTCCGCCAAGAATGCCATCCTGATCATCGAGTTTGCCAAGGACCTCCAGGCCCAGGGACGCGACCTGGTCGAGGCCACCCTCGAGGCGGCGCATCTGCGCTTTCGTCCCATCCTCATGACCTCGCTGGCCTTCATCCTCGGCGTCTTGCCCCTGGTACTGGCCAGCGGCGCCGGCTCCGCCAGCCAGCGTGCCATCGGCACTGGCGTGATGGGTGGCATGATCAGTGCGACCGTCCTGGCGGTCTTCCTGGTGCCGGTGTTCTTCGTGGTGGTCAGGCGCATCTTCAAGGGGAGCGAGCGGCAGCGGCGTCTGCATGCCGAGCAGGCGGCCCAGGCAGGCAATGCCTTGCCAACTGCCCAGGCTTCACCGGGAGAGCGTCATGAATAAGTCGCTCCAAAACGTGTTCAAGCCGCTGGCCCTGCTGCTGATCACCGGGCTGGGTGCCTGCGCCATTGCACCCCAGCACCAGCGTCCGGCCGCGCCGGTGCCTGCCGTATTCCCGGCCTCGCCAGGAGCCGCCGCCACGCGACCCGTATCGGATCTTGCCTGGCGCGACTTCTTCCCGGATCCCCAGCTGCAGTCATTGATCGAGACCGCGCTGAGCCATAACCGCGACCTCAGGACCGCAGCCCTTCGTATCGAAGAGGCCCGTGCGCTGTACCGGATCCAGTCGGCCGACCTGCTGCCCAACGTCAACCTGGGGGCCAGTGCCGCTCGGGCCCATACGCCGGCCAGTCTGAACATCCTGGGCCGCGAAGTGACCGGTGGCAACTTCCAGATCGGTCTGAACCTGGCGTCGTTCGAGATCGACTACCTCGGACGGGTGCGCAACCTGCGGGATGCGGCACTGGCGCAGTACCTGGCCACTGACGAGGCGCGCCAATCCGCGCAGATCGGTATCGTGGCCGAGGTGGCCAAGGCCGCGCTCAACGAGCGTGCCCTGGCCGAGCAGATGGATCTGGCGCAAAAGTCACTCCAGGGGCGCGAGGCGGCCCTCAAGCTGGCCCAGCAACGCTTCGATGTCGGCGCCTCTTCGGCCCTGGACCTGCGCCTGAACGAGACCCTGGTGCTCAATGCACGGGTGGCGGTGGTGACCCTGAGCCGTCAGCGCCAGCAGGCGCTCAATGCGCTGGGCCTGCTTACCGGCAAGGCGATGTCGGCTCCGGCCCCGCTCCGGTCACTGGACAGCCAGGGCATCGTGGCCGAGCTGTCGCCAGGACTGCCCTCGGACCTGCTGGTCCAGCGACCGGACATCCGCGCGGCCGAACAGCGCCTGCGTGCCGCCAATGCCAGCATCGCCGCAGCGCGGGCGGCCTTTTTTCCGCGCATCTCCCTGACAGCGGGCTTTGGTGTCGGCAGCAATGTCCTGTACGGACTGTTTTCGCCGGGCTCCGAGACCTGGAATTTCGTACCCGCTCTCGGGCTTCCGATCTTCGATGCCGGTCGCAATGAGGCCGGCCTGAATCTTGCCGAGGTTCGCAAGAACATCGCGGTCAGTGACTACGAGAAGACCATCCAGGTGGCCTTTCGCGAGGTCGCCGATTCCCTGGTGGCCCGCGGCAGCATCGATGAGCAGGTGCAGGCCCAGCGCGCCGTCCTGGCCGCGCAGCAGGATCGTCTGCGGCTGGCCGAGCAGCGTCATCGTGGCGGCGTGTCCAATTTCATCGAGGTGCTCGATGCCCAGCGCGATGTATTTTCAGCCGAGCAGGCCCTGGTGCAGATCCGCCTGCTTCGTCTGACCAATTCGGTCGACCTTTACCGCGCCCTCGGGGGCGGCCTCAAGTGATCGTTCGCAACTGAGCCAAACATCATGAAACCCTACCGCATCGCCTGCATTCCCGGAGACGGTATCGGCAAGGAAGTCATCCCCGCGGGCCGCACCGTGCTCGAGGCCCTGGCGGCGGCACGGCCGGGCCTGTCCTTTGAATTTTCCAGCTTCGATTGGGGTGGTGATTACTACCGCCGCCACGGCCTGATGATGCCCGCCGATGGCCTCGAGGCCTTGCGGGGCATGGACGCCATCCTTTTCGGTTCGGCAGGCGATCCGCAGATCCCGGACCACATCACCCTGTGGGGATTGCGGCTGAAGATCTGCCAGGGCTTTGACCAGTACGCCAATGTACGCCCCACGCGCATCCTGCCGGGTATCGACGCGCCGCTCAAGCGCTGCACCCCGAAGGATCTTGATTGGGTGATTGTCCGCGAGAACTCCGAAGGTGAATATGCGGGCGTCGGGGGCAGGGCCCATCAGGGCCACCCCATCGAGGTGGCCACCGATGTCAGCATGATGACGCGGGCCGGTGTAGAGAGGATCATGCGCTTTGCCTTTGCGCTGGCGCGCTCGCGCCCGCGCAAGCAGCTGACGGTGATCACCAAGTCCAATGCCCAGCGCCATGCGATGGTGATGTGGGACGAGATCGCAGCCCAGATTGCCACCGAATTTCCCGATGTCCGCTGGGACAAGGAACTCGTCGATGCCGCGACCGCCCGCATGGTGAACCGGCCTGCCTCGCTCGACACCCTCGTGGCCACCAATCTTCATGCCGACATCCTCAGCGATCTGGCGGCGGCGCTGGCCGGCAGCCTGGGCATTGCGCCCACCGGGAACATCGATCCCGAGCGTCGCTACCCGTCCATGTTCGAACCGATCCACGGCTCGGCCTTCGACATCATGGGCAAGGGGTTGGCCAATCCCGTCGGCACCTTCTGGTCGGCGGTGATGATGCTCGAGCATCTGGGCGAAGCCGGTGCGGCCGCTGCTCTCATGCGGGCCATCGAGCAGGTGACCGCCGATCCTGCACTGCATACGCGGGATCTTGGCGGCACCGCCACCACCGAGCAGGTCACCGCCGCAGTATGCAAGGCGGTATCGGCCACCTGATCCGATCCAACTGGAGCGCACCCATGTACTACGAGCCCGGGGTCACCCCGCACGGCCTGCCGCATGATCCCTTCAAGTCCTGCGTGATTCCGCGACCGATCGGCTGGATCTCGACCGTCGATGCGCAAGGCCGACACAACCTGGCCCCTTACAGCCAGTTCCAGAACGTCACCTTCAACCCGCCGATCGTGATGTTCTCGGCCAACCAGGGCACCTCAGGCCAGCGCAAGGACTCGGTGCGAAACGCCGAGGAGACCGGCCAGTTCGTGTGGAACATGGCCACGTATGCGCTGCGTGAGGCCGTCAACATCAGTGCCGAGGAATTGCCGCCCGGTGTGGACGAGTTCGAGCGGGCAGGGCTGGTCAAGCTGCCATCGCGCAAGGTTCGCCCGGCGCGGGTGGGCGGCTCTCCGATCCATTTCGAGTGCGTCTACCTCAATACCCTGCGCTTTCCGGGTGAACCGCCGATGGGCACGGCCGATGTGGTGTTCGGGCGGGTCGTGGCGGTGCATATCGACGATGCCGTGATCGACGACAAGGGCCTGATCGATGTGCTGCGCATCCAGCCCCTGGCCCGCATGGGCTACTACGACTATACCTATGTCGACAATCGTTTCGAGATGGTGATTCCGGGCAACAGCAAGGCGCTGCTCGCCGGACTGGAAGGCTCGCCGGACAAGGCGCTTGCAGCCACCAAAGGGCGCTGAGCACGGTTGCAGATCCGGGCTCCGCGGCCCGCGGCTGACTACAATGCGGGACGGCGCGCGCGCTTCGCCAAGTACCCGATGACATGTTGCACAGCAGCAATCAGCCGCGTCGAGCCATAATGTCAGGTGGCGGGTTCGCCAGTCGCCACGCCAAGTTTTTCCGATGGACTTATCAAGAGAACCGAGACATGCCCAAAGCCACTTTCATTGATCACACCGGCGCTGCCCACACCGTCGACGTGCCTTCTGGCGAATCGCTGATGCGCGCCGCGGTCGACAACAACATCAAGGGCATCGACGGCGATTGCGGCGGGCAATGTGCCTGCGCCACCTGCCACGTGTTCGTGTCCTCGCCCTGGGCCGAGAAATTGTCGCCCCAGTCGAGCACCGAGTCTTCCATGCTCGAGTTCACTGCCGAGCGTCGCGAATCGTCCCGCCTGGCCTGCCAGATCACCATGTCCGACAGTCTCGACGGTATCGTGGTCACGATGCCGGCCGGCCAGCACTGATCGGTCTGCCTTGAGGATCTGCCCATGAATGCGCCCCTGGACCCAGGCCTGCTGCAGGCCATTGATCGGGCCCGCTCGATACCGATCGAGCAGATCGATCCGAGCGATCCGGACCTGTTCGAGTTTGATACCGTACTGCCTTACTTCGAGCGTCTGCGCCGTGACGATCCGGTGCATTACACGCGCAGCAAGCTGTTCGGCAACTTCTGGTCGGTGACCCGCTACGATGACATCATGAAGGTCGACACCAACCATGCCGATTATTCATCGGACTGGTCGCGTGGCGGCATTTCGATCTTCGACCGGCCGATGGGCGAGCGCCTGCAGATGTTCATTGCAATGGACCCGCCGCGCCATGATGAGCAGCGCAAGGCGGTGCAGCCGATCGTGGCGCCGATGAACCTGGCCAATCTCGAGGCCACCATACGCGAGCGCACGATCCGCGTACTGGAAGGCCTGCCGCGCAACGAGACCTTCAACTGGGTGGAGCGGGTCAGCATCGAGTTGACCACGTTGATGCTGGCGACCCTGTTCGACTTTCCCCTCGAAGATCGTCGCCTGCTCACCCATTGGTCTGATGTCGCCACCTCGGCTCCCGAGGTCAACGGCATCTCGACAGAGGAGCGTCTGGGCGAGTTGGGCAAGATGGCTGCTTACTTCACCCGCCTGTGGAATGAGCGCATCAACCAGCCCCCCAGGACCGATCTGATCTCGATGCTGGCGCACAGTCCGGCCACGCGCTCCATGACGCCGGTCGAATTCATGGGCAATACCGTGCTGCTCATCGTCGGCGGCAATGACACCACGCGCAATTCGATGTCTGGCGGCTTGCTGGCCCTGGCGCAGCATCCGGAGCAGATGGCTCGCCTGCGCGCCAACCCGGCCCTGGTCGACAGCCTGGTGCCCGAAATCATTCGCTGGCAGACGCCCCTGGCCCACATGCGCCGCACCGCCACCCGTGACACCGAGTTGGCCGGCAAGACCATCAAGGCGGGCGACAAGGTGATCATGTGGTACCTGTCCGGCAACCGCGACGAGCAGGCCATCCCCGAACCGCACCGTTTCATCATCGATCGTGCGCGGCCGCGTCAGCACCTGTCATTCGGCTTTGGCATCCATCGCTGTGTCGGCAACCGCCTGGCCGAGATGCAGTTGAAGATCCTCTGGGAAGAAATTCTCCAGCGCTTCGGGCAGATCGATGTGGTCGGGCCTGCCCGACGGGTACGCTCGAACTTCGTACGCGGCATCACCGAGTTGCCGGTCCGCATCCCGGGCTGAGGCCACGGGGCAGGGGGCTGCGCTGCGCAGTCCCCTGGTGCGGATCAGACGTGGTCGTCGAGCTTGACCAGGGCCAGGAATTCCTGGCGCAGGGCTTGCGAGGCATGCAGCTCGCCGCGCATCACCGAGGAGGTCATGCGGCTGTTGTCCTTTACGCCGCGCCAGTGCATGCAGAAGTGGTTGGCCTTGACCACGACCGCCAGACCCGCCGGGTCCAACTCCTGCTCGAGGTGATCGGCGAGGTTCTTGACCGCCTCTTCCTGGATCTGGGGACGCGACATGATCCAGTCGGAAATGCGGGCGAACTTGGATAGTCCGATCAGCTTCGACCCCGGCTTGGGCAGGACCCCCACCCAGAGCTTGCCGATGATCGGGCACAGGTGGTGAGAGCAGGCTGAGCGTACGGTCAGCGGGCCGACCAGCATCAACTCGTTGACCTTCTCGACATTCGGAAAGGCGGTGACGGCCGGTGCCGGGCTGAAGCGACCCGAAAACACCTCGCGCACGAACATCTTGGCCACGCGCTTGGCGGTTTCCCGGGTGTTGTGGTCCCGATCGATGTCGATCACCAGGCTTTGCAGCACGGCTTTCATCTTTTCCGCCACCTCAGCCTCGAGGGCCTGCAACTCGGCGCCACTGTGAATCGCATCGGAGATGTTGTCGTTGGCAAAGAAGCGCGCACCGGAGGCCTTAAGGCGCTCGCGGATGACCTGCGACATGGGCAAGCCGACATCGCTGTCATCTGGTCCGGCGGCATCATCGATAAGAAGCAGATCGGCAGGAGCGTTCATGTCGGACTCACTTGTGTGGGGGCCGCAGGCGATGGACGCGGCGTCAAGGCCAGGGGTGCAATGCGGGCAATCCGGCGCACCAAGGAAGGCAGTGGGGAGAAAGATGGTACCCCGGACCCGTCCGCAGGGCGAGGCCTGTCCCCTTTTTCGACAGGGGTTTGGTCCTGCCACGTTACCCGGAAGGCAGGAAAACTTCGCCGTCCTGGCGCGGATTCAGACGGTGGCCGGGCTTGGCCGGGGATCCTGATCGGGGCCCGGAGTGCCGCCGGCAAGCGGCTGGGCCGATGCCGGCTGGCTCAGGGTGCGGGCCAGTGCGTTCAGGTGGATGGCGAGTACGGCCATGGATCGGGTCAGTTGGTTGAGCGAGCCCTCCAGGCGCACCTGGCGGTCGCGGGAGGGCTTTTGGGCGATCAGCATGGCCACGGTTTCGCGGGCTGCCGGACCGCAGCGCGCAGCCTCGATCATCAGGGTCGCCTGGCGGCGTGATTCGAAGGCAAAAGGATCGGTCTGGTACAGATCCTTCCAGGCATCGAAATCGAATGAATCCCACTTGGTCATGATGGGCAGACTGTATCGTGAAATCGACCGTTCATCGGCCGGCGGGCCCCGTTTGTGATCCGCCGGCGAGCGTGACCTGGCCCGTACTGTGACATTTGTCACGCGAGCTCCATCCCCCGGGTACGGACCCTTACCGATGCCGGATCAGCACCTTGGTCTATGATGATGGCCAAACCACGAAAAAAAACGCCGAGTTCTCCGATGACCCGCAAGAAAAGCCCACCTCCAGGAAGCAAAGTCAACCGCGACGATGCCCTCAAGGCCGTTCGCACCCTGATCCAGTGGGCTGGAGACGACCCCGATCGTGAAGGCCTGCTCGAGACGCCGGATCGCGTCTTGCGTGCCTATGACGAGTTCTTCGCCGGCTATGCCGAGGATCCTCGCACCATCCTGCAAAAAACCTTCTCCGAAGTGGAGGGTTATGACGAGATGATCGTGCTGCGAGATGTGCGCTTCGAGAGCCATTGCGAGCACCACATGGTGCCCATCATCGGCAAGGCCCATGTCGCCTACATCCCGAAACGCCGGGTGGTTGGCATCTCGAAACTGTCCCGGATCATCGACATGTATGCCAAGCGCCTGCAGATCCAGGAGCGGCTCACGGCCCAGATCGCCGATACCATCAACGAGGTCTTGCAACCCAAGGGCGTGGCCGTGGTGATCGAAGCCGCCCACCAGTGCATGACCACGCGCGGGGTGCACAAGACTGGGGTGTCGATGGTCACCAGTCGCATGCTCGGCGTGTTCCGCACCCATGAAACCACCCGCAAGGAATTCATGAGCCTGCTCAGTCCCCTGGGCAACCCCCACGCCATGGGCTGAGCACCCTGCGGACCTTCCCTATGCGCCGTCTGTAGCCAAACGGGCGCCGTTGCCACAGCGCCAGCGCCGCTGGGCGGCGCAAACCGCTGATTCATCCGGCGCGGGCCGCGGCGCCTGCCGCGCTGCTGCACAGTCAAGCCATAAATTCCAATAAAGGTTTGATATGTCCAGCCAGATCCACCCTGCCACGCCGCCGCGCGTGCGCAACCTGCTATCCCATCGCAACCGCGAGTTCCACCTGCTCGACGAGCCGCTCGAGCACTACTTCCAGCTGATCGGGCAGCGCCCCTGCAAGGGCGAGATCACTGCCGAATGGGAGATCGAGGATGGCTGGTTGTACCTGACCGGCCTGAGCACCGCCGAGCCGCAGGATCCTCCCCTGACGCTCGATCGGCTGTTCCCTTTCGCCGGGCGGCGCGTGTTCGCGGCCTGGTACAGCGGTCAGATTCGAGGCTTGCGCCGTGACCGGCCCATCATGCCTGGCATGGATTCGGCCCGCCGCTACCCGGACCTGATCCTCAGCTTGCATTGCGGGCATATCGAAAGCATGAGTCAGGTACACCGCAACGACCTCATGGCCGGCGGCCGCCGTGTGCCGGCGCGCGCTGCGGAAAGTCTGTCGCAGGCCTCGGCCAAGGTGCTGGCCTTCATGCCTCGCGGTGCCGATGCCAACTGGAACCCTGGCTGGCAGGGAGCACTGGTTTAAGCGGGCGAGCTGCGCTTCCCCTGGCCGACTGAGGTCGGTCAGAATGCGATGAAATGGGGAAGAAAGAAAGTTGGCGCGCCCGGCAGGATTCGAACCCACGACCCCCTGGTTCGTAGCCAGGTACTCTATCCAACTGAGCTACGGGCGCTCTTGTGTGTAGCAATAACTATCACCACAAAAAAACTAAGCCTCACATTGTACCACTGCCGGCAGCTTGCGCGTCGGCCTCGCTGGCAGCAAGGGCTGTCTTCATAAGGTCCGCCATAGTGCGCGCCTCGATCTTATCCATGATATTGGCCCGGTGTGCCTCTACGGTTTTAATGCTTATGTTCAAGTCGTCGGCTATTTGCTTGTTCAGTCGACCTGAGACGATACGTTCAAGCACTTGCTGCTCTCGGGGGGTAAGGCGTGCAAGCAGCTCCTTGGCCCGCTTTGCACCGAGCGTTTTCTGCTCATCGTCACGCAACTGTTGAAACGCCTTGGCCACAAGGGCGCAGAGCTGCTCGTCGTTAAATGGCTTTTCAAGAAAATCAACTGCCCCCTTT
>JAPOKJ010000139.1 GCA_029977705.1 Burkholderiales bacterium | reverse complement strand
CCCGAAGCTGGACCAGGTTGCCGTGGTCGAGCGCCTTGGCAAGAACAGGCTCGTCTTCCTGTTCCCCGCACCGCAGTTCGATTCGAAACTCGACATCCTGCTGCTGGAGCGCTGAGAGGAGCGTCCTCTCCCGCACAGCGGGAGAAGACGAACATCCTCAGATCATCGCCATGCCGCCATTGACGTGCAGCGTCTGGCCGGTGACGTAGCCCGCCTCGTCGGAGGCGAGATAGAGCACCGCGGCCGCCACATCGTCCGGCGTGCCGAGCTTGCCGGCGGGCACGCGGCCGAGGATCGCTTCCTTCTGCTTGTCGTTCAGCACGTCCGTCATCGGCGTGGCGATTCGCTGTGGCGCATCCTGCGGGCCAGCCAGTTGCGCGCGCAACTGGAATGGGGCGACGGGATCGTGCCAGCTGGCACCCGCCATGACCTGGCCCATGCCTGCGAAACCGTGATCAGCCAGACCCTCGGCCTGCCCAGGGCCCGACCACCGGGACCGCCGCGCCGCCTCAGCGATCCAGATTCGGCACCTGGATGACCTGTCCGGTCTCCAGTTCGACCGCCGTCAGCGGACCGCCCCAGACACAGCCGGTATCCAGGCTGACCAGCGCATCGTTGACCACCAGGCCCAGCTGTGACCAGTGTCCGAACACGATGCGTGTGCCGCGGCTGCGCCGCCGGGGATGATCAAACCAGGGCACCGTGCCCGGCGGGGCCTTGTCCGGACCCAGCGCGCAATCCAGCTCCAGGGAACCATCGGCGAACACGAAGCGACTGCGTGTCAGCGCATTGATGATCAGGCGCTGACGCTCGATACCCAGCAGGTCCTCGGACCAGCAGGCCGGCTCATTGCCGTACATGTAGCGCACCAGGGTTCGCCAGCCGGGGCTGCGCAGCGCCGATTCAATCTCCTGCCCCAGGGACAAGGTCTGGGCCGCGCTCCATTGCGGCAGCACCCCGGCATGGACCAGCAGGTGGTCACGGAACGCGCCCGCTGCGGCTGCCGCCGGCAACTGTGGCAGGAACAGGGCCATCGACTGCTGGCGCAGCCAGTCCACATACTCGGGCAGGCGTCCGGCCACCAGCAACTCGTCCAGGGTGTCCAGCCGGCCCTGTCCGCGCACCCCCAGCGCCGTCGCCAGGAAATGCAGGTCGTGATTGCCCAGCAGGCAGCGCGCCCGATCACCCAGGGCCATCAGCGTGTCCAGGGTTTCCAGCGAACGGGGGCCTCGATTGATCAGGTCGCCGCAGAAGAACAGGCGGGCGTCCTCGGGCAGGCGCCGCAACAGGGCCTGCAGGCTGCGGGCGCAGCCCTGGATGTCACCAATGGCAAAGTGGCTCAACTGGCCTGCTTGCTGACCGCCATCAGGGGCTTGACGTTGGCCGCTTCCCGGTACATTTCGTATTCAGGCACGTGGCGCGCAAGACCGCTGCGCACATCCTGGTCCGACAGCCAGCCCGGCTGGTTCAGCCATTGATACACGCCTTTTTCCCAGGCACTGCCAGGCATCGGGCCCAGTGCTGCCACCCGGATCTTGGAGTGGCGCGTCGGCAGGGTGCGCTCGGCATCGCCCAGCAATTCCTCGAACAGCTTCTCGCCCGGACGCAGCCCGGTGAATTCGATCTTGATGTCCGCATCGGAGAAGCCGGACAGGCGGATCAGGTCCTTGGCCAGGTCCACGATCTTGACCGGCTGCCCCATGTCGAGCACAAAAATCTCGTGGCTCTCGCCCATCAGGGCCGACTGCAGCACCAGACCGCAGGCCTCGGAGACCGACATGAAGTAACGGCGCATGTCCGGGTGGGTGATGGTGATCGGCCCGCCGCGCGCGATCTGCTGCTTGAACTTGGGCACCACACTGCCGGTGGAACCCAGCACATTGCCAAAACGCACGATCACCGCCTGGATGCCGGTACGCTCGCTCCAGCTTTGCAGCAGCATCTCGGCCAGACGCTTGGAAGCACCCATCACGCTGGTCGGGTTGACCGCCTTGTCGGTAGACACCAGCACCAGCTTGCGGGCCTGATATTCGGGCTGCATCGCGGCGATCGCCTCGGCCACCCGCATCGTCCCCAGCGTGTTGTTCAGCACCGCTTCCCAGGCGTTCTCGCTCTCCATCATCGGCACATGCTTGTAGGCGGCCGCATGGAAAATCACCGTCGGCCGGTAGCGCTGGAACACCTGGCGCAGACGCGAGGCGTCCTTGACGTCGCCCACGATACAGCGGATGGCGGTGTTCGGGAACATGCGCTCGAAGTCCTGCTGCAGGGCGTACAGACCGAATTCACTGTGCTCGAGCATGACCAGCAGCGAGGGCTTGAAGCGGGCGATCTGGCGGCACAGCTCGGATCCGATCGAGCCGGCTGCCCCCGTGACCAGCACCACCTCGTTCTGGATCAGGCCACCGATGCCAGCCGTGTCCAGATGAACCGGATCGCGACCCAGCAGGTCATCGAGCTCGACATCGCGCATGGTGGCCATATGCACCTTGCCACTCATCAGATCATCGACCGCCGGCATCATCATCAGCTTGACGCGCGCGTACTCGCACAACTCGTAGGCACGGCGCCGGCCGTTGTGGTCCAGCTTGCTGTCCTCGAGGATGACGTGACCCACGCTGTACTTCTGGACCATCGAGGGCAGCTTGTGCCACCCCCCCAGGACCGGGACGCCGGCCAGCTCGCGGCCATGGGCGCCCAGGCGCTCTTCAAGGATGCCCACCAGCTGCCAGTTCGGGCTGCGCCGGAAGGAATTGACGATCGAGAGCAGTTGATCCTCGCTCGAGGCCAGCAGGATGACCGGCTTGCCGGCGCCGATCACCTGGGCCAGGGGGCGCTCTTCCTTCCACCAGCGATAGATCATGCGGCCGGAGGACATGAACAGGAGGAGGAGGAGGGGGTCGATGACGTAGACCGTACGCGGCACGAGGATGCCTTGCTGCAACAGCAACATGGTCGCAGGAACCAGCAACGAGGCAGTTCCGACCGCCATGGCGATGCGTCGCAGGTCGTTCAGGCTGGAATAGCGCCAGATGCCCCGGTAAAGGCCGAAGGAGAAAAAGCAAGCCATTTGCAGGCACACCACGATGCCTACCGTTCGCAGCGCGTTGGACCAAAGCAACGCCGGCTCCATGCCCTGCCGGAACCAGAAAGCCAGCAGCCAACAGGCAATGACCCAGCCGGCATCGTGAAGGATGGCGACGGTTGTGCGAATGTAGGTGGGCAGGATGAGCATCGGCATGTTGGGCCGCCGTTTTCGCGTTCTGGTGAAGGGGTCGGCTCAGGGCGCCGGCAGCGCCCGGGGAATGGCCCTATTCTAAGGGTAAATGTCCCGCGGAAACATCCTTCCAATGGCTGACGCGGTGAGGATGGCCTGACCCGGCGCAGCGCCGCACCCGCGGCGGCATCGCCTGCCGGGCTGCGTGGTAACGTGTTCGCCTTTGAAGCGCCGGCTTTTGCCCGGCCGGGACCTTGTGGATGGCAATGACGACGCTGTGCAGTGTGGTGAGCCACAACCAGAACGAACTGGTGGGGCATTTGCTGGCCTACCTTGCCCAGGGCGTTGCTCAGGCCGATTTCTGTGTGCTGGTG
>JAPOKJ010000055.1 GCA_029977705.1 Burkholderiales bacterium | reverse complement strand
TCTATAGCCGTTGTCTCAGATATTTATGGCGACTTTATGGAGGAGCGATACGAGCAAATTGCGAGTGATGCAGCGAAATTTCTCGGAGTATCCGATTGGCAAGAGTTGCATTTGAACAAGCAGTTTATCGGTGAGCGCTACGACAAAATATCCCCTGCTGCTCGCTCGGCTTGCGCCCTTTTCGCGAAACAAGAGGGGCTGCTGATGGATGGCTATTATGTTGGCCGCGCGGCTGCCGCTTTTCTTACAATGGTCGGTAAGACTTCTGGTGACGCTGTGTTGTGGCATACAGGCGGTACCCAAGGCTTACTCGATGCCTCCATGATGAACACCATCTGGGAGCCAGTGGAGGACTGATCCAGTTTTCGTCAAAGTACGAACGGGGATTACTCTCGGTTTCACATCTTTGTAGGAAGCCTTGGCCTAAGTTCTCAGATAGTGTTGGGGTTTTGGTAGGTCTCGCATTCCACTAAAGGCCTAGCTCCCAACCCCCTCGAAACCTCCCCAGCCGCCCGCTTGAGGGCCGCCGCCATGGGGGAGCCCCAGCCCGCCGGGACGTGATCCTGGTGGCCCAGCAGGGTCATCACCAGCACGGGTTCGCCGTCGTGGTCGATAATTGGGGCGCTGAACGCATTGACACCCGGGATCGGCCGACCGACTGCTCGGGTGCAACCATGCTGTGCCAACTCCTGCTGTGCGCTGGCCATATGCGCATCGAGTTCACTCGGGGTGGTGCTGCCCGTGGGTGCGGGGTCGCCGAGTGCGCTGGCCTGTGTGGCGGCCAGGACCCGTTCCCGGCGCATGGCACCCACAAATGCGCGCCCCGTCGCTGTGCTGAACAAGGCCATGATGGTCCCCGCCCGCATTGACACATGCAAGGGTTGGCGTGCATCGATCATCCGGATGACCGTGGCGCCAAAGTTGCCCCAGACCGCCAGGGCCACAGCCTGGCCCGTCTTGGCGGCCAGCGCCGCGGCGATGGGTTCGGCGACCCGGACCGGATCACACTGGTGCAGCGCGGTGAGCCCCAGTTGCAAGGCGGCTGGGCCGAGCGCGTATCGACCGCTGGCCTCCTCCTGCTGTACCAGGCCCAGGCGGGCATAACTGACGAGATAGGGATGGGCCCGCGAGGCGGGCAACTGCGCTCGCGCGGCCAGATCCTTGAGGCTCATCGGGCTCAGGCTACCCGCCAATGCCAGAAGCAGGCGTCCGCCGACCTCGACGGACTGGACCGAGCGTTGTGTCTTGTCTTCTGATGCTTCCATCTCTTCATTCTGACAAATCTATTTGACGGGTGCAAATGCGATGGCTAAGATTCAGGCCAGCTTTTTATGTCCGACCCCCGTCTCCGGAGCCTTCACGATGAATACCAAGACCTTCGCCAGCCAAGCCGATCTCGAAGAGAAGAAAGTGACCTTCGAGCAACTGTCGGAGCATGCCTGGGCCTATACGGCCGAGGGCGATCCGAATACCGGCATCATCATTGGTGACGATGCGGTGCTGGTGGCAGATACGCAGGCGACGCCAGCAATGGCGGCCGATGTTATCCGGCGCATTCGCGAGGTCACGGACAAGCCGATCAAATATGTGGTGCTGACGCATTACCACGCGGTGCGGGTGCTGGGCGCGACGGCCTACAAGGCGCAGCAGATTCTGGCCAGCCAGGATACTTATGACCTGATCGTGGAACGCGGCGAGGCCGACAAGGCGAGCGAGATTGGCCGCTTTCCTCGGCTGTTCCAGAACGTCGAGACGGTACCGGCGGGCATGACCTGGCCGACGATGACCTTTAGCGGCAAGATGACGCTGTGGATGGGCAAGCTTGAGGTGCAATTGCTGCAGCTTGGCCGTGGTCACACGAAGGGCGACACGGTGGTGTGGCTGCCACAGGAGCGCACGATGCTGTCGGGCGATCTGGTGGAGTTTGATGCGACACCTTATGCCGGCGATGCCTATTTCAATGACTGGCCTCAGACGCTTGAAAACATTGCAGCGCTCAAGCCGCTGGCGCTGGTGCCTGGGCGTGGTCCTGCGCTGAAGGGCGAGGCGCAGGTTCAGAAGGGTTTGGCGGTGACGCGTGACTTCGTCAGCGATCTGTATGCCAGCGTGAAGGAGGGTGCGGCGGCCGGCAAGGACCTGAAGGCCGTGTACCGCGAGACCTATGCGCGTCTGAAGCCCAAGTATGGCAGCTGGGTGATCTTTGATCACTGCATGCCTTTCGATGTCACGCGCGCCTATGACGAGGCCACGCAATATCGTGATCCTCGCATCTGGACGGCCGAGCGTGATCGCCAGATGTGGGAAACGCTGGAGGGTTGAGGCCATGGCGCTCAGCTATGCCAGCGATGGCGCCGCGATCCAGGACCATCAGTTCTCGTATCGGCGCAGTGCAGATCAGGATGCGGCCACGCCAGCGCGTCATCCGGTGGTGGTGGTCGGTGCCGGACCTGTGGGCTTGACGCTGGCGATCGATCTGGCCCAGCGCGGTCAGCGGGTGCTGCTGCTTGACAATGATCACCGCCTGTCGACGGGCTCGCGCGCGATCTGCTTTGCCAAGCGAACACTCGAGATCTGGGATCGCCTGGGCGTGGGCGATGCCATGTGTGCCAAGGGGGTTGAATGGAATGTGGGCAAGGTCTATTTCAAGGATGATCTGCTGTACGCATTCAACCTTTTGCCCGAACCAGGTCACGAGCGACCCGCCTTCATCAATCTTCAGCAGTACTACGCGGAGGCCTATCTCGCGGTGAGGGCGGCGCAACTGCCGAATATCGAGATTCGCTGGCGCAACGCGGTCTCGGCCATTGAACCGCTGGCTGATGGAGCGCGGCTGGGGATCGAGACGCCCGAGGGCATGTACCACCTCGAGGCTGACTATGTGGCCGCCTGCGATGGTTCGCGCTCGCCGCTGCGGGCGTTGATGGGGCAGGAGAGCAAGGGCCGCGTTTTTCGGGATCGTTTTCTGATTGCCGATGTGCGGATGCAGGCGGATTTCCCGGCCGAGCGCTGGTTCTGGTTCGATCCGCCCTTTCATCCCAACCAGAGTGTGTTGCTGCATCGCCAGCCCGATGGCGTCTGGCGCATCGATTTCCAGTTGGGATGGGATGCCGACCCGGAAGCTGAAAGGCAGCCTGAGCGAATCCGCCCGCGGGTGGATGCGATGATGCGTGCAGCGCTGGGCCGCGAAGTGCCGTACGAACTGGAATGGGCGAGCGTCTACACCTTTGCCTGCCTTCGCATGGAGCGCTTTACCCACGGGCGGGTGATTTTTGCTGGTGATTCGGCTCACGGCGTCTCACCGTTTGGAGCACGGGGCGCCAACTCCGGCGTGCAGGATGCCGAAAATATTGCCTGGAAGCTGGACCTGGTGCTGCGTGGTGTTGCGCCCCAGGCCTTGCTCGACAGCTATGGGCCGGAGCGCGAGTACGCGGCCGATGAAAACATCCTGAATTCGACGCGGGCTACCGACTTCATCACGCCCAAGAGTCCGATCTCGCGGCTGTTCCGCGATGCGACGCTGGATCTGGCGCGCCAGTTTCCCTTCGCGCGTCGCATCGTCAACAGCGGCCGCCTGTCGGTACCTGCGACGCTGCGTGACTCGGCGCTCAACACGCCGGACCGCGATGTCTTTGCCGGCTCGATGGTGCCTGGTGCACCGGCGGCCGATGCTCCGCTGGACGGTGGCGGGTGGCTGCTGCGCCGCCTGGATGGTCGGCATTTTGCGGCGCTGGTCTTTGGTGATGGCGAAGCTGCCGCGAAGATCAGGGCGGGCGCCGGCGGGCTGGTTACGGTCGATGTGATTGATCTGCCTGCACAGGGTCTGGTGGCCGAGCGCTACGATGCCCGCCCCGGAACGGTCGTCCTGTTGCGACCCGACCAGCATGTCTGCGCCCGTTGGCGCAAACCCGAGAGCACCGATATCAGGGCGGCGCTGCGGCGCGCCCTGGCCCTGCACTGAGGAGTCACCCGCGTGGCGCTAATCATCGAACCCCATCTCGAGGCCCCTGATCAGTTTTACGAAGCCCTGATCGAGACGCATCGCGACCTGAGCGACGAGCAAAGTCATGCCCTCAATGCCCGTCTGGTGCTGCTGCTTGCCAATCATATTGGTCGATCCGATGTGCTTGGCGAGGCATTGAAAGCGGCGCGCGACAGCGCTCCGCCTGCCCCCGCAAGCGCCCATTGACTTCGTGGCGGTGTATATTCACGACGCGGTGATGGCGCCGCATCCCACTATCCCAGGAGAGGAGATTCCACGATGAAATGGTTGCTCATGCTCGCCCTGTCGGCGGCAATGGTTTCGGCAAATGCGCAGGACAAGGCAGCTCCCAAGGCAGCGCCTGCAGCCAGCAAGGATGCGGCAGCACCTGCCAAGGATGCGGCCAAGGCACCCGCTGCCCAGCCTCTGGATCTGAACTCGGCCACCCAGGAAGAGCTCGAAGCGCTTCCCACGGTCGGCAAGGTGAAGGCTGGCAAGATCATCGCCGCTCGCCCCTTCAAGGGCAAGGACGAACTCAAGACCAAGAAGATCCTGACCGAGGCCGAGTACAACAAGGTCAAGGACCTGGTGATCGCCAAACAGAAGTAAGGCGAGGCTGAGGCGAGCCTGAAGCGTTCGCCTCAGCGGCTCTTGCGGCGCAGCAGCCGCACATGCATGGGCCGCAGAAAATCCGCTGAACCATCCGGATGCGCATGGGCCAGGAAGGCCCGGCGCGCCGCCGCAATCTTGGCCTCGTCCAGCTTGTGGTCGGCAAAGGTCGGACGCATCATGCGCCCCTCGAAGTCATCGAAACTCGCAAAGCGCACTGGCATGTCGAAGTGCTGTTCGGCCACTTGCGCCCAGGGGCCCTGCGCGACGGCCTGGTCCACGGCCGCCTGCGCGGCGGCACGTACCGCACCTTCCTCGTTGTAGGTGCGGATCACCTCATTGAAGGGGCCGCCGTACACGGGTTCCGACACGTACAGATGGCCGCCATCGCGCAACACCCGGGCTGCCTCGTTCAGGGCAGTGGCCAACAGGGGCATGGGCACGTGATGCAGGGACTTGAGCATCAGGGCCAGGTCAAAGCTGGCATCGGCAGCCGGAATTGCCTGGGCGCCTGCAGCGACAAAGTGCAGGCCCTCCTGCGGGTTGGCCAGATTCTTGGCGTGCTGGCGTTGATCGACTTCCAGCCCGGTGATGCTGCTGCCCGGAAAACGCTTGAGCAGGCTGCGCGCCATCTGCGCCGCCCCGCAGCCCAGTTCGATGATGGTCTGGCGCTCCAGGGGAACCAGTGCGGACAGGACCTCGAGTTCGTCGGTGATCAGGGGGCGGGCTTGGTCGGGTGCGTTCATCGGGGCGCCTGGCGGTAAGGGCTGGGCGCAGTCGGCCTGGCGCCCGGGCATGAGATACCAGTATAGGTGAGGGCTGGTTTGAGTGGATCGTCGTGTCGCAGAGGCTGAGGGGGACGGATAAGATCGATGCATGACCAAGCCCCTGCCCGAAACCCTGCCGCCTCCTCACGAACTCGATGCCGATGCCAGTTGTCCCGTGCGTTGGGGCTGGATGCGGGGCAGCCCGCCGCCCGCCGATCGTGTGGTGCGATTTGAAAATGGCGACAGTCGCCGTTTTCCTCAGCTGCGCTGGACCTTCAGCCACATCCGGCAGTTGCATCCGACGCTGGACATCGCGCGCGGCAGCGCGCCGGCCGCTCCATTGCCCCAAGCGCTGCGCAGCGATCTGGATGGCATCAGCTTTGCGCCCCTTGGCGCTACCCGTCCGATCAGTTTCGCGCAGTCGCTCAAGGCCAATTACACCGATGGGATCGTGGTCCTGCATCGCGGGCGCATCGTCTTTGAGCGTTACTTTGGTGCGCTCGATGAGCATCGGCCCCATATCGCATTTTCGGTGACCAAGTCGTTCATCGGCACGCTGGGCGCCATGCTGTCGGCCGAGGGCGTGCTTGATGAAACCCGTCACATTGCGCACTGGGTGCCCGAATTGGCTGCGAGCGGTTTCGGCAGTGCGACGCT
Organism: Burkholderiales bacterium; assembly: GCA_029977705.1. Taxonomy (GTDB): domain Bacteria; phylum Pseudomonadota; class Gammaproteobacteria; order Burkholderiales; family Burkholderiaceae_E; genus JAPOKJ01. The sequence goes on along the minus strand of JAPOKJ010000055.1, from coordinate 17,786 downwards.
GGCCGAGGTGATGGACATGACTACCGCGCTGGACTTCAGCGAGGCCTACACCGACCCGAATTCCGGTATTGCGGCCTACGCTCGCGCTGGCGGCTTTGCGCCCCGGCAAGCGGCCTACGATGGGCCGGACGGCCTGTATGCCTTCCTGACCGGCGTGAAAGGGCAGGGGACTCACGGGCAGGGCTTTACCTACCGCAGCATCAATACCGACGTGCTGGCCTGGGTCATCCAGCGCGCCACCGGCGAGCGCATCGAGACCCTTCTGTCCAAGCGGCTGTGGACGCCACTGGGGGTCGAGCGCGATGCCCACATCACCTGCGATACCCATGGCATGCCCTTCGCGGCGGGCGGCTTGTGCACGACCCTCCGCGATCTGGCCCGCATGGGCGAGATGATGCGATGCGAGGGCGCCTTCAATGGGCAACAGATCGTGCCGCCTTCAGCGGTGGCGGCGATCCGAAAAGGGGGCGATCCGAAAAAGTTTGCCACTGCCGGCTATGCGCTCCTACCGGGCTGGAGCTATCGGCATCAGTGGTGGAACAGCCAGAACGAAGATGGCATGTACATGGCGCGCGGCGTCCACGGCCAGGCCATCGTCATCAACCCGGCCGCCGAGATGGTGGTGGCGCGCTATGCCTCGCATCCGCTGGCGGCCAACGCAAACCTCGACCCGACGTCCTTGCCGGCCTGGGGCGCCTTGGCGGAGCGATTGAAGCAGGGGTGAGGGTGGGCAGGGGGCAAACGGCACGTCTACCCGACGTTGCTCGCATGCCCCTATCAAAAATCCCGGAACTTTTCTGAAATCGAGCCCGGAAAAGAAAAAGCACCTAGGCCATTTCTGAGCTAAGTGCTTGATTTCTTTGGCTCCCCGACCTGGGCTCGAACCAGGGACCTACGGATTAACAGTCCGGCGCTCTACCGACTGAGCTATCGGGGATCGGTAGCCTTCCATTATAGCGGGAAAGTCGCTTGAGGCGCAAACGGCTGTCGCCACCAGGCCACCGGGAATCGGGCCGTGAGGCCCGAACCCGATCAGGCTTTCATGACGGCGGCAACGGCGTCGCACACGCCTTCGATGTTCTTGTCGTTGAGCGCAGCCACGCAGATGCGGCCGGTGTTGATGGCGTAGACGGCAAACTCTTCGCGCAGGCGGTCCACCTGGGCCGAGGTCAGGCCTGAGTAGGAGAACATGCCGCGCTGGGCCACGATGAAGTCCATGTTCTGCGTCACGCCGCGGGCCTTGAGCTTTTCGACGAAGGCAACGCGCATTTTGCGGATGCGATTGCGCATGCCGGCCAGTTCGTCTTCCCACAGTTGGCGCAACTCGGGGGTGCTCAGCACGGTGGCGACCACCGACGCGCCATGGGTCGGCGGGTTGGAGTAGTTGGTGCGGATGACGCGCTTGACCTGGCTGATGACGCGGGTGGTCTCGTCGGCATTCTGGGTGACGACCGACAGGGCGCCGACGCGTTCGCCATAGAGGGAGAACGACTTGCTGAATGAGCTGGAGACGAAGAAGCTCATGCCCGAGCCGGCCAGGGTGCGCAGCGCGGCACCGTCCTCCTGGATGCCATCGCCAAAGCCCTGATAGGCCATGTCGAGGAAGGGAATGAGTTTGCGATCGGCCAGGATCTGGGTGACCTGTTGCCACTGCTCGGCGCTCATGTCGACGCCGGTGGGGTTGTGGCAGCAGGCATGCAGCACGACCACATCACCTTCTGGCAGCGCCTTGAGGCAGGCCAGGGTCTTGTCGAAGGCGACGCCGTGGGTGGCGGCATCGTAGTAGGGGTAGTTGCTGACCTTGAAACCGGCCGCTTCGAACAGGGCACGGTGGTTTTCCCAGGACGGGTCGGAGATCCAGACGGTCGCGTTGGGCTTCAGGCGCTTGATGAAATCGGCGCCGATGCGCAGGCCGCCGGTGCCGCCCAGGGCCTCGAAGGTGGCGACGCGGCCCGCCTTGATCAGGTCGTGATCGGCACCAAAAAGCAGCGCCTGCACCGCCTTGTTGTAGGCGACGACGCCTTCAATCGGCAGATAGCCGCGGGTCGGATGGCTTTGGACACGGGCTTCCTCGGCTTGTTGCACCGCTTTCAAAAGGGGCAGTTTGCCGTTCTCGTCGTAGTAGACGCCGACCCCCAGATTGGCCTTGTTGGGGCGCGTATCCGAGTTGAAAGCTTCCGTCAAGCCCAAAATCGGGTCACGTGGGGCGAGTTCTACAGCGGAAAAAACTGATGCGCTCATTGGGGGCCTAAGTCTATGATTTGAAAGAATTTTGGGAAAAAGCCTCTAAAACACATGCACAAAAAACAGGCAAGAGGCTAGCTTTTTCAGGGCGCGGCGGCGATAATTCCGGGGCTGTGATTGACGCCGATGTTGCGGCGCAGTAATTGCCCTGATTCCTGACCGATTTTATCACTCCGGACTGACCGACCTCCCATGGTGGATCTGACGCTGCACGAGAACAAGATGCTGAGCTTCGAAGGCAGCCCCTTCCAGCTCCATCAGCCGTTCCCGCCGGCGGGGGACCAGCCTCGGGCGATCGACCTGCTGACCGAGGGCATCGTTGACGGGGAGAGCTTTCAGACCTTGCTGGGGGTGACGGGCTCGGGCAAGACCTACACCATGGCCAACGTGATCGCCCGGACCGGGCGCCCCGCTTTGGTGCTTGCCCCGAACAAGACCCTGGCCGCGCAGCTGTACGCCGAGATGCGCGAGTTCTTCCCGAACAACGCGGTCGAGTACTTCGTTTCCTACTACGACTACTACCAGCCTGAGGCCTATGTGCCCCAGCGCGACCTGTACATCGAGAAGGATTCGTCGATCAATGACCACATCGAGCAGATGCGTTTGTCGGCGACCAAATCGCTGATGGAGCGGCGCGATGTGGTGATCGTGGCGACGGTGTCCTGCATTTACGGCATCGGCAATCCGAACGAATACCACGCGATGATCATGACGCTGCGGGCCGGCGACAAGCTGGGTCAGCGCGAGGTGCTTCAGCGCCTGGTGTCGATGCAGTACAAGCGCAACGAGGTTGATTTCGTGCGCGGCACCTTCCGGGTCCGCGGCGACACGATCGATATTTTTCCGGCCGAACATGCGGAACTGGCGCTGCGCGTCGAACTGTTCGATGATGCCATCGAGAGCCTGACGCTGTTCGACCCCCTGACCGGCCGCACGCGCCAGAAGATCCCGCGCTTCACGATCTATCCCTCGTCCCACTATGTGACGCCGCGCGAGACCGTGATGCGCGCCATCGAGACGATCAAGGACGAACTGCGCGACCGGCTGAAATTTTTTTATGAGCAGGGCAAGCTGGTCGAGGCGCAGCGCCTGGAACAGCGCACCCGGTTCGATCTGGAAATGCTGCAGGAAATCGGTTTCTGCAAGGGCATCGAGAATTACTCGCGTCATTTCTCCGGCGCAGCGCCGGGCGAGGCGCCGCCGACCTTGGTCGATTACCTGCCCGACGATGCCTTGATGATCATCGACGAGAGCCATGTGACGATCGGCCAGCTCAATGCGATGTATCGGGGCGACCGCTCGCGCAAGGAAACCCTGGTCGAGTATGGATTCCGGCTGCCCTCGGCGATGGACAACCGACCTTTGCGTTTTGACGAGTTCGAGGGCAAGCTGCGCCAGACCATCTTTGTGTCGGCCACCCCGGCCGACTACGAGAAGCGCCGTACCGGGCAGGTGGTCGAGCAGGTGGTGCGACCCACCGGACTGATCGATCCGAGCATCGAGGTGCGACCCGCCACCACCCAGGTCGAGGACGTGCTGGCCGAGATCCATCTGCGAGCCAAGGCCCAGGAACGCGTGCTGGTCACCACGCTGACCAAGCGGATGGCGGAAGATTTGACGGATTTCCTCGCCGACCACCAGGTGAAAGTGCGTTACTTGCACTCCGACGTCGATACCGTCGAGCGCGTGGAAATCATCCGGGATCTGCGCCTCGGCGTTTTCGATGTTCTGGTGGGCATCAATCTGCTGCGCGAGGGTCTGGATATTCCTGAGGTATCGCTGGTCGCGATCCTCGACGCGGACAAAGAGGGCTTTCTGCGTTCAGAGCGCAGCCTGATCCAGACCATGGGTCGGGCCGCGAGGAACCTGAACGGGAAGGCCATTTTGTATGCCGACCGGATGACCGACTCGATGCAAAGGGCGATCGACGAGACCACCCGTCGCCGCAACAAGCAGATCGCGTTCAACCTCGAGCACGGCATCGTGCCGCGGGGTGTGCGCAAGCAGGTCAGGGAATTGATCGACGGTGTCTACGACCCCCGCGAGGCCCGCGAAGAGCTCAAGGCCGCGCAGGCGCAGGCGCAGTACGAGGTGATGTCCGAGAAGAACATCGCCAAGGAAATCAAACGTCTCGAGAAGCTGATGCTCGACCACGCACGCAATCTCGAGTTTGAAAAGGCCGCCGCGGTCCGTGACCAGTTGGCGGTTCTCAAGGAGCAGGTTTTTGGTTCGAACGGCGCTGGCAGCGTTGTACCGTTCGTGGCTGATCGAGCCGCGTAGCGTGTTCAGGAAATTCTTGAACACGCTGACGGCCCTATTTGGTTTTATTACTCAGGCAGACAGGAAAATGGCAAAAAGAGAACCAGTTTCGTTCGCAATGACGACCCGGGTATTGTTCGTGTGCATGGGCAACATTTGTCGCTCCCCCATGGCAGAAGGTGTCTTCAACCACATGGTCCGGCAGGCGGGCCTGGACGATGTCGTCAAGTGCGAATCGGCCGGCACGCATGCGTTCCATACCGGCGAGCAGCCGGACAAGCGCGGCATTGCCGCCGCAGCCAAGCGGGGCTATCAGTACGGTGAGCACCGTGCGCGCCGTGTCAAGGACAAGGACTTCGAGGACTTCGACCTGATCCTGGCCATGGACTGGGACAACCTTTCCGCGCTGCAGGCGATGGCTCCGAAGGGCGCCCAGCACAAGATCCAGTTGTTGATGCGCTTTGCGACGGAGCACGAGTCGGCGACCATTCCCGATCCCTACTACGGCAATCAGCAAGGGTTCGAGCAGTGTCTCGACTACATCGAGGATGCCTGCACGGGTCTCCAGGAAGTGGCCAAGCGCCGCGCCACGCAAGTGGCTGCGGCCTGAGCGGCCTGCGACCCGGACCCTGCAAGGAGCGGCGCAAGCCGCTCTTTTTCTTTGCGCGGTGCCGAGCGCGCCGCAATCCGTTCATACTGCGAGCCTGTTGTCCAAGGAGCCGACCGTGAAGCTGAAGATCAATGGCAAGGAGAGCGAGATCCGCTCTGCGCCAGATACCCCTTTGTTGTGGGTGTTGCGCGATGAATTGGGCCTGACGGGCACCAAGTTCAGTTGTGGCGTCGCCGTTTGCGGGGCCTGCACGGTTCAGGTGGACGGCGCCCCCGTGCGCAGCTGCGTCATGCCGGTCAAGGCGCTCGAGGGCAAGTCGGTCAAGACCATCGAGGCCTTGTCGCCTGATCGCAGTCATGTCCTGCAAAAGGCCTGGATTGCCCAGCAGGTACCTCAGTGTGGTTATTGCCAGTCCGGCTTTCTGATGGCCGCGGATGCCTTGTTGCGCGACAAGGGCAAGCCCAGCGATGCCGATATCGACGCAGCCCTGGGCAATATCTGCCGCTGTGGCACTTATCCAGCGATGCGGCTGGCGATCCATCAGGCGGCGGAGATGAAGGCATGAGTACATCCAGATCTTCTGCTCAGGGCAACGCTCCCGCTCCCAAGCGCTGGGGGCGACGTATTTTTCTGGTGACGGCTGCGGTGGTCGGTGGCGGTATGGCTGTCGGTGCCGGCTTCATCAGCAACAAGTTGTCTTCGAACAAGTCGTTCCGGCTCGATGCACCGGCGGGCGGGGGCAGCTTCGGTGCCTGGCTGACGATCGGCAAGGACGGTCAGGTGCATGTCGCCGTGGCCAACCAGGAAATGGGGCAGGGCGTCCTGTCGACCGCCGCCTTGTTGGTGGCCGAGGAGCTGGACGCTGATCCGGCCCTGATCTCGGCCAGCCATGCACCGGTGCATGCGGTGTATGCCAATCCTACGATGATGCTCGACGGCCTGCCTTTCAGGCCCGATGACCACGGCGCGATGGCCTCGGCGGCCCGCTGGACGATGGACAAGTTGCTGCGCGCCCTGGGCGTTCAGGCGACCGGCGGCTCGACCTCGACACGCAATACCTACCTGGCCTTGCGTCAGGCGGGGGCGTCGGCCCGCGCCGCGCTGGTGGCAGCCGCTGCCAGCCGGCTCGGCGTGGACGCCGCTTCCCTCGAGGTGTCGGCGGGCAAGGTGATCCACAAGGCCAGTGGCCGATCGCTCGGCTTTGGCGAACTGGCTGCTGCGGCCGCCCAGGTTCCGATCATGGGCGAGGTCAAAAAGCCCGAGGCTTTCCGGCTGATCGGCAAGGGTATGCCGCGTCTGGATATTCCAGCCAAGGTCGATGGCTCGGCCCGCTTCGGCATCGATGTGCGCGAGCCCGGACAGGTCTATGCTGCGATCGTCCACGCGCCCCGTCTTGGGGCCACGCTCAAGGCGGCAACGTTGGCAGACAAGCCACCGGGCGTGCTGCAGGTGGTGACCGGCAAGGACTGGTTTGCGGTGGTGGCCGAGGGTTACTGGCTGGCCCGCTCGAGCCTGCCCAAGGTGCAGGCGAGCTGGACCGATGGTCCCGATGCGGCCGTCTCCAGTGGCGAGATTTTCGGGCGCTACGGTGCGGCCCTGGACAAGGGTGAACTGGTCAACTACGAGACCCGTGGCGACCTGAAGGCCGCGATGGATGCGGCCCGCTCGCGCATCAAGGCCGAGTATCGGGTCCCGTTCCTGGCGCATGCCGCGATGGAGCCGCTCAACTGCACCGTGCTGATCAAGGACGGGCAGTGCACGGTATGGGCCGGCAACCAGGCGCCTACCCTGGTCAAGTGGTATGCCCAGAAGGTGACCGGCTTTGAGGCCGACCGGGTTCAGGTGCAGACGCCCCTGCTGGGGGGCGGGTTCGGCCGTCGCGCCGAGATCGATTTCGTGGTCGAGGCGGTGGAGATTGCCAAGGCCTTGCCTGGCCGGCCGGTGCAGACGATCTGGTCGCGCGAGGAGGACATGCGTCATGACATGTACCGGCCTGCCGCACTGTCGCGATTCGAGGCAGGCTTTGATGACAAGGGACGCCTGACCGCCTGGCACAACCGGATTGCAGGTCCCTCGGTGACCGAATCCTTCACCCGGCGTTTGCTGCCCGATGCGATGGGAGGCATGCCCGACAAGACCAATGCGGAAGGCGCGACCTTCCTGCCCTACGACCTGCCGGCGCTGCGGGTGGACCATGCGCTGGTGCCGGTTCCGGTGCGGGTGGGTTTCTGGCGCAGCGTGGGGCACAGCTTCAATGCCTTCTTTGCCGAGAGTTTCATCGACGAGTGTGCGGCGGCGGCGGGTCAGGATGGGGTGACCTATCGGCGCGCGCTGTTGGCCAAGTCACCGCGCTACCTGAAGGTGCTTGAGGAAGTGGCCCGCCTGTCCGGTTGGGACAAGCCCTTGGCCGCCAGTGCAGGCGGCAAGCGGGGCCGCGGCGTGGCAATCGCGGAAAGCTTCCACTCGATCGTGGCCGAGGTGGCCGAGGTCGAGGTGGGCGAGGACGGGCAGATCCGGGTGCGCAAGGTGTTTGCGGCGGTCGATTGCGGTTTTGCGGTCGATCCTGCCATTGTCAAGGCGCAGATCGCCAGTGCCGTGGTCTTTGGCTTGTCGGCCTGCCTGCATGGCCGCATCGACCTGGAGGCGGGGGCAGTCAAGCAGGGCAATTTCAGCGATTACCCGATGGTCACCCTGGCTTCCTGCCCGAGCATCGAGACGGTCATCGTGGGCAGCGATGCCGAGATGGGCGGCATTGGCGAGGTCGGGACCCCGCCGATCGCGCCGGCGGTGGCCAATGCGGTGTTTGCCGCCACCGGCCGGCGGCTGCGCGAGTTGCCGCTGCGGATGGCCTGAGGACGGAGCGTGCAGGGCACGCTGGGGCTGAAAGGATGGGTCGGCGTGGACGACGAGGCACCAGGAGGCTTGGCTGAGCCTCTTGCCGCATCGCAATAGAAACCCTGTTGCAATGTCGGAATCTTGACTAAAATAGTCGGGAAAGCCTATTCTCCGTTCCACAAATACTACTTCTCCGAGGCCTTCAATGAGACTGACTACCAAGGGACGTTTCGCCGTCACGGCGATGATCGATCTTGCCATGCGCGAGGCGCAGGGACCGGTAACGCTGGCCGGCATCAGCCAGCGCCAGGGGATTTCGCTGTCCTACCTGGAACAACTGTTCGGCAAACTTCGCCGCAATGACCTGGTGGAGAGCACGCGCGGTCCGGGCGGCGGCTACACGCTGGCCCGCTCGGCCAAGGACATTTCGGTGTCCGAGATCATCTTTGCGGTCGACGAGCCGCTCGATGCCACCCAGTGTGAAGGCAAGCAGAACTGCAGCGAAGAAGGGCCCTGCATGACCCATGACCTGTGGTCGCGCCTGACCCAGAAGATGGTCGAGTTCCTCGATTCGGTGACGCTGGCCAGCTTGGTCGAGCAGCAGCGTGATCGTGATCCGCGCAAGCAGCCGCGCGAGATCTCGGTGCTGCGCGAGCATCGTGCTGCCCTCGAGTTCCCGACCTCGACCCTGCAGACCATCACCCTGGACAATGGTCGTATCACCACCTTGACGGGTAGCGGATCCTGACCATGCACTTTCCGATCTACCTCGACTACTCGGCAACGACTCCGGTTGATGACCGGGTGGTCGACAAGATGGTGCCTTACCTGCGTCAGCAGTTTGGCAACCCCGCCTCGCGCAGCCATGCCTATGGCTGGGGGGCGGAGAAGGCCGTCGAGGAAGCCCGCCAGGAAGTGGCGCGGCTGGTCAATTGCGATGACAAGGAAATTGTCTGGACCTCCGGGGCCACCGAGTCGATCAACCTGGCGATCAAGGGGGCTGCCCATTTCTACAAGGAAAAGGGCAAGCACCTGATCACCGTCAAGACCGAGCACAAGGCAACGCTGGACACGGTGCGCGAACTGGAGCGTGAGGGCTTTGAGGCCACCTATCTGGATGTGCTGCCCAATGGCCTGATCGACATGGACGCGCTCAAGGCGGCCATCCGTCCGGACACGATCATCATCTCGGTCATGTATGTGAACAACGAGATTGGCGTGGTGCAGGACATCCCGGCGATCGGTGAGTTGTGCCGCTCCAAGGGCATCATTTTCCACGTGGATTCGGCTCAGGCAACGGGCAAGCTGCCGATCGACCTGCAGGCACTCAAGGTGGACCTGATGTCGTTCTCGGCGCACAAGACCTATGGCCCCAAGGGCGTCGGGGCGCTTTATGTGCGGCGCAAGCCGCGTGTGCGCATCGAGGCCCAGATGCATGGTGGCGGACACGAGCGCGGCATGCGCTCGGGCACTTTGCCTACCCACCAGATCGTGGGCATGGGCGAGGCCTTCCGCCTGGCGCGTCTGGAAATGGGAACAGAGATCGAGCGCGTCCGGATGTTGCGCGATCGCCTGCTCAAGGGCTTGCAGGCCATTCCCGAGATCTACATCAACGGCGACATGGAACAGCGCGTGCCGCACAACCTGAATGTCAGCTTCAATTTTGTCGAGGGCGAGTCCCTGATGATGGGCATGAAGGATGTGGCTGTCTCCAGCGGCTCGGCCTGTACCTCGGCCAGCCTGGAGCCGTCCTACGTTCTACGGGCCCTGGGGCGCAGCGACGAACTAGCGCACAGTTCGATCCGGTTTTCAGTGGGGCGCTTCTCCACGGTGGAGGAAGTCGACCATGCCATCAAGGTGGTCAATGAAAAGGTCGGCAAACTGCGCGACATGTCACCGTTGTGGGAAATGTTCCAGGACGGCATCGATCTGAACACGGTGCAGTGGGCGGCGCATTGAGCCACCTCGCTGATGTCCAGAAGTATTAAAATATCGTCTGATTCCGGAGTTGAAAGATGGCATACAGTAACCAGGTCGTGGAGCATTACGAGAACCCTCGCAATGTGGGCGCCTTTGACAAGGCCGACCCCAGCGTGGGCACCGGCATGGTTGGCGCGCCGGCCTGCGGTGACGTGATGAAGTTGCAGATCAAGGTCAATGAGCAGGGCATCATCGAGGACGCCAAGTTCAAGACCTACGGATGTGGCTCGGCCATTGCGTCCAGCTCACTGGTCACCGAATGGGTCAAAGGCAAGTCGCTCGACGAGGCCATGGGCCTGAAGAACACACAGATCGCTGAAGAACTGGCTTTGCCGCCGGTGAAGATCCACTGCTCGATCCTGGCCGAAGATGCGATCAAGGCCGCGATCCAGGATTACAAGGCCAAGCACGGCGAGTCAGCGCCGGTGGCCAAGGCAGCCTGACATGGCAGTTACCCTCACCGAGGCGGCGGCGCGTCACGTATCCAAGTACCTTGAGAAGCGCGGCAAGGGCGTGGGTCTGCGACTGGGCGTGAAAACCACCGGCTGCTCGGGCCTGGCCTACAAGCTCGAGTACGTGGACGAACTGGGCGCCGACGATCAGCCTTTTGAAAGCCATGGCGTCAAGCTGCTGATCGACCCCAAGAGCCTGCCCTATATCGACGGTACCGAACTGGACTTCGTGCGCGAAGGCCTGAATGAAGGCTTCAAGTTCAACAATCCGAACGTCAAGAGCGAGTGCGGTTGCGGGGAGTCGTTCAAGGTCTGACCTGAGGGTCTGCCTTTTGTTGCGCCGCCCCCTGCGGGAGGCGCCATCGCGGCCCGTCGGCAGCACCTTCGAATTGGCCTGGTTGTGGAAGCGCTCAAGAAAAATCATTACGAGTTGCTCGGTCTGAGCAAGTGCTACGCCCTTGACCCGGCTGCCCTCGAGAAGTCTTACCTGGCCTTGCAGCAGGCGATTCACCCGGACCGGTTCGCATCGGCGGGCGAGACCCAGAAGCGCCTGGCCATGCAACTGGCAGCGCAGGTCAATGAGGCCTTCCAGACCTTGCGCGATCCAGGCCGGCGCGCAGCCTACCTGTGTCATCTGGCGGGTGTCGATGTCGCGCTGGAGAGCAACACCGCGATGCCGGCCGATTTTCTGATGCTGCAGATGGAATGGCGCGAGGCGCTCGATGAGGCGCACGGTGACGAGGCGGCGATGATGCGCTTGCGGGCACAGGCGCAGGCCAAGGCGCTCGAGTTGCAGATGCAGACCCAGGCGGCGCTGGATGAGCGCCAGGATTATGTGCAGGCTGCCGGCTTTACCCGGCAACTGGCCTTTGTTGAAAAATTTCTGCAAGATCTGAATCGCTGAGGACCCCAGGTGCTTTTGCAAATTTCCGAACCCGGACAGTCGCCTGACCCGCATGATCGAAAGCTGGCAATCGGTATCGACCTGGGCACGACCAACTCACTGGTGGCCATCGTGCGCTCCAGCATTCCGGAGGTGCTCGAGGACGCGCAAGGCCATGCCCTGGTGCCTTCGGTGGTGCGCTATGCTGAAAAGGGCCGCGTCGAGGTGGGCCATGAGGCGGTGGCCCAGGCCCGTGTCGATCCCAGGAATACCATCGTCTCGGTCAAGCGACTGATGGGCCGCTCGCTCAAGGATGTCGATCGCGAGCACCTGGCCTATGAGCTCGAGGGTGCTGACGAGGGCATGCTGCGCCTGCGCACACGAGCCGGTGCCCTCACGCCGGTCGAGGTGTCCTCTGAAATCCTCAAGCGTCTGCGCGAGATCGCAGAGGCACGTCTCGATGGTGAGATTGACGGGGCCGTCATTACCGTGCCGGCCTATTTTGATGATGCCCAGCGCCAGGCCACCAAGGATGCGGCAGCCTTGGCCGGCCTCAAGGTATACCGCCTGCTCAATGAGCCGACCGCGGCGGCGTTGGCATATGGCCTGGACAACGCCGCCGAAGGTCTGTACGCCATCTATGACCTGGGTGGAGGCACCTTCGATGTATCGATTCTGCGCCTGACCAAGGGGGTCTTCGAGGTCGTGGCGACGGGCGGTGATTCAGCACTGGGGGGTGATGATTTCGACCAAGCCATCGTGCAATGGGCCCTGAAGGAAACCGGATTCGATCTGGTGCATCCGGAGGATCAGCGTGGTCTTCAGATGGAGGCGCGTCGCGTCAAGGAGGCCTTGTCGAGCAGCGATGTGACCACCTTCGGACTCCAGTTGAGTGACGCAACCGCCGTCAAGCTGCCGCTGACCCGCAAGCATTTCGATGAACTGACCGCTGCGCTGATGGCGCGCACGATTGCCGTGACGCGTGCCGTGCTTCAGGATGCCCAGCTCAAGCCCGGCGATGTCAAGGGGGTCGTGCTGGTGGGTGGCTCGACGCGCATGCCCCAGGTCCGCGATGCGGTACGCACTTTGTTTGGTGCCGAGCCGCTGACCAATCTGGACCCGGACAAGGTGGTGGCGCTCGGTGCTGCCAGCCAGGCCAACCTGCTGGCCGGCAACAAATCGGCCGAAGACAATTGGTTGCTGCTGGATGTGATACCCCTGTCACTGGGCATTGAAACCTATGGGGGTCTGGTCGAACGCCTGATCCCTCGCAACTCGACGATTCCGCTGGCTCGCGCGCAGGAATTCACCACCTTCAAGGACGGTCAGACGGCGATGGCCATTCATGTCGTGCAGGGCGAGCGCGAACTGGTGCAGGACTGTCGTTCGCTGGCGCGCTTCACCCTGCGGGGCCTGCCACCGATGGTGGCCGGCGCACCGCGTATCCGGGTGACCTTCCAGGTCGATGCCGACGGCCTTTTGTCGGTCACCGCCTGCGAGACGATTTCCGGTGCGCGTGCCGAGGTGGCGGTCAAGCCTTCTTATGGCCTGAGCGATCAGGAAATCGCCGACATGCTTCAAAGCGCCTACCAGGCCGCCGGCAGCGACATGCAGGCACGTGCCCTGCGCGAGCAGCAGGTGGAGGCCGAACGCCTGATCGAGGCCACCGAGGCGGCGCTCCGCGAAGATGGGGAACTGCTCAATGCTGCCGAACGGGGCGCGCTCGATGCCCTCGTGCTGCGCTTGTCCGAGGCGGCCAAGGGGCAGGACCGTACCTCGCTGCAGGCGGCCAGCGAGGCCTTGTCCCGCGGCACCGAGGCGTTTGCCGCGCGGCGCATGGACAAGGCCATCGCGCGGGCCCTGTCCGGCAAATCGGTGGCCGACCTCTGAGGCCTTTCCTTTCATCGCATTGTCATGCCCATCATCACCGTATTGCCCCACGAAAAACTCTGCCCGCAGGGCGCCAGCTTTCAGGCCGACAAGGGCCTGAGCCTGTGCTCGGCGCTGCTGGCCAATCATGTCGATATCGAGCACGCCTGTGATCAGTCCTGCGCCTGCACCACCTGCCACGTGATTGTCCGCACGGGCTTCAATGCGCTGGCACCTTCGGAAGAGAAGGAAGACGACCTGCTGGACCGCGCCTGGGGCCTGACCGCGCAGTCACGCCTGTCCTGTCAGGTGATGCTCGGCGAGACGGACCTGACCGTCGAGTTGCCCAAGTACACGATCAACCACGCCCGGGAGTGAGCATCTTGAAATGGACCGATACGCTGGAGATCGCCATCCAGCTGAGCGAGGCGCATCCCGACACTGATCCGGCCACGATTCGCTTTACCGAATTGCATGCCAAGGTGCTGGCCTTGCCCGGATTTGCCGATGATCCGAACCGCTCGGGCGAGAAGATCCTCGAAGCGATCCAGCAGGCCTGGATCGACGAGGTCTCCTGATCGCCTTACCAGGCCTGTCCGTCCTCAACTTCCGAGCAGCTTCTCGGCCTGTGCCTTGATGTCCGGTGAAGGATTCAGGCGCAAGGCTTCCTGTGCCTCGGTCTTGGCACGTGCGCTGTCGCCTTTTTCCTTGTAGGCCTGGGCCAGGTGCAGCCGGATACCGGGGCTGCGCGGGGCCTGGCTGGCTGCGCTCATGAGCAGCTTGAGCCCGTCATCGACGCGACCTTGCTCGGTGAGAATCCATCCGTAGGTGTCCTGTACGGCATAGTTGCCGGGCTCGAGCTCATAGGCCTTGGCCGCCAGCTGCACGGCGCGCGGGTCCTTGAGCTGGTGCACGGCGATGGCTGCATTGTTCAGCGCCGCCGGACTTCTGGGATTGAGCTTGAGCACTTCGTTGAGCACTGCGGCCGCTTCCTTCCAGTCGCGCCGATCAAGCAGCAGGCCCGAGGCCTCGAGCATGGTTTCCAGGGCGCGTGGGTTCCTGGCCCACCAGGCGCGAAGGTGCGCCCGTGCCTCATCGCCCAGGTTGCCGGCGAGCAAGGCGCTGTAGAGTTTGCGTGCGGTACCGGGATTGGCCTGCAAGGCGTAGGCCTTGCGGTAAAGCGCCAACGCCTCGGCCATCTTGCCCGAGCGCATCATGATGTCCCCTCCCAGGGTGGCACCGACGGGGTTGTCGGGCAGGCTGCGCATCAGGTTGTCGGCAAAGGCATAGGCCTCATCGCGCTTGCCCATCGCCAGCAAGGCTGCGGCGCTGAAGACCTTGGGTTCGATGGCAGCAGGCAGCAGGCTTGCCGCACGTTGGAACTGGTTCAGGGCACCCGGGTTGTCACCCATGCGCAGGCGCAACTGGCCGATGCGAAGACTGAGCGCGCCGGAGTCCGGCTGGGCTTGCAGCTGGCGTTCGAGCAGGACCAGGGCCTTGCCAACTTCACCGGTAGCCTCATGGGCCTCGGCCAGGGCATCGCTGACCTGCGGATTGTCGGGCTGGGCGGCCTGCAGGGGCTGCAACAGTGCCACCGCCTTGGCAGCCTGGCTGCTCGAGAGCAGGTAGCTGGCTTTCTCGATGACGATGCGCGCATCGGAGGGACTGGCCGCGATCGCCTTGTCGAAGTAGCCCATGACCCGCGCATCCTGCCCACCGGCCTGGGCCGAAAGCTGGGCCAGCGAGACATAGACCTGGGCCGGCTGGGCATTGGCCTTCAGGACGCTGTCGTAGCGCGACTCGGCCTCTGCGAATTTCCCGGCGGCCAGGTCGAGGCGCGCCCAGGCCTCGGCGGCCGGCAGGAAGGCCGGAGCCAGGCTCAGGGCCTGTGCGAAGGCGCGGGCAGCGCCTTCCTTGTCACCGGTGGTGGCGGCGATCATGCCTTGCAGATAGGGACCGGAGGGGCGTTGCGGAAAGGCCTGGGCATAGCGCGCCGCAAGCGTGGCGGCTTGCTCCGTCTGGCCTGCGGCCAGCAGGCTCTGGGCAATGGCCAGATCGGCTTCGGGCAACTTGTTGCTGGCGGCCATGGCTTTCAGACGGGCCAGCGACGGGCCGGTCTGGGCGCTTGTTCCCCCCATGCCGGCATTGGCTGCCGCCAGCTTCAGTTTCAAGGAGTCGCTGTTGGCGGCTGCCGCCTCCATGAATTTCATGCCCTTGTCGGCATCGCCGGTGCGGATCAAGGCCTCGCCTACCAGCGCATGAATTGGCGGCGTGGCCTTGCCCTCATTGACGATCGGGGCCAGCACTTGCAGTGCTTTTTCCGGCATGTTCATGCCCAGATAGGCCGAGGCCAGCAAACGCGCACCGGTAAGCCCCTTGGGATTGACCGCCAGCAGGTTGCGGGCATGGCGCTCGGCGATCGCGAACTCGCCATTTTTCAAGGCCAGTTCGGCACCCAGCTCGAGACCGGGCACGAAGCGCGGCGCGCTGTCGGCCAGCGGCATGATCTGCTGCCGTGCGCTGTTCAGGTCGCCTTTGGCATAGGCCAGCAGGCCTTCGAAATAGGCCAGCAGGAAATGATTCGGTGCCAGCTTGCGCAAGGCATTGATGCTGGCCCGGGCCCCCTCCAGATCTTCGGTTTGCACCTGCAGGCGGATCAGGGTGGCGCGCTGCTCAAGGACGTAAGGCTTGATCTTGAGGGCCGCATTCAGGCTCGTGATCGCGGCCTTGGCCTGGTTGCTGGCAGCCTGCAGTTGCGCCAGCAGCGCCAGCGCATCGAAATCGGCCGGTACCTGCTGCAGCAAGGCCTGGGCATCGGCCAGCGCCTGTGTCATGTCGCCACCGCGTGCCTGCTTCAGGCTGATGTCCATGGCTCTTGCAGCGACCAGGCCCGGAGCCAGGACAAGGGCTTTTTGGACGCCCTGCGCGGCTTCGTCGAACCTGCCCTTGGCAGCCAGGTTGCGCGCCTCGTAGGTCATGGCCAGGGCCTGGATCGGCGCCGCCGCCTTGCCCAGGGTAGCGGCGAATTCCTTGAATCGGGCCTCGTCGCGGTCCAGCAGCAGGGCTTCCAGCACGAGCGGTGCGGCCTCGTTCAGGTCGACGCCCTGGTCGATGGCGCGGCGTCCCTGTTCGGCCGCCGCGGCATATTGGGCCAGGGCCAACTGGACCCGGGCCAGCTTCATCCGGCCGCTGCCATCGGAGGGGTTTTGCTGGAGCGTGTTCTTGGCCTCGATCGCCGCCGCCGCATAGTCGCCCTGCTGGAGCAGGCTTTCGGCCTTGGCGAGGGCATCGGTGGCCTTGGGGCGCGGGCTGCAGGCGCACAGGCCCAGCATCAACGTGGCCGCGACGAGACTCAGGTATGGGGGGTGTCTTTGGGATTTGATCATCACATCCAGACCGGAAGACCAGGGATGGATGATTCTAGGGGGCCTGCCCGGGCGGGAGGAGGAACTATGACCCGTGCCAGAAAGAACAAGCCGCTGCAGGAGGCCGGCAGCGGCTTGGGGCGCAAGGGCCCCTGCCGGAGGCCGGCAGGGGCGGGGCGAACTGTCTCAGGCGCGCTTGCGGCGCAGGGCGAGGCCAACCAGGGAGGCGCCCAGCAGGGCCAGGGTACCGGGCAGCGGCACCTTGACGACCGTGGTGTTGACGTCGGAGTTGCGGGTGCCGCCAGCGGCCGGGCTGTTGTCGCCCCAGAAACCGAACTCCATCGTGGTGGCCGAATTGCCACCCGCGACAGCGTTGTTATAAGGCGTGGCATTGAGGCCCAGCACGGCGTCGGAGCCGTCACGGGTCGGGTTGATGTCGTTCAGGCTGATGTTGAAGCCGGTGCCCACCAGGGTGCCCGAAAAATTGCCCCACTTCTGGGTCGTGCCCGAGAAATAGGTATCGGTCAGGGTCACGTTGAGAGAGTAATACAGGCCGTTGGTGAGCTTGACCGAGCCGATCAGGGTCGAATTGCCGGACGCATTGGCGGTCAGGATGGTGCCGTTCCAGTCAGTGATGTACTGCTGCACACCGCCGTAGAGCTGATTGTGCAGCGGCGAGTAGTTGCCGACATTGGACAGCACGTAACGCTCGGCCGAGGCTGCGGTCGAGAACAGGGTGCCAATCAGGGCGGCGCAGAGGGCGAATTTTTTCATGGGGGTCTCCAGAAGATAAGTTCTCTCAAGCAATTGCCGTGCCGGCTAGGGATTTGATATTTAAATCAATAAAATCAATGGCTTGTGATCTCCCTGGCACAGTCTGAAAAGGATTTTGTAAAGAAAGCCGACCGATCAGCGGACTTTTGTCACAGGGGCTTTGGGGATGCCCCGATGCCTTCCATGCCGTCCCGCTGGTCCTGCGCCCTGGCGGCTGGATCGCGGTCTTCGGGGGCGCCGAGGCCGGCGCCACCCGGCAGGCGCAGGATGACCGATTGGCCGGCCGGCACCATGAACTTGCCCTTGCCCCGGATCAGGCTGCCATCGCTGAGCCGGCATTCGCCGGCGCGGGCATCGGGAGCACCGGCCCGGCCGCGTGCCGGATGTTCGCGACGATCGAAGGTGGCCGCCGACAGGTGAAAGGGCAAGCCGTCGCGATGGCACAGTTCGATCAACGGGGCATGGCCACCCCGATAGCGGCCAGCGCCCGCGCTGCCCGGCAGCAACTCGCGGCG